>NZ_JBEUDS010000001.1:0-407194 GCF_041060555.1 Parapedomonas caeni | reverse complement strand
AAGGCATGGCCGAACTCAACCAACCCATGATCGAGGAGGAAAATCAGCCCCTACACATCACCGCCAAAGCCGCCTGACGATGGCCCACGGCCACAGCCGAAATTACACCACCTTGACGGACGCGACCCAGCCGTTCGGCCATGGCGTGCGCCTGGCCCTGCCCGCCGGCCCAGTGCAGCAGCCGGTGCGCGTCGAGCGTGTTGGGAGTGAGCGCGATGGCTTCCAGATTGAGGCTGAGCCCCGCCTCCGCGGCGGTCTGCTTCAGGCTGTTGCTGATCGCCGCCAGTCGGTCGTCATCACCGAACTTGGCGCGCAGATAGCTCCTGCGGTCAACGCCCTGTGGCGGCACCGACGGGTCGAGCTGGAACGGTCGCCAGCGCAGCGTCGCGTCAATGTCCGGCCGCGCGGCGAGCGCGAGGTCGAAGTTGCGCTTGCCGACATAGCACCACGGGCAGATGACGTCGGAGATGATGTCGATGGTGAGAGGCGTTGTCATGCGATGAGGGTGCGCCGCCGGGCGACCCCGGTCAAGGCGTCAGTCAGGCCGCCACCCGGCGGCGGGACGACAGCGCACGCAGCAGTTCGCGTGCGCTCTCCTCCTGCCCGCGCCCCAGACAGGCGCTGCTGACCCGCAGGTGGAGCCCCCCCTGCGCCTGTTCGGGCAGTGCCAGTGGCGAGAACCGCAGGATCGACAGCACCCGGCCCAAGGCGAGCCGGGCACGACTGTCCGGGGTGTCCGGGAAAATGAGCATGAATTCGCGACCGGTCAGTCGGGCTGCCAGATCCTCGCCCCGCAATGCCTGGCGCAACACCACGCCCACCTGGCCCAGCACATGGTCGCCGGCATGATAGCCGAAGCGGCGATTGATCTCGTCCATGTTGTCGATCCGGCACAGGGCGACGGTGAGCGGGTGATTGAGGGCGCGGCTGTCGGCAATCGCCTGGTCAAGGTGCGCCATGGCGAAACCGTGAGTGTAGACGCCGCTCACACTGTCGCGGCTGGCCGAGTTGGCGGCCCGTTCATAGGCGTGGACCAGCGTGCCGCGCAGGCGTTCCAGCCGCACGTGCGACGCGAAGCGATACTGGAAATCCTGGGGAAAATCGTCACCGATGATGACATCCGTGACCCCGGCCTTGAATGCCCTGTCCATCTGCTGGTGAGTCATGGCGCGGGCCATGATGAGCAGCGGCAGGTTGAACAGCGATACGGAGTGGCGCACCGTTTCCGCGAAGCGCAGCGCTGCGTCGAAATCGTCCGATGCCAGAAGCAGGCAGGCATCCACGTTGCTGGTGAACAGCGCACCCAGCGCATCGTCTTCGGCGGTTGCCCACGATACCGTGGCATGATGGTGGAGGTGAACCCGCAAGGCACGCCTGCCACCGCCGGTCATGTCGAACGCCAGAATGCTGGGGTGCGCGCGCGGCCCCGGATGCAGGCCGGGGCGCTCCAGTTCAAGGTTGACGTCACTGGCGGCCGGCGAGTTGGCGGTGAACAGCCGGGCGGTGCGCTGCCGGCGCAGCAGCTCACGCCACATGGTCGCCAGACGCAGCAGCGTCGACACCCGGCTGGCGAGCTGCATGGGATGAACGGGTTCGCAGACGATATCGTCGAAACCGGCATCATCGAGCATGGTCTGCAACATGCTGTCGGGCTGGTCGACCAGCGCCATCAGCAGCCAGTCCTGGCGTCCCCCCAACTTGCGGCCGTCGTCGATCATCCGGGTGATGTCGGTGACATCAATCTCCTGCGCCGACCGGACACGCTCCGCCTCCACCCGCACGATCACGACGTCGAAGCGGGCGCCTTCCAGTGCGGCCATCGCACCGGACAGCGAATGAGCGACTTTAATCTCACGCAGTACCGGCCGCAGCACGTGCTCGGTCATGGACGCCCGTTCGGCGTCCCGGTCGATCAACAGGATGCGTCCCAAACGCGTCGCCCCCTCTGGCTGGCTTCAGACGAGGCGCAAACTAGCCAGCGGTTGTTAAAAAAGTGTCGCCAGCTCAGTGCAATGGGTGTGACTAGTGATGCGTGGCCGCAACCTTGGCACGGCGGTTGTTCCAGTTAGGAACGAAGGTTGCCAGCTCGGCCGCCGGCAACGGTGGGGTGCACAGGAAGCCCTGATACCAGTTGCAACCCTCGCGTACGAGTTCCTCTAGCTGGGCCTCGGTCTCCACACCTTCGGCGACAACGCCGATACCCAGCGACCGCGCCATTTCCACCAGTCCGTGGATGAGGATGCGGTCGCGGCGCTGGTGGGCAAGGTCGGTAATGAACTGCTTGTCGACCTTCAGATAGTCGACCGGCAGGGATTTCAGATAGGCCAGCGACGAATAGCCGGTGCCGAAATCATCAATGGCGACGCCAATGCCGACACTGCGCAGCAGCGCCAGCGTGCGTGCCGCCGTTTCCAGGTTCTCCACCAGACTGGTCTCTGTGACTTCTAGGGTCAGCCGCTGTGGCGCCACATCCGCCCGCCGGAGCGCGCTCACCACCTGTTCGGCGAACTGTGTCGATCGCAGCTGTGCCGCCGACATGTTCACCGACACGCGCAGATTGCCCAGCGGGCCGCCCGTCCAGCGACGCATTTCCTCCAGCGAACGTTCGAGTACCTTTTCGTCGAACCTGACCATGATCTCGGCGTTCTCGGCGACCGAAAGCAGCATTTCCGGGGCGATCTGTCCCAGTTCGGGGTGACGCCAGCGCACCAGTGTCTCGGCGCCGACGATGCGCCCGGTGGCGATATCCACCTGCGGGTGGAACACGAAATCGAGGCGGTCGTCGGTCAGGGCGCGGCGGAGGTCGGTCTCAAGACTTGCCCGCAGCACGGACGGTCCGGAGTCACCTGGCGCGAACACCTGAAAACTGTTCGGTTCCATGGGCTTGGCGCGCGTCAATGCAGTGTCGGCGCGCTGGAACAGAACTTCCGCGTCGGTCACCTCGATGTCGGCGACGGCAATCCCCATGCGGCACACCAGATGAATGGCGCGCCCGCCCAGCAGAAACGGCCGTTCGAAGATGTCGGCGACGCGCTGGGCAACCAGCAGGCTGTCCTGCAACGCCGTGGCGCCGGTGATCAACACGGCGAATTCGGCGCCACCCAGCCGGCAGGGTGTGCAGCGATCACCGATGCCGTCGCCCAGCAGCTGGCGGCGCAGGCGGCGGGCGATCGCCTGCAGCAGGCCATCGGCGATGCTGCGTCCGTAAGCGGCGTTGATCTGGTCGAAGCGGCTGATGGCGATGAGCAGCAGCGCACAGGAAGGGGCGAATTCCTCGACGTCCTTGAGAGCTTGCTGGACCAGTGTGCGGGCATGGCTCTGGTTCGGCAGCCCCGTCAGGATATCGAAATGGCTCTGGACGAGCTGTCCCGGCGCCGTGGTCGAGATGTCCTCGATCGTCGCGCTGAGCCCGGTCACCTTGCCGGCGAGATTGAATGTCGGGCGCACCCTGTTCAGCAGCCGCCGGGGTGGCAGATCGGGAACACGCACCGTCATTTCGACGTCGGCAGGCTGTCCGCTTTCCACCACCGCGCGCATGGTCTGGAACACCCGTCGCTGCTGGCGGGGTTCGACGAAGCGCAGCAATGCCTCGATGCCGACGACGAATGACGGCAGGCCGAGGGGGAACGTCCTGACAAGGCCGGGCGACACCGTCACCAGGCTGGTCGCACTGTCCCACTCCCAGCCCGGCACATTGCCATGATCGTCGCTCGGGGTGGTCAACGCCGGCAAGCTCTGGCACGCCTGGGCGGCAACGGATATGGCGCAACGCACTGTCGTACCGAGTTCGATCGGCCGGAACGGACTGATCAGGAAATGTGTCGCCCCGGCCTCTGCCACCGCGCCGAGATGTCGCTCATCCCGGGCACCCAGCAACGCGATCAGCCCGCCCCTCCGCGCCTGCACATGCGGCGACAACGCCCGCAGGCCCGCCAGGCCCTTCTCAATCGCGCCGCGCATGTCGACAACGACCACGCGCGCCCCGGAATGGACGTACTGGCGCTCCAGAGGACTGCCGGTGTGTCCGGCCTCTAGGTCGAAGCCCATGGTCTCCAGCGACGCCACCAGGTCTCGCCGGTAGCGGAAGGAGATCACGAAGACGGGCGGCTCTGTCACAGCAGTCCCTACGGCCAGCACACTCGGGATCGTCATACAACGCCATGACGACCACGGCACCCTAGAGCCAGACCCTCGGTGATGGAAGGGCGATGATCGTCGTGTTTCTCCCCGCCACGGCGGGGGCAACCTGTTAAGACGATGTTAACACCTGACTGACAGTCTCGGGGTCTGGACTGCCAAAGAAGCAGCCGACTTTCATTCAGCAGACGCCCGATGGTCACGACAAGATGACCGGGGCACAAGGGTGGTGTTAGGTGATACCGGCGTTGACCATTGCGGTCGCCGGGCTGGTTGATGCAACGAACCGCGCCAACGGCGCGGCAAGCAATATCGTGCAACGACCGGCCAGAGAGGCCAAGTACAGCGCGCAGGCGGCAAGCGCCTACGGTCAGGCGTCGGAACAGCCTGTCGCCGGCGAGCCCGGCCGTGGCTCGATGGGCCCCTTGAGCACTGCCGCTCCCGCTTATGGCACGCCACGCTATGTGCCGTCGCTGGCCGAGGATATCGTCATGATGCGCGAGGCGGTGCATGCCTACAAGGCCAATGCCAAGGTCATCCGCGCTCTTGATGACGTGACGCGGGAGCTGATCTCGGTTGTCGGCAATGGTCAGGACCGGGACCGCTCGGCCTGATACTCCCTCTGGCCTGATACTCCCTCTGGCCTGATACCCGCCCTGGCTTGATGCGCATCGGCAGCATGCTAGATGTTGATGCATGTGGCAGAGCGGAATCACGTCCCACGACACCCAGACCCGGCCCGGTGCCACCGGACCGCTGGTGGATCCGTTCGGCCGTACCATCCGCTACCTGCGCGTCTCGGTCACCGACCGCTGCGACTTCCGCTGCCAGTACTGCATGGCCGAACACATGACCTTTCTGCCGCGCCAGGAACTGCTGACGCTGGAGGAACTGGACCGGCTGTGCACAGCGTTCATCCGCCGCGGCGTCCGCAAGCTGCGGCTGACCGGCGGCGAGCCGCTGGTGCGCCGTGACATCATCGGGCTGTTCCAGTCGCTGGGCCGGCATCTGACGACCGGCGCGCTCGACGAACTGACGTTGACCACCAACGGCAGCCAGCTCGCGCGCTTCGCCGACGACCTGGCGCGTGCCGGTGTGCGGCGGGTCAACGTCTCGCTGGACACGCTGGAGGCCGAGCGGTTCCGGCAGGTTACCCGCTGGGGCCGGCTGGCGCCGGTGCTGGAGGGCATCTTCGCTGCCCGCGACGCCGGGCTGGCGGTCAAGATCAACACGGTGGCGCTGCGCGGGGTCAATGACGACGAGACCGACAGGCTGGCCGACTGGTGTGCCGAGCACGGCTTCGACCTCACCTTCATCGAGACCATGCCGCTGGGCGACGTCGATGTCACACGGGCCGAGCAGTACCTGTCGCTCGCCGAGGTGCGCGCCCACCTGGCCCGGCGCCGCACGCTGATCGACCTGCCGCTGAGCACCGGCGGCCCGGCCCGCTATGTCCGTGTCGCGGAAACAGGGCAGACGATCGGCTTCATCACGCCTATGAGCCACAATTTCTGCGAGTCCTGCAACCGGGTCCGCGTCACCTGCACCGGCATGCTCTACATGTGCCTGGGTCAGGAAGACCGCCTGGACCTGCGCGCGCCGCTGCGCGCCAGCGCATCGGACGATCTGCTGGACGCCGCCATCACGGCGGCGATCGCCGCCAAGCCGCACGGGCATGATTTCCGCATCGGCAGCGGCATCGCGCCGGCTGTCCCTCGCCACATGAGCGTCACCGGCGGGTGATTGCGCCTGTGGCGCGAACCTGCCAGAACTTCGCCTGCGGGAGCGTCCCGGATCACCACAGCGCACAGGCTTTCATGTTCGATCCACAACGTCACAAACTGGCCATCGTCGCCAGCTCCGCGCCGGAGGCCCAGGCGGCACTGGTCGACATGCAGGCGCGCTATGACTGGGTGGTGCCGGCGGAGGCCGATATTGTCGTCGCCCTGGGCGGCGACGGCTTCATGCTTCAGACGCTACATGCCTCGCTCAAGCGTCGGGTGCCGATCTACGGCATGAACCGGGGCACCATCGGCTTCCTGATGAACGAGTATGAGCCGGACCGTCTGCACGAACGATTGACGAAAGCCGAACGCTTCATTCTCAATCCGTTGCGGATGGAGGCTCAGACCATCGCCGGCGAGCGCGTGTCATCGTCGGCGATCAATGAAGTGTCGCTGCTGCGTGAAACCCGCCAGGCCGCCAAGATCGAGATCGCCATCGATGGCCAGGTGCGGATGCCGGAACTGGTGTGTGATGGCGTGCTGGTGGCGACGCCGGCCGGCTCCACCGCCTACAACCTGTCCGCCCACGGCCCGATTCTGCCGCTGGGCTGCGACCTGCTGGCGCTCACCCCGATTTCCGCCTTCCGGCCGCGCCGCTGGCGTGGCGCCATCCTGCCCAGCAGCTGCAGTATCGAGTTCCGTGTCCTGGAGGCGCACAAGCGCCCGGTCAGCGCCGTCGCCGACCAGACGGAGGTGCGCGATGTGGCGCGAGTTCGCGTCGAGACCGACCAGTCGATCCGACTGGAACTGCTGTTCGACCCCAATCACACGCTGGCCGACCGCATCCTCATGGAGCAGTTCATCGCCTGAAAGGCGCTGGATTCAGGGCCTGCGGACGTCGGCGCTCGGGCAAAATGCGCATTTTCCTCACTTATCGTTCGTTTCGGCCAATTGCTGCATTGCAAACTTGCCACATTTCTTTCTATATGCGCCCAGCTAGAGCTAGGTTTCGATACATGGGATCGAGGCGGTCTGGCAGCCCCAATGATCTGGAACCTCGATGTCTTTTGAATTTCTTGGCTTGTCTGAAGAGTTGCTGCGCGCAGTGGCCGATAGTGGCTACACCGAGCCGACTCCGATCCAGCGCCAGGCCATCCCGACCGTGTTGCAGGGTCGCGACGTGCTGGGCATCGCCCAGACCGGCACCGGCAAGACCGCCAGTTTCACCCTGCCGATGATCGACATTCTGGCCCAGGGGCGTGCGCGGGCGCGGATGCCGCGGTCGCTGATCCTGGAGCCGACCCGCGAACTGGCGGTCCAGGTGGCCGAGAACTTCGAGAAGTACGGCAAATACCATAAGCTTTCCATGGCGTTGTTGATCGGCGGCATGGCCTTCGGTGAACAGGACCGGGCGCTCGACAAGGGTGTTGACGTGCTGATCGCCACGCCGGGCCGGCTGATCGACCAGTGCGAGCGCTCGAAGGTCATGCTCTCGGGCGTCGAGATTCTGGTGATCGACGAGGCTGACCGGATGCTCGACATGGGTTTCATCCCGGATGTCGAGCGCATCGTCTCCCTGATGCCGCCGCGCCGTCAGACCCTGTTTTTTTCCGCGACAATGCCCCCGGTCGTGAAGCGACTGGCCGACCAGTTCCTGCGCGACCCCAAGGCGATCGAGGTTGCACGCCCGGCGACCGCCAACACCTCCATCGCCCAGTCGCTGGTGGTGGTGGGCGAACGGGCCAAGCGCGAGACACTGCGCGATCTCATCCGCGAGCTCGATGTCACCAATGCCATCATCTTCTGCAATCGCAAGCGCGACGTGAAGGTGCTGCAGGAGTCGTTGACTCGCCATGGCTTCAAGGCCGGCCAGCTGCACGGCGACATGGAGCAGGCCGAACGCCTGCAGGTGCTGGAGCGGTTCCGCGCCGGCGACCTGCCGCTGCTGGTGGCCAGCGATGTTGCCGCGCGCGGCCTTGACGTGCCGGGCGTCAGCCATGTGTTCAACTTCGATGTGCCGATCCATGCCGATGACTATGTGCATCGCATCGGCCGCACCGGCCGCGCCGGTCGCAGCGGTGTCGCCGTGACGCTTGCCACCCCGGCCGAAGCCGAGGCGGTGGCGGCGGTAGAGGCCTTGACCGGACAACCGATCCCGCGGCGCGAGGTCGCCCAGAGCGTGGCACTGGAGGCGCCGGAGGCCGGTCGCCGCGGCGGTGACCGGCGTCGGAGCCGGGGCAAGGGCGGCGCGGACAAGTCGGCCGACAAGGCCTTGGAAAAGGCCGCCGAGAAGCCGGCCAGGGAAAAGACCGCCGAGAAGCCGGCCGGCGCCAGCGAAAGCCGGGGCCGCCGTGATGGCCGGCCCGAGCGCGAGTCCCGTCCTGAGCGTGAGCGCGAGTCACGTCCTGAGCGTGAGCGCGATTCCCGGCCGGCGCGCGAGGCGCGGCATAGCAGCGCAGGCGATCGCGGCCGCGGCCGCCGGGGTGATGATCGTCGCGACCGCGATGACGCTGACGAGCCGGTTGTCGGCCTTGGCGCGCATGTTCCCGCCTTTCTGCTGGTCTCCGCCCGTGGCAAGGAAGCCGCCTGAGTTAATCGATTTTCGGGCTTTCTTAACTTCCGACCCTCTATCTTCCTGGTCATCGACAGGTCGCCGCGCCGAGGGGTCGGCGCGGTGTGCCGTATTTGTGTAGCCGCGACAGAGGGGTGCGGAACTGCAATGAGCATGTGTGCAGACAGCGCACTGGGCGCGCGTATTCTCGAACTGGCTGGGCGACTTGGGGTCGATCCGACGCCGGAGACCTACGCCCTGTTCTACCGTTATCTGTCGAAGTCCGATGACAAGCTGTGCGAGGCTCTCGATGCCGCGCTTGCCCGCCCGATTCTCCCCAGCCAGCTTGATCTCGACCGGATCTGGCGTCAGTTCGGCAATGCCAGTGACGGTCAGCGGCTGACCAGCCTTTACGACGCCAGCCAGATTCAGCTGCAGCGCCTGTCGCTGTATGTCGAGAGCGCCGGCGATGATGCCCGGCAGTACCGGGACGCCCTGAATGAAGGCAATGACTACCTGCAGGCGACCGATGATGTGGTCACCCAGCGGGAACTGCTCAGCCGGCTGATCGAGGCCACGTCGGCGATGATTGAAAAGACCCAGCGGCTTGAGTCGCAGGTGGCGATTGCCAGCCGGGAGATCCAGGCCCTGCGCAGCGACCTTGAGCAGGCCCGCGCCGAATCGCGAACCGATCCGCTCACCGGCCTGCCCAATCGCAAGGCCTTCCAGAGCTATCTGGAGATCCATTCCGCCCGCGCCATCGCCGATCGCAAGCCGCTGTCGCTGCTGTTTTGCGATATCGACCGCTTCAAGCAGTTCAATGACACCTGGGGTCATCGGCTGGGAGACGAGGTGCTCAAGCTGGTGGGCAACAGCCTTGAACAGCTGTGTCAGGGTATTGGCTTTCCCGCCCGCTATGGCGGCGAGGAGTTCGTCATCGTTCTGCCCAACCGCGATACCCGGGCGGCCACCGATATTGCCGAACAGATTCGTGATTTCGTCGGCTCGCGCACGCTCAGGGTCAAGAACATGAACCGGACCGTCGGTCAGGTCACCCTGTCGCTGGGCATTTCCCAGCTGCGATGGCAGGACAGTCTCGACGACCTCATCGAGCGTGCCGACGCGGCGCTTTATCTGGCCAAGGAGACCGGGCGCAACCGCGTCTGCACCGAGGCCGATACCACCAGCGTGACCAAGCTGGCAGCCTCGGCAGGTTGACCGCTCGTCACCCCCTCCCCACCCTGCGCTTTGACAGCCATGGTCAGGCATCGCATAGACCACCCATGGTCGGGCGTACCTGACCTGTCGCGTGGCAGCTTTATGCATCGAGATCCGCCCAGGTGCCGGGAGAGTGGCACCGAGCGGTGACTATATTGGGAGGATTATCATGTCATTTCAAACCATTACGCTGGAAATCTCCGACAATGTCGCGACCGTGACGCTCAATCGTCCGCAGTCGCTCAATGCCATCGTGCCGGAAATGTCCGACGAGCTGCTCAAGGTGCTCGACCAGATCACCGCCCCGGAGTCGACCGTGCGCTGCCTGCTCATCACCGGCGCCGGCCGCGGCTTCTGCTCGGGCGCCGATCTCGCGGCGGCGGGGGGCATCCAGGTCGGCGACGGCCCGATCGATGCCGGCAAGATTCTCGAACTGCATTACAATCCGCTGCTGGAACGACTGATGGAGCTGCCGATGCCGCTGGTGACCGCGGTCAACGGCGTTGCCGCCGGTGCCGGCTGCTCGCTGGCGCTGGTCGGCGACATCGCCATTGCCGGCTCCTCGGCGCTGTTCCTGCAGGCCTTCGTCAACATCGGCCTGGTACCGGACGTTGGCAGCACCTGGCTGCTGCCGCGCCTCGTTGGCAAGGCGCGCGCCCAGGCGATGATGATGCTGGGCGAGAAGATCCCGGCCCAGACCGCGCTGGAGTGGGGCATGATCTACAAGGTCGTCGAGGACGCCGAGTTGCAGGCGACGGCGCTGGGCATCGCGAAGAAGCTCGCCCAGGGGCCGACGGTCGCCCACACGCTGATCCGTACCGGTGTGCGTCGTGGCCTGGAGATGTCGCTGACCGAGTCATTGCAGCTCGAACGGGTCAACCAGAAGAAAGCCGGCCAGACCGCCGACTTCGCTGAAGGCGTCGCCGCGTTTCTTGCCAAGCGGCCGGCCCAGTTCAGCGGCCGCTGACCGGGCGGTACCGGCCTCAGCGGTTCATCATGTTGCGGGATTCGGATGGCAGGCGGACTTCCAGTTCGCCCCATCCGGCTTCCAGCCACACCTGGCAGGCCAGCCGCGAGGTGCCGGTGACGCCATAGGCGAAATCCAGCATGTCCTCTTCCTCCGGGCTGGCCGGCGGCAGCTTGGCGAAATCGGCCTTGCTGATGATGACATGGCAGGTCGAGCACGCCATCTGCCCCTCGCAGGTGCCTTCCAGCGGCATGTCGTGGGCCTGCGCCACATCCAGCAGACGCTCGCCCGGCTGCGCATCCACCGTGCAAAGCGGCGTCCCGTTGGCCGCGAGGAAACGAATGTTCACCGACGCCATGCCACCTCCGTCTGTTCCCTGACGGCCTGAACAATCACCGTCATCGCCGTCGCCACATCGTCAGCCGTTGTCGGGCGCCCGAGGCCGATACGCAATGTCGCCTGCGCTGTGCTTTTGTCCAGCCCCAGCGCGTCGAGCACGTAGGATGGCTTGCCGACGGCGGACGCGCAGGCCGCCCCCGACGACAGCGCCAGACCGCGCAGGTCGGCGAGCAGGCGAGCACCATCGACGCCCGGAAACGAGACATTGAGATTGCCGGGGAAGCGCGCCGCCGCCGAGCCGTTGAGCCGCCATGCGATGCCCGAAGCCTCCAGCATTGTGCGGGCCTGATTGAACAGACCCCACAGCCGATCGAGGTCAGGCCCCAGTCGTGCCGCCGCCAGCCGCGCCGCCTCGCCGAAGCCGACGCACAGGGCCGGCGCCAGCGTGCCCGAGCGCAGCCCCCGCTCCTGCCCGCCGCCATGCATTTGCGGCGCCAGCGGCGTGCGGGCGCGGACATAAAGCGCCCCCACGCCCTTGGGGCCGTAGATCTTGTGCGCCGACAGGCTCATCAGGTCGATGCCCATGGCCTCGACATCGAGCGGCACCTTGCCGAACGCCTGGGCGGCGTCGGTGTGGAACAGCGCCCCCGCCGCCCGGCAGCGCCGGCCGATCTCGGCCAGCGGCTGCGCGACGCCGATCTCGTTGTTGACCGCCATCACCGACACCAGTGCCACCTGGTCGTCGAGCACAGTGTCCAGTTCATCAAGGCGGATGAGGCCGTCGCTGTCCACCGGCAGCACCACGACGTCGTAGCCCTGGTGGCCGAGCCAGGCGGCGGTCTCGCGCACGCAGGCATGTTCGGTGACCAGCGTCACCAGCCGCCGCCGCGCCGGTGGCGCCGCCATCAGCGCCCCCTTCAGGGCCAGATTGTTGGCTTCCGTCGCGCCGCTGAGAAAGATGATCTCCTCCGGGCTGGCGCCGATCAGCCCGGCGACATGGCCGCGCGCCACATCAACACCGGCCATCGCCTCCCAGCCGTAACGGTGGGTGGAGGAATGCGGGTTGCCGAAGCGGGCGCCGAAGTAAGGCAGCATCGCCGCCAGCACCACCTCGTCCATCGGCGTTGTCGCCTGATAGTCGAGGTAAAGCGGCGGGCCACGGCGGGCGGCTGCGGGTTCGGGGGCGGATGACATCATCACCGCCACCCTACTCGGCAGCCGGACGGCGCGCCACCCGGGCGGCAATTCGTCGCCATTCGGCGACCAGCCGGTCGATCTCCGCCGCCGTCGTGCCCCAGCCGAGGCTGATCCGGATGGTCTCGCCGGCGGACGCGTCGTCGAGCCCCATGGCACGCAGGACATGGCTGACCCGCACCTTGCCTGACGAGCAGGCGGCCCCGGCGCTGACGGCGATGCCGGCCAGATCGAAGGCCATCACCTGGGTTTCGGCCTTGACGCCGGGCATCCGCACGGCCGTGGTGGTCGGCAGGCGGTCGATGGCGCGCGCGAATACGCGGCCCCCGGCCTCCATGAGTGCCGCTTCCAGGGCATCGCGCAGTGTCGCCGCGCGGGCCGTCCACTCCGGCATCGCCGCCAGGGCATCAAGCGCGGCGGCGAAGCCTGTGATACCGGGCACGTTCTCGGTGCCGGCCCGTCGGCCCAGCTCCTGCCCGCCGCCGCCGTAGAGCGGCGTCAACGTCAGCAGGTCGTTGGCGATCACCAGCGCGCCCACCCCCTTGGGACCGCCAATCTTGTGGGCGGAGACGGTCAGCAGGTCAGCCCCCAGTGCGGCCACGTCGACGGAAATACGCCCGAGCGCCTGGACGGCATCCACATGCAGCCAGGCCCCGCCGGCGCGACAGCGCGCCGCCAGCGCGGCGATCGGCTGGATGACGCCGGTCTCGTTGTTGGCCAGCATGATCGACACCAGTTTCGGCCCCGGTCCAGCCGTCGCGAGCGCCGCCGACAGCGCCTCGCCGTCCACCACCCCGGCGGCGTCCACCGGCAGACGGACGGCATCGCCGGCATTGGCCAGCACCGACTCATGTTCGACCATCGAGACAAAGCGGCGCGCCGCCGGCAGACCTCGCAGCGCCAAGGCGTTGGCCTCGGTGCCGCCGCTGGTGAAGACGATCTGGCGCGGCAGGCAGTTGAGCAGCGTCGCCAGTCGACCGCGCGCGGCCTCCACCAGATCGCGCGCATGCCGGCCGGCCTGATGGACCGACGACGGGTTGCCGACCTCGGTCAGTGTCGCCGCCATGGCGTCGACCACCGCCGGATGTACCGGCGCGGTCGCGTTATAGTCGAGATAGGTCAAGGCGTTGGTCATCCGTTGGTTCGTCCCGGTGCGGTTTTCATTGCATCCGTATCCTTGCCCCCTATATAGCGGGCGCTCTCGTGGTGCGAAATCTCGTGCCATGGTGCGCCCATGGTTTTCTGTCTCCCACCCCTTGTTGCGCCGAGGTTACATGCCTGATGTGATTTTCTCCGGCCCGGAAGGTCGTCTGGAAGGCCGCTATCAGCCGGCCACTCAGCCGCGTGCGCCGCTGGCGCTGATTCTCCACCCGCACCCCCAGGGCGGCGGGACGATGAACAACAAGGTGGTCTATCACCTCTACCAGGCGTTCGCCCAGCGGGGCTTCGCCGTGCTGCGCTTCAACTTCCGGGGCGTCGGCCGCAGCCAGGGCACGTTCGACAGCGGCATCGGCGAGCTGTCCGACGCGGCCTCCGCGCTCGACTGGATGCAGCAGTACAACCCCGATGCGTCGAGCTGCTGGGTCGCCGGCTTCTCGTTCGGCGCCTGGATCGGCATGCAGCTGCTGATGCGCCGGCCGGAAATCCGCGGCTTCATCTCGGTGGCGCCGCCGGCCAACCTCTATGACTTCTCGTTCCTGGCGCCCTGCCCGTCCTCGGGCCTGATCGTCCAGGGCACGGCCGACGAGATCGTCACCTCCTCGGCGGTGCAGAAGCTGGTCGACAAGCTCAAGACCCAGAAACACATCACCATCGATTACGACACCGTCGATGGCGCCAACCATTTCTTCGAGAATGAAATGGAACTGCTGATGGGCTCGGTGAACCGCTATCTCGACAAGCGGCTGTCCGCCGGCCACTGAGGACCGGTCCACCAGACCTTCCTGAGCAGGCTCGATCAGGCCCGGAACAGCCGTCCGCCGGTGCGCGGCCGGTCGATGCCCGTGGTGCCGGGGAAGGAAATCGGCAGGCCGCGCAGGTGGCGGGCCGCCATATAGGCGAATGCCTGCGCCTCGATGGCGTCGCCATTCCAGCCGATCGCCTCGACGGCGCGGACATCCCCCAGCCGCTCGGCCAGCATCCGCATCAAGGTCGCGTTATGACGCCCGCCGCCGCACACCAGCCAATGGTGTGGCGGGGCGGGAAGATGCGCCAGCGCGCGCGCCACACTGGCGGCGGTAAAGGCCGTGAGCGTCGCGGCGCCGTCGGCAAGGTTCAGCCCGGCGACCGGATCGGCGCTGAACGACTGGCGGTCGAGCGATTTGGGCGGCGCGGCGTCGAACCACGGATTTGCCAGCAATTCGCGCAATGCCGCGTCGTCGACGCGGCCCGCGGCGGCGGTCTGACCGCCGGCGTCATGGGGCTGGCCGGCATGGGTGCGCATCCAGTCATCGATCAGCGCATTGGCGGGCCCGGTGTCGAAGGCGAGGATGTGCTCGTCGCCATCGCCGATCCAGGTGACGTTGCCGATGCCGCCGAGATTGAGGAAGGCCACCGGCGGGTCGAGCCGGGCGGCGGTTGCCAGCGCGCGATGAAACACCGGCGCCAGCGGTGCCCCCTGTCCGCCACCGGCGACGTCATGCGAGCGGAAGTCCGCCACCACATCGATGCCGGTGAGCCGCGCCAGCAGGTCGCCGTCGCCGATCTGCCAGGTCCAGCCACGCTCGGGCCGGTGCGCCACCGTCTGGCCGTGAAACCCGACGACCTGAACCTCCGCCGGCTTGACCGACGCCGCCGCCAGGGCCGCGTTGACCGCCTCGGCATGGAGATGGGTCAGCTCCTCGGCCACGGCGTCGATCTGCGGATCGTCCGCCGGCGCCGGCAGGTCCATCGCCCGGCGCATCGCCGAACGGATGCGCCGGTGCTGGTCGGGCGTATAGCCGAGGCTGTGAAAGGCGAGCGGCCGGACATGGCCGGCACCGTCGGTCTCCACCACCGCGGCATCGATGCCGTCGGCGGACGTGCCGGACATCAGCCCGACGGCGATTGCGGCGTTTCCCACATCCCTGTTCCCGTGCTATCAGCCCGGCCCGGTGATACGCCGTCGGCCATCGCGCCGGAAGCCTGAAATCGAGAGTAGCCCCATGACGTTCCGTTCCGAATTCCTCGCCCGCCTGGAAGCCCGCGGCTTCATCCACCAGCTCACCGACGCCCAGGGCCTCGATGACCTGGCCGCGCGTGAGCCGATCCGGGCGTATATCGGCTTCGACTGCACCGCCCCGTCGCTGCATGTCGGCCATCTCACCCAGATCATGATGCTGCGCCACCTGCAGCAGAGCGGCCACAAGCCGGTGGTCATCATGGGCGGCGGCACCACCCGCATCGGCGACCCCTCGGGGCGCGATACCTCGCGGATGCTGCTGTCGGACGCCGACATCGCCGCCAACATGGCGAGCATCAAGGCGGTGTTCGAGCGCTTCCTGACCTTCGGCGACGGCCCGACCGACGCCATCATGATCAACAACGCCGACTGGCTGGACGGGCTGGAATACATCCCCTTCCTGCGCGAGGTCGGCCGCCACTTCTCGATCAACCGGATGCTGACGTTCGATTCCGTCAAGCTGCGGCTGGACCGCGAACAGCCGCTGACCTTCCTCGAATTCAACTACATGATCCTGCAGGCCTATGATTTCATGGAGCTGTACCGCCGCCACGGCGTGCGGCTGCAGATGGGCGGCTCGGACCAGTGGGGCAACATCGTCAACGGCATCGAGCTGACCCGGCGCATCGAGGGCGGCGAGCTGTTCGGCCTGACGACGCCGCTGCTGACCACCGCCGACGGCGCCAAGATGGGCAAGACCGCCGGCGGCGCGGTGTGGCTGAACGAGGATCAGCTGTCGCACTACGACTACTGGCAATTCTGGCGCAACACCCACGACGCCGACGTCGGCCGCTTCCTCAAGCTGTTCACCGACCTGCCGCTGGACGAGATCGCCCGTCTGGAAGCCCTGGGCGGTGCCGAGATCAACGAGGCCAAGAAAGTGCTGGCCAACGCGGTGACGACGCTGGCGCGTGGCGCCGAGGCCGCCGAGGCGGCCGCCGAGACCGCCCGGCGCACCTTCGAGGAGGGCACCGCCGGCACCGATCTGCCGCGGTTGACGGCTTCTGGCGCTCTGCCGTTGGTGGACGCGCTGGTGGGCCTGGGGTTCGCCGCCTCCAAGGGCGAGGCACGCCGACTGATCAAGCAGGGCGGCGCCCGTGTCGACGGCGAGAAGATCGTCGACGAGGCGCATGTGCTGACCATCGGCAACGGCTCGGTGAAAATCTCCGCCGGCAAGAAGCATCACGGCCTGGTCGAGCCGGCCTGAACGGCTGGCCAGGCCGGCGCGGCATGAGCCGACCGCCGGCTTTTCCGTTCGCCGTCAGTCGGTCGCCGGCTCCGAGGCCACCTTCGCCGGCCCGCCGGAGAACAGGTGGCGCAGGAAGCCCGGCGCCAGCCCCGAGGCCGGATTGACGCTGACCTTGGGGTTCAGCGCGTTGCCCTCGATGCGGTAATTGAAGCCGATCACCCCCTCGTGCCGGCCGCCGACCACCAGCCTGCCCACCAGCGGAATTTTGCCCAGCAAGCTGTTGAGCGTGTAGGACGGCACGATCACGCCCTTGAGGTTGGACTGGTGCAATGACTGCTGGAACTGCCCTTCCATGGTGATACCCATGGCCGGCCCGACCGCGCTGGCGTTCTTCAGGGTGATGACGCCGTTGCGCAGGCTGAACGGCACCTTGACCGTCTCGAACACGATTCCCCGCCCCTGCAGGGTGTCGCGCAGCCCGGTCAGCGAGGCAATGGTGAGCAGCTTGGCCAGCCCCGGCGCCTGACTGACACGGAAATCGGTCATGCGGGCATGGCCATCCAGCTCCAGCGTCGCGCCGGTGCCGCGCGCGGTGCCCTGCACTACCAGTCGTCCGTTGGCACCGCTGTTGTAGATGTCGAACGCGCGGGCCAGCCGGCCGGCGTCGGGTGACTCGATGGCGAACTGGCGCGTGGTGCCGAGACTGCGCACGGTGGCGCTGATCCGTTCGGAAGGGCCAAGCTTGGCGGTGAAACTGAGCTGGGAGAGCAGATTGCCGCCGGTCTCGAAGGCGATCTCGGCGCCCTCAAGGGATTCGTCGTTGTACATGCGCACGTCATCAAAGCGCGCGGTGCCCTTCATGTCGGGCCAGCGCGAGCCGGGCCCGGCGGGTGGTGGCCCCGGTCGGGCCGCGGGCGCGAACAGCCGGCCCAGCATCGGCTTGAGATCGAAGGAGTCGCCCCGGACCGTGACCAGCGTCGGCTTGTCGTCGGTATCGATGATGTCGGCGCTGGCGGTGAACTCGCGGGTCTGGATGCGCTTCAGAAACCAGCGGCGCGTCCCGGCGCCGGGGTTCATCTCGCCGCGGCCGGACAGGCTGAATCCGGGCAGCGACACCACCAGGTCATCAATCCGGTAGCGGTCGTTCTGACGGGTGAGCGACAGGCGCGTGGCGCCGGGCTGGCCAATGGCCTTGCTGACGCCGAGGCCCGGCAGCACAATGAGGGCATCCTTGAAGTCGGCCGTGACGCGGCCATCATCAATGGTCTGGCCGCGACCGGCAAGGTCGAGCGACAGGCCGATCGGTCCTTCGATGAGATTGCCGAGATCGACGCCGAGTGCCCGCAAGCGGTTGAGATCGGTGCTGGCGTTGATCTGGTAGCGGCTCGGCCGGGATGCTTTGGCATCAAAGGATTCGCGCCAGCGGATATGCGCCATCTGTGGCCCGATGCGACCGGTCCCCGTGGCGGTCAGGCCATTGCCATCGACCGTTACCACCATATCGCCGTCCTTGAGATCGTGGCCGTCGAGTACGTCGGGCACGCTCAACGCCTTTCCATTGGCGCGGGCGTTGAAGGTGACCTGATCCATCCGGACGTCGACCAGCAGCGGGATCCGGATGCCGCCGCGCAAGGTGAACGCGCCACCAACGTCGGCGGGTTTCAGGCCGAAGGCGCTAATATAGCCCAGCGGCGGGCTGTCCAGCACGTGCAGCAGGTTGCGCACGACGCCGCGCCCCGCGAGGTCAATGGTTGCCGCCTCGCCATCGCGCCCGAGATTGACCAGCCGCACCTGCGATCCCTTGACGTCGAGGCCATTGATCCGGCCCTTGTCGATGGTGAAGCGCAGGGTGCTGCCTTCGAGCACCGCGTGTCCGGCGCCATCCAGCACTGGCGGCATGGGCCGACGATAATGAACCGTAAGCCCCTGATAATCAAAGTCCAGTTGCACGGCTTCCTGCCCAGCGGCGTCCCGGCTGTAGCCGAGGCGCGCCGTGTTGACGCGTCCGTCGGCGACGTTGGCGATCACCCACTGGCGCCCGCCCTCGGCGACCCCCGCGGGCCACAGCCTGTGCAGGTCGGCTACCCTCACCTCGGACAGCGCGGCCTGGATGGCGCTGCCTTCGGCCGCGTGCCACCGGGCGGTTGCCGCCAGCCGGACCCCGCCGGAGCGCAATCGCGCCTCGTTCAGATTCAGTGCGCCAGCCTCGCCGTTCCACTGGAACGGCATGGTCCCGTCCAGCGCCACCGGTGTCTGCCATCGCTGGTCGAGCGCCAGCGTGGCGCCGCGCAGCGTCGCCGTACCATCAACCATGATGTCACGATCGCCTTTGACGGTCAGGTCGATGTCGAGGCCGCCGCGCAGGTCGACGCCTTTGAGCGCCGGGGCGGCCGGCCCCAGCAGGGCACTGGGATCCTGCACGCTGACCGTCCCCGCGAGTGTCCAGCGGCCTTGCGGCACTGCCGTGCCGTCGACGCCGACATCCGCCCTGGCGTCGTTCGATCCCAGCAGTCGCGCCTTTCCGCGAATGCGCAGATCGCCGGTATCGTTACTGGCGGCGATGGTCAGTTTGTCCAGCCGCAGCTGGTGGCGCGTCCGCGGGGAACCGCCGTCGAGCCGGAGCGCAAGGTCGCTCAGGGTTACCTCGCGCAGGCCCGTCATCCACGGAAAGCGGGCAGGACCACGCTCGTCCTGACGGGCCAGCAGGCGCTCCAGCGTGTCGGCGGTCCAGCGTGCCCGGGCTGAGGCACCGTGCACGCTGAGGGATTTCAGCACCGCCGTCCGCCCGAAGATCACGCCGTCATTCAGTTCCAGCACGATGCGATCGACGGTGCCGGCGATGTCGTCATGATAGGTAAAACGGGTGTCCGATGCCGTCACCTCGATGCTGTCCCGCCAGGGGATGCGGCGGGCATGAAGCGCGCCCGGCGCGAGCGTCAGGCCGGGAACCACTTCTCGCGCCTGGGCGGTGACGACGCCACGCAGCCAGCCACTGTTGACGTCGACGCGCGAAAACCACCAGAGGCCGCCGCCACCGGCGAGGACCACCAGCAGCAGCGCGCCGGCTGTGGCCAGCGCCCTGCGCCCCAGCCAACTGCGCGCCCGCCAACTGCGCTCTTGCGTCAAATCATCGACCTTTCCGTGGGACTGGGTTAAGCGCTGGAAAAATCAGAGAGCCGACCAGGCGGATACAACGCACCATGACCCAGTCCAACGCATCTGTTCTGTTCCCACTCGTCCTGCCGGACATCAAGCTGACGGAGGCCCTGGCTGGCGACATGCTGGGCGACGAGACGTGCCTGACGCCGGATCAGCTCAAGGCATCGCCGCTGGCACCGGCACTGGCCCACGCCTGGGCGCACTCCTCCTACCTCAAGGGACTGATCCGCGACAACCCGGAACGACTGGCCCTGCTGCTGACCCAGGGGCCGCGTGCGGTCGTCGACCGGGCGCTGGCCGGCGTGCGCGCCCTCGATCTTGACGGCGTCGAACTCGACGACGCCATGGCGGCCCTGCGCCAGGCCAAGGCCGACGTGGCGCTGGCGGCGGCAATCGCCGACATCGGCGGCCAGTGGGCGCTGGAGGACGTGACAGGCGCGCTTTCCGATGTCGCCGCCGTGACAACCGATGCCGCAATCAGACTGGCGGTCCGGGAAACCAGCGGTGTAGCCAGCAGTGACGGCTTCGTGGCACTGGCACTGGGCAAGCTCGGCAGCGGCGAGCTCAACTACTCCTCCGATATCGACCTGATTCTGTTGTTCGACCCGGAGCGGTTGACCTGTCGCAACCGCGATGATGTCGATACCGCCGCCGTCAAGGTGGCCCAGCGGCTGGTGCAGATTCTCACCCTGCGCACCGGTGATGGCTATGTGTTCCGGGTCGACCTGCGCCTGCGCCCGGATCCCGACGTGACTCCGCCGGCGCTGCCGGTGCGCGGCGCG
Source organism: Parapedomonas caeni (assembly GCF_041060555.1). Lineage (NCBI taxonomy): Bacteria > Pseudomonadati > Pseudomonadota > Alphaproteobacteria > Sphingomonadales > Sphingosinicellaceae > Parapedomonas > Parapedomonas caeni. Next base: position 386,774 of record NZ_JBEUDS010000001.1, on the reverse strand, counting down.
GAGAGCTACTACCAGTCTTCCGCCCTGCCCTGGGAGCGTTCGGCGTTCGTGCGTGCCCGGGCCATCGCCGGCGACATCGCGCTCGGTCAGGCCTTTCTCGACAGCATCCGGCCGTTCATCTGGCGTCGCTCGCTCGACTACACCATCGTGCGCGACATCCGCGACATGTCGCTGCACATCCGCGAGCATTTCGAGCAAAGCGAGATCCGCCTGGAGGGCTACGACGTCAAACGTGGCCGTGGTGGCATTCGCGAAGTCGAGTTTTTCGTCCAGATCCACCAGATGATCCACGGCGGGCGCGACCCCAGCCTGCAATTGCGCCCGACCCTGCAGGCGCTGGCCGCCCTGGTGGCCGCGGGCAAGGTGGCGCCCAGGGACGCCGTTCAACTGGAAGCCGCCTACCGTTTCCAGCGCGCCGTCGAGCACCGGCTGCAGATGGTGGACGATGCCCAGACCCACAGCATCCCGACCAGTGCCGCCGCCGTGCGGCACATCGCCCGGTTCTGCGGCTTCAAGTCGGCGCGTGAGCTGGCGGCGACGATCCGCCGCCACGGCAACGCCGTCGCCAGGCTGTACGACCGCCTGGTCGAGCCGGTGGCGGCACAGACAGCGATGGTGCCTGCCGACCCCGATGCGCTGGCCAGCTGGGCGATGAACGAGGGCCTGCCCGCCAGCGACGCCGTGCCGGCGATCGAGCGCTGGCGCTCCGATCGCTACCGCGCGCTGCGCTCGGAGCGCGCCCGCGATCTGCTGGAGGCGATGCTGCCGGCCATCGCCAGGGCGCTGGCGCGCACCGACGACCCGCGCGCCACCCTGCTGCGCTTCGACGACTTTCTGTCCGGCCTGCCCAGCGGGGTGCAGATCCTGTCGCTGTTCCAGACCAACCCGCGCCTGCTCGACCTGGTCGCCCGCCTGCTCAGTGTCGCGCCCCCGGTGGCTGACGCGCTGCGCCGGTCGCCGGAGCTGCTCGACGTGGTGCTGGTCCCGGACCAGCAGGCGGTGTTCCAGGACCGCGATGCGCTGGAGAGCGCGCTCGCCCGCCGGCTCGGACGGTTTGCGACGCTGGAGGAAAAGCTCGACGAGGCGCGGCGCTGGACCGCCGAGTACCATTTCCTGCTGGCCGTCCAGCTGCTGGACCGCGCCCTGACCCCGGGGGATGCCCGCCGGCTCTACACGCTGATCGCCGACCTGGTGGTGCGGGCGCTGGTGGAGGTGGTCATCGCCGATTTCTCCGCCAAGCACGGCCGGGTGCAGGGCGCCGATCTGGTGGTGCTGGCATTGGGCCGCTACGGCAGCGCCAATCTGACCGCAGGCTCCGACCTCGACCTGGTGTTTCTGTTCACCGGCGGCAATGACGGCCAGTCCGACGGCAAGACGCCGCTGCCGGCGGTGCATTATTTCAACCGGCTGGCCCAGCGCGTGGTGACGGCGGTGTCGGCCCAGACCGCGGGCGGCACGCTCTACGAGGTGGACACCCGCTTGCGCCCGTCCGGCCAGCAGGGGCTGCTGGCGGTGACCATCGACAGCTTCCTCGACTATGAGCGCGATCAGGCCTGGACGTGGGAGCATATGGCCTTGCTGCCGGCCCGCGTGGTGCATGGCCCGCCGGCCGCCGCCGACGCATTGATGGCCGGAATCGAGGCGGTGGTGCGGGCCCGTCGCGACCTGAAGAAGCTCAAGGCCGACGTGTTGGAGATGCGCGCCGAGATGGATGGCCATCTGCCGGCCCGCACGACGTGGGATGTCAAGCGCCGGCCGGGCGGTCTGATCGACCTGGAATTCATGGCGCAGTATCTTGCCTTGCGCGAGGCCGCGGGCGGCAGCTTTCCGGCATTGGCCTCGCCGGCGGCCATCCTCGCCGCGCTCGGTCCGGCGAATGTGCTGCCCGAGACGACGGCACGGACCCTGGTGGAGGCCTATGATCTGCTGTCGGCGCTGCAGACAGTGGTCCGGGTGGCGTTCGCCAGCCCGCCCGAGTCCGCGGAGATTCCGCCGGGCATGCGTTCGATCCTTGCCCGCACCGCCGGAAAAGCTAACTTGCGCGCGGTCGAAACGCTGCTGACCACCACCTGCAATCAGGTTGTCGCCCTCTGGCCGGCGGTCTTCGGTGGCAAGCGGCCCAAGCAGAGCAAGGACAAGTCATGAGCGATCTCGCCATCGGACAACCGGCCCCCGCCTTCACCCTGCCGCTCGACGACGGGCGCACCGTCAGCCTCGCCGATTTCAGGGGGCGGGCGGTGGTGCTCTACTTCTACCCCAAGGACGACACGCCGGGCTGCACCACCGAGGCACGGGACTTTTCCGCCCACCTGGATGCTTTCACGGCGGCCGGCGCGGTCGTCATTGGCGTCTCGAAGGACACCCAGGCCAAGCACAACCGCTTTCGCGCCAAGCACGGCCTGAGCATCCTGCTGGGCACCGACGAGGATGGCCAGGTGCTGGAGGCCTATGGCAGCTGGGTCGAGAAGAGCCTCTATGGCCGCCAGTATATGGGCATCGACCGCTCGACCTTTCTCATTGATGGCGAGGGCGTGCTGCGTCAGGTCTGGCGCAAGGTCAAGGTGGCCGGCCATGCCGAGGCGGTACTGAAGGCCGTGCGGACGCTTTGACCATGCTCGCCACCGCGCCGGCCGCCGACGGCGAGCCGCCCCGCTCCATTGCCGGGGCGGCGGTCAACGTACTGATGACGGCCGGCGCGGCGGACAAGGCCGCCCTCTCCCGCCGACATGCCGCCGCGTGGCGCGCCGGCGCCTTGACAGCGGCGTTCGACGTCCAGCCGCCGGACCGCCCTGCCCGACCGGCGCGCCCCGAACTGCTGCCACCCAACCGGATGCCCAAGCGCGGCAAGGCCGGCTCGGAGGCCGCCCGGTTCGCGCTGCTGCATGCGCTGGCACATATCGAACTCAACGCCATCGATCTCGCCTGGGACATGGTTGCCCGCTTCGGCGACGGGATGCCGCGTGCCTTCGTTGACGACTGGGTCAAGGTAGCCGACGACGAGGCGCTGCATTTCTCGCTGCTGGCCGAACGGCTGGCGGTGCTGGGTGGCGGCTATGGCGATCTGCCCGCCCATGACGGCCTGTGGGACGCCGCGCGCGCCACCCGCGAGACGCTGCTCGGGCGGCTGGCGATCGTGCCCATGGTGCTGGAGGCGCGCGGACTGGATGTGACGCCGCAGACCATCGAGCGCCTGCGCAAGGCCGGCGATGACGAGAGTGCTGCCATCCTGGAGAGAATATACACCGACGAGATCACCCACGTGGCGGCGGGCGTGCGCTGGTTCAATCACCTTTGCGAATCGGCCGATGGCGATTCGCAAGCAATGTTCCATGCTGCAGTGCGGCAATTCTTCCGGGGCGACCTCAAGCCGCCCTTCAATGATTCCGCGCGTTTGCAGGCGGGGATGATGTCGGGTTTTTACCATCCTCTTGCCTAAGTCGGGTTTTCCTGTCTACAACTCCGGCTCCCGTTTCTGAAGCTTAACGGGTGATTAACAAGATGGGGTCACACCGGCGCGCAAGCCGGGCCGCAGTCAAGAACAACAAGGAGCGACCGCTGTGCGAAAACGAGAAGGCCTGCTCCGGGTCTGGCAGGCACGAATTACGCGGTATTTTCCCGAGCATCAGATTTACTTCCGGACCAATGGCAACGTCCGCTTCCTGCGCATTAGCACAGGGGCCCAGATTGTCGGTGCGAGCATCGCCCTGGTGCTGACCTGTTCGTTCCTGACCGCGGGTGCCACCGTCCTTTTCCGGCAGGAGCAGCTGGAGAGCAAGCAGGCCGCCATCGCCCTCAAGGAGCGCGAACTGGCCCAGCTCGCCGGTCATGTGGCCGCCGTGAAGTCCGATGTCAGCGAAGTCGCCCAACGCATCGAGAAGCGACAGCAGTTTCTCAACCAGCTTTTCCTCAATCGTCTTCAGGTCTCCGCGCGGACGGCCAAGAGGCAGAATACGGATCTGGCCTCGGCGGCTCCGGCGCCGGATGAGACGGCCGCGCTGAACCCGGCCGCGCTGGAGGAGATGCAGCTGTATCGCGGACTGGAGTCGCGTCAGCTCGCCTTTGTCGAAACGGCGACCGACGCCGCCGATGCCCGCTTTCGCGAAACCGAGGCCGTGTTGCGCCGCCTGGGCCTCAATTCTTCGCGGCTGATCGGCCAGTCCCGCGCGGTTGGCGGCCCCTATGTCGAGGCCAGTTTCAAGCAGGGTGCGTTCGCGGGCCTCGGCACACAGTTCAAGGATCTGTTCATCGCGTGGAACCGACTGGATTTGCTGGAGAAGGCGTCGCTGTCGATTCCATCCCTGCATCCGGTCCAGCGCTTCACCTACAGCAGCGGCTTTGGCGTGCGCTACGACCCGTTCAATGGCTCCGCCGCCATGCACACCGGCGTCGACCTGACCGGCAGCCACGGTGCCCCGATCCGCGCCACGGCCGACGGTGTCGTCACCAGGGCAGCCTACTGGGGCGCCTATGGCAAGGTGGTGGAGGTCGACCACGGGCGTGGCCTGGTCACCCGCTATGGCCACATGTCGAAAATCAATGTGCGCACCGGCGAGCGCGTGAAGCGCGGCCAGGTGGTCGGCGCCATGGGCAACACCGGCCGCTCGACCGGCACCCATCTGCATTACGAGGTGCGGGTCGATGGCCGCGCGGTCAATCCCAAGCCGTTCCTGGAGGCTTCCGCCGATGTTCTTGAAATCCAGAAGCGCGCCATCGAGCAAGCGCGGCAGCCGGTCGGGCGCGGCTGACGCTGTCAGCCTGTCGATCATTGCCGCCGATGTCCGCATTCGTGGGGATGTCACCGCCGAGGGTGAACTGCATCTCGATGGCGCCATCGACGGCGACGTTCGCTGTCATGGTATCATTCAGGGCGAGACCGGCCGCATCGCCGGCTCGCTGACCGCCGATTCCGTGGTGCTGCGAGGACGTGTCGAGGGCAGTATCACTGCCCGCACCGTCACCCTGGAGCGCACGGCCCAGGTGCTGGGCGACATCACCCATGAATCCATCAGCATTGAGGCAGGCGCTCACGTTGACGGTCGCTTCACACCCCGGCCCCAACCGGCGGCGGCGCTGACGACCTCGGGGACGACCGCGGGGACGACCGCGGGGACGACCACAGGCGGGGCCGATGTGGCGCCCGCCACGGCATTGCGGGCGATTGCCAGCAACTGATTGAATTATGACCGCGCCAGTCCTAACTGTGTCAGGCAGCAGACTGGAGATGTGGACGATGGATCAGCCTCAGGTAGCCTTGTCAGCCGCGGCGGCGGCCCGGGTGGCGACGCTGGTCGCCAAACAGGGCAAGCCTGGCCTCAAGCTGCGCCTGTCGGTGGATGGTGGCGGTTGTTCCGGGTTCCAGTACCGGTTCGGGTTCGACGAAACAGCGCAGCCCGACGACCTGGTGGTCAGTCGCGACGGCGTTTCCATGGTGGTGGATGCCGTCAGTCTGCCGTTCCTTGAAGGCGCCGTCGTCGACTATGTGGAGTCGCTCGGCGGTTCGTCGTTCCAGGTGATCAATCCCAACGCCCAGTCGTCGTGCGGCTGCGGCTCCTCCTTCTCCATCTGACCTCTGGCGGGTCCGACGAGGCTTTCGCGTGCGCATCGCCACCTTCAACGTCGCCGGCATTCGCGCCCGTCTGCCGCGCCTGCTGGACTGGCTGGACAGCACCCGGCCCGATGTCGTGTGCCTGCAGGAAATCAAGACCGTCGATGACGGTTTCCCCGCGCTGGAGATCGAGAGCCGCGGCTACCACTGCGCCGTTCATGGCCAGAAGGGCTTCAACGGTGTCGCCATCCTGAGCCAGCGGCCGCTGGCCGACGTCCGCACCGGTCTGCCGGGCGACGATGGCGACGAGCAGGCCCGCTTCATCGAGGCGACCGTGGCGGGCGTCCGCATCGCCGGGCTTTACCTGCCCAACGGCAACCCGGTGCCCGGTCCCAAGTTCGACTACAAACTGGCATGGATGGACCGTCTGATCGCCCATGCCCGGCACGCGCTGGATAGCGAGCAGCCCTATGTGCTGGCCGGCGACTTCAATGTCTGCCCCGCCGACGAGGATGTCTGGGACCCCCGGCGCATGGCCGACGACGCCTTGTGCCAGCCTGAATCGCGCCAGCGGTTCCGCCGCCTGCTCGGCCTCGGCTTCACCGATGCCATCCGGGCCGTACAGCCGACCGGACGCGCCTATACGTTCTGGGACTATCAGGGTGGCGCCTGGGCCAAGGACTGGGGTCTGCGCATTGATCACCTGCTGCTGTCACCACCGGCCGCCGACCGGCTGGAGGCCGCAGGGATCGACCGCACCACCCGCGCGCTGGAGAAGGCGTCGGATCACGTGCCGGCCTGGTGCGTCCTGCGCGAGCCGTGAGCGTCACCCTGACGTTCATTCGCATTACGCAACGCTAACAGTAATTATCCGAAACAATATTCATTGCGATGCCGTATTACTTTGGCGTCGGAAAATATTACTCCGTTTCATGTGTATCATGATTATTTTCGATAAAAACACATATATTTCAATATATTAAAATGATGGCACGGTTGTTGCTCCTTGAAATTACGGGTCCAATCCAATTTCCGACCCGAAGTAGTCAGGGCCACAAGGAGACTAAAAGTGTTCAGTCGAAAATTCATGATGGGCATCGCTACAGCCGCGATGACTTTGGCGATTCCTTCCGTCGCGTCGGCGGCGTTCATCCAGTTCTGGGATTTCGACGTCACCAGCAACTGGGACAATGTCGTCCCCGGTTCCATCGTGCCGACCCTCGACGGCGACGACAGCGTCATCTCCTGGGGTACGTCGTCCAATGGCGGCGAGCAGAGCAGTCTGCGTGTCACCAACAACGTGCTGGGCACGATCGAGGTCAACGACGGCGCGGCGCCGGCGGTGATGATCACCCACAACAATTTCACCATCAGCGGCGCGTCCCTCACCTCGACCGACCTGCTGACGCAGATCACGCTTACCCCCGGTGGTGGCGGGGCCTCGGAGTTCTTCAGCCAGACCTTCAACATCGAGTTCACCGAAACGCCCAACAGCGGCAGCTGCCAGGAAGGATCGGTTTCGGTGTGCGACGACATTTTCGCGCTGCTGAATCCCAACGCCCTCAGCGTGTCGTTCTCCCGCGATGGCTATCTCTATACCGCCCAACTGGTGGTGCTGGGTCTGTCCGGCGGCACGCTGCACAACGCGGATGTCAATGAGGACGGCAATGTCGATCTCGTCTTCTTCACCGAGGAGGGTCAGAGCGCGATGCTGAGCACCGGCATCATCATGACCGCGCGCGCCATCCCCGAGCCGGCCGCTCTTGGTCTGGCGGGCGTCGGACTGATGGGTGTCGGGCTGGCCGCCCGTCGCCGGCGACGCTGACCTCTCTGCCCCGCTAGCTGCAATGGGCGTCTCCCACCCCGGTGGGAGGCGCCTTTCACGTTGCCCGTCGGCTGAACGCGCCCCGGAGCGACCGGCTGGGCGGCTGGCGGGTGGCTTTGCAGGCGTTCGGGGGTCAGGAGGTCAGCGCGGCTTCCATCGCCGGCTCGTAGGCCAGCGCCCGGTCGCGCCCGCGATGCTTGGCCTCGTACAGCGCCGCGTCGGCGCAATGGGCGAGCTGCTCCAGCGTACGGCCGTTGAGCGGCGCCATTGCCAGCCCCGCCGAGATGGTGGGAAAGTCGATGACCAGTTCGTTGACCGTCTCGTGGATGCTGCCGATGCGCCGGCGCAGATCGTCCAGCTTGGCCAGCGCGTCCGCCTGGGTGGTGCCCGGCATCACCAGCATGAATTCCTCGCCGCCGAAACGGCAGACCATGTCGCTCTGCCGGCAGCTGGCCTGCAATACCTGCGCCACGCGCGACAGCACCAGATCACCCACGGCGTGCCCATAGGTGTCGTTGAAATGCTTGAAGTGGTCGAGGTCGAGCAGCGCCACCGCCAGCGGCTGCCCCGTGCGCTCGACGTCCGCCAGATCGCGGTTGATCGTCTCGTTGAGATAGCGACGATTGTACAGCCCCGTCAGCGGGTCATGCAGCGCCTGCTCCTGCAGACCCTCCCGCAGCTTGATGGATGACAGCGCCATCTCGATCATGTGGTGCATGGTGGTGATCAGAGCCGACGCCCGGTCGCTGTCTTCCGGTGACGGCAGCCCCGTGAGGTGCCAGATGCCCTTCGACTGCTGCATCCGAACCGGCACGCACAGCGTCTCGCCAGCCCCATCGAGCAGGCAGGACGGACAGCTGGCTGCCTGTAGGGGGACGCCGCGGGCAAGCGCCTGGCAATCGGCGAGCGTCGAGGCGCCGGAGCAGGTGATCCCGCCCCAGCGATTGAGCATGGCGAGCGTGCCACTTTCCTGGATGACGGCGATATAGCCCGGATAGGCCGCGAACAACTCCGCCGAGACCTCATTGACGGCCGCATAGACGTCTTCGGACTTACTGGCCGCCAGCAGACTCTGACCGAACACGCGCAACAACCGGCCTTCCAGCTCGTAACGTTGAAGTTGCCGCAATGAACGGGTGAGTTCCGCGTTGCTCGTTTCCAGCTGACGCTCGGCCAGCTTGCGATCGTTGATGTCGCAATAGGTGCCGATCACCCGTACCGGCATGCCGGCATCGTCGCGTTCGATCACGGCACCGGCGCTTTCGACCCACAACCAGTCGCCGGTGGTCAGCCGCACACGATATTCCAGGCGGTATTCGTCGATCGTGCCGGCAACGTGGCCGCGATAGACCGTGACCGCCGCCTGGCGGTCTTCCGGATGCAGCCGGGTCCAGAAGCGGCGCAACGGAATACTGTTGGTGTCGGTGAGCAGGTTGGGAATGCTGTTGAGTTCCACCACCATGGTCAGCGTGTGCGTGCGCAGTTCCACCTCGTACAGCCCGCGCCGCGAGGCCGACAGGGCGCTGAACAGGCGCAGCTGACTGTTGGCCAGCGCCCGCTGGGTCGCCACCCGCTCGCTGAGGTCGATGAAGGTCGCCAGCATCTGGCCGGTGGCGGGAATCATGATACCCGTCATCGCCACCGGCTTCATCGTGCCGTCCAGACAACGCAGCATGATGTCGGCCGGCGTCACCTCCACCGGCACGTCGAGCCCGGCGGCCCGCTCGGGCGACCACATCTGCTTGAGGCGTCGGATGTTCGCGTCGCCACTGACGAAACGCTCCAGCCACGCCGGCACCGTCATCGGCCCGGGATCGCCGCCGATCAGGTCGTGAAAACGCTGGTTGCCGTATAGAATCCGGCCGCTGCGGAGGTCCGCGTAGGAGACGCCCATGGGCATGAGATCGACAGCAATCTTCAGCTGATCGAACGCCGCCTGAAGATCGGAGACGTGAGGGTCGGACAGCGAGTCACGCGGATACACTTTTGCCATACCTTTATCCTGTCGGATAAAGGTTGACAGACCGTAACGAGGCGCTCGCGCTGCACGGTGCGGACGCCGGCGGGCGCCCGCCGCGTTTCGTAGCGCGGCCAGAGCCTAAATGTCGGCGTAGACGTGGGTTTCCGCCTTGGCGCCAGGATGGGTGACAGCGCCGGTGCGGGCCGGGCCGACATTCCGGGCATAGCGCCACAGCGCGCCGGACTGATAGTCGGTCTGCCGCGGCGCCCAGGCGGTGCGGCGGATTTCCATTTCCTCCGCGCTGACGTCGACGTCGATGGTGCCGGCCTCGGCGTCGATGGTGATGATGTCACCATCCTTCACCAGCGCGATCGGGCCGCCCTCGGCCGCTTCCGGCCCGACGTGGCCGACACAGAAACCGCGGGTGGCGCCCGAGAAGCGGCCATCGGTGATCAGCGCCACCTTCTCGCCCATGCCCTGGCCGTAGAGCGCCGCCGTGGTCGACAGCATCTCGCGCATGCCGGGGCCACCCTTGGGGCCCTCGTAGCGGATCACCAGCACCTCGCCTTCGTTGAACTTGCGGGCCTCGACCGCCGCGAAGGCGTCCTCCTCGCAGTCGAACACGCGCGCGGGACCGGAGAACTTGAGGTTCTTCATGCCGGCGACCTTGACGATGGCGCCATCGGGCGCCAGCGAGCCGCGCAGACCGACGACACCGCCGGTCGGCGTGATCGGCGCCTTGGCGTCGTAGATCACCTTCTGGTCGGGGTTCCAGGTGACTTCCTCGATATTCTCGCCCAGCGTCTTGCCGGTGACGGTCATGCAGTCGAGGTGGAGCAGGCCGGTGGCTGCCAGGCTCTTCATCAGCATGTAGATGCCGCCGGCGTCATACATGTCCTTGGCGACATATTTGCCGCCTGGCTTGAGGTCGGCCATGTACGGCGTGGTCTTGAAGATTTCGGCGACGTCGAACAGGTCGAAGTCGATGCCGCACTCGTTGGCCATCGCCGGCAGGTGCAGCGCGCCATTGGTCGAGCCACCGGTGGCGGCGACGATACGGGCAGCGTTCTCGAAGGCTTCCCGGGTGCAGATGTCGCGCGGGCGGATGTTCTTCTCCAGCAGGGTCATCACCTGGCGGCCGGCGGCCACGGCGATCTCCTGGCGGCTCTTGTAGGGCGCCGGCGCCATGTTGCTGTTGGGCAGCGACAGGCCGATCGCCTCGCCGACGCAGGCCATGGTGTTGGCGGTGTACTGGCCGCCACAGGCGCCATGGCCCGGACAGGCGACCTTCTCCAGCGCCGTCACTTCCGACAGCGGACAGGCGCCGGCGGCGAATTTGCCGACCACCTCGAACACGTCGACGACGGTGACGTCGCGGTCGTGGAAGCGGCCGGGCAGGATCGAACCGCCATAGACGAAGATCGACGGCACATTGAGGCGCAGCATCGACATCATCATGCCCGGCAGGCTCTTGTCGCAGCCGGCGAAGCCGACCAGCGCGTCGTAGCAGTGGCCGCGCACCGACAGCTCGACGGAATCGGCGATCACCTCGCGGCTGATCAGCGACGACTTCATGCCCTGGTGGCCCATGGCGATGCCGTCGGTGACGGTGATGGTGTTGAAGCGGAACGGCGTGCCGCCGGCCGCCAGCACGCCCTCGCGCGCCCAGTCGGCCTGCTGATCCAGCGTGGTGTTGCAGGGCGCGGAATCATTGCCCGCCGAGGCCAGCGCCACGAACGGCTTGGCGATATCCTCTTCCTTCCAGCCCATGGCGTAATAGTAGCTGCGGTGCGGCGCCCGCTCCGGACCCACGGAAACGTGGCGGCTGGGCAGCTTGGACTTGTCGATGGCCATGACTTTTCTCCTCGGACACGCAGCAAGGTACGCCGGCGTCTGTTAACTGCTCCACGCAATAAACGAAAGCTGTTTCAGGCCGGCTGCGACAGAAAATGATGCAGCATCGCCCCCAGACGCGCCGCCCATTGCGCGATGCCGCCTTCATCCGCGAGCAAATCCTGACGGATCTCCAGGCTGATGTAGGGCAGACCGCGCGCCTCGGCATGGCGGTTCATGGTGGCGTTGAGCACGGTGCCGGCATAGGGCTCATTGTCGCCCACCACCAGCTCGGGATGATAGTCGCGCAGCCAGGCGATCGCCCGGCGCGCCAGCCGGTCGTCCCGGTTGTAGAGAATACCGACATGCCACGGGCGCTGGTGCCCGTTCATCGCCGGCGTGAAACTGTGCACGGCCACCAGCAGCGGGCGGACGCCCTGCTTCAGCAACGCATCAACTTCCCCCTCTATCGCCTTGTGGTAGGGGTGAAAATAGAGCGCGATCCGTCGCGCCCTCTCGGCCTCGCCCAGCCCCTGGTTGGCCGGAATGACGGTGCCGTCGCTGGTCTCGGGCACCAGACCCGGATGGTCGGCATCGCGGTTCTTGTCGATCACCAGCCGCGACACGCGGGAAAGCACCGCCACGCCGCCGACGGTGGCCACCAGCGCCCGCGTCAGGGCATCGGTGCCGATGTCCCAGGCGATGTGGCGCGCCATGTCGGCGGCCGGCACGCCGAGGTCGCCGAGCGCCGCCGGCACCCGGTTGGAGGCATGGTCGGCGACGAACAGCACCGCCGCCGGCGCACCGCGAAGAACTTCAAAGGGCATGACCGTGCCGATGCCCTCCCCCTCAGCCCAGCGCGTTGAGCGCCGCGTCGAGCCGGTCGGCCTGGGCGGTGAGTTCGGCGAGCTTCTCGCGCGCGTCCTCCACCACTTCCGGCTTGGCCTTCTCGATGAACTGGGCGTTGCCGAGCCGGCCGGCGATGCCGGCGGCCTCCTTGCGGGCTTTCTCCGCGCTCTTGGCCAGCCGCGCCTTCTCCGCCGCAAGGTCGATCAGGTCGGCGACCGGCAGCACGAACGTCGCCTCGTCCACCACCACCTGGATCGCGCCCTGGGTATCGACCGGCGCCGTCGACACGCCGGACAGCCGGGCCAGCCGCAACAGCGCCGCCTGATGGCGTTCCAGTCGCGCGGCGGTCTCGGCCGAAGCGCCGGCCACGTGGGCGCCGATCTGGGCCGACGGCGGCACGTTGAGCTCGGTGCGGGCCGAGCGGATGGCGGAGATCAGCCGCACCAGCCAGTCGACCTCGGCGACGGCGGTCGCGTCCACCACGTCGGCCGGCACCACCGGCCAGCGGGCGGTGATGAGATCGCTCGTCCGGTCCGCCAGCGCGTGCCACAGCTCCTCGGTGAGGAACGGCATGACCGGGTGGAGCAGCACCAGGATCTGGTCGATCACCCAGCCGGCGACCGCCTGGGTCTCGGCCTTGGCCGGCCCGTCCTCGCCCTGCAGCGCGGGCTTGGACAGCTCGACGTACCAGTCGCAGAAGCTGTTCCACACGAAGCCGTAGAGGGTGTTGGCGATGTCGTCGAAGCGGTAGGCGGCATAGGCTGCCTCCACCTTGGCGACGGTCGCCGCCACCTCGCCGATGATCCAGCGGTTGACGGTCTGGTGGGCTGCCGGCGGCGTGGCCGAGGCCGAGCCGCTGACGCCGTTCATCTGGCAGAAGCGGGCGGCGTTCCACAGCTTGGTGCCGAAGTTGCGGTAGCCCTGGATGCGGGCCTCCGACAGCTTGATGTCGCGGCCCTGGCTTTCCATGGCGCACATGAAGAAGCGCAGCGCGTCGGCGCCGTATTTGTCGATCAGCGTCAGCGGATCGATGACGTTGCCCTTCGACTTCGACATCTTCTGCCCCTTCTCGTCGCGGACGAGACCGTGGCAGTAGACGGTGTGGAACGGCTCCACCCCCATGAAGTGGATGCCCTGCATCATCATCCGGGCGACCCAGAAGAAGATGATGTCGAAGCCGGTGATCAGCACCGAGTTCGGGTAGTGGCGGGCGAGAATCTGGTTGTCCTCCGGCCAGCCCAGCGTGCCGAACGGCCACAGGGCGGACGAGAACCAGGTGTCGAGCACGTCCTCGTCGCGGCGCAGGGCGATGCCCGCGCCCGCCTGGGCCTGGGCCTCCTCGGCCGTCTCGGCGACGTAGACGTTGCCGGCGTCGTCGTACCAGGCCGGAATCTGGTGGCCCCACCACAGCTGGCGGGAGACGCACCACGGCTCGATGTTCTCCATCCAGTTATAATAGGTCTTGGACCAGGTCTCCGGCACGAACTGGGTGCGGCCCTCGCGCACGGCGGCGATCGCCGGTTCGGCCAGCGTCTTGGCATCGACATACCACTGGTCGGTCAGCCACGGCTCGATGACGACGCCGGAGCGGTCGCCATAGGGCATCTGGATGGTCTTGGGCTCGATCAGCTCGATCAGGCCCAGCGCCTCAAGGTCGGCGACCACCTTCTTGCGCGCCTCGAAACGGTCCAGCCCCACATAGTCGGCCGGGATGCCATCGGCGGCAAGAATGCGCGCGTCCGCGTCCAGAATGTTGATATAGCCGATGTCCTTGTGGCGCTCGTACACCCGCCAGTCGTTGAAGTCGTGCGCCGGGGTGATCTTCACCGCGCCCGACCCCAGCTCCGGATCGGCCCACTCGTCGGCGACGATGGGGATCAGCCGGCCGGTGATCGGATGGCGGATCATCTTGCCGACCAGCGCCTGGTAGCGCGCGTCGTCGGGGTGGACGGCAACCGCCGTGTCGCCCAGCATGGTCTCCGGCCGCGTCGTCGCCACCACGATGTGGCGGGTGGCGTCATCGGCCAGCGGGTAGCGGATGTGGGTGAACGTCCCCTGCACTTCCCGCATTTCGACCTCAAGGTCGGAGATCGCGGTCTTCAGCTTGGGGTCCCAGTTCACCAGGCGCTTGGCGCGATAGAGCAGCTTCTGGCGGTAGAGCTCGACGAACACCTTGAGCACCGCCTTGGAGAAGCCCTCATCCATGGTGAAGCGCTCGCGGCTCCAGTCGCACGAGGCACCGAGCCGGCGCAGCTGGCCGGTGATGGTGCCGCCGGACTCTTCCTTCCAGGCCCAGACGCGGGCAAGGAACTGCTCGCGGCCCATGTCGGTGCGCTTGAGACCCTCGGCGTCGAGCTGGCGCTCGACCACCATTTGCGTCGCGATGCCGGCATGGTCGACGCCCGGCTGCCACAGCACGTCATAGCCCTTGAGGCGATGGTAGCGCACCAGCACGTCCTGCAGCGTGTTGTTGAGGGCGTGCCCCATGTGCAGGCTGCCCGTCACGTTGGGCGGCGGGATGACGATGGTGAACACGTCGTCGCCCTTGCCGGTGGGGCGGAACGCGCCCGACTGTTCCCAGTGGGCGTACCATTTGGCCTCGATAGCCGACGGTTCGTAGGTCTTTTCAAGCATGTGCAATCCTCTCAGGGTCGCTCCTGTGCCAGACTTCGCGCGCGCGGAAAAGGCCGGACGTCACGCCGGGCACCCCGTCGGCTACTTCTGGAAGATCAGCACGGCGGCGACGATGATGAGACCGAAGCCCACCGCCTGCTTCGCCGTCACCGGCTCGCCGAGCCAGACCCAGGAGAACACCGCGAACACGCCCAAGGTGATGATCTCCTGCAACCCCTTGAGCTGCGGCGCGGTCAGCACCCCGTGGCCGATGCGGTTGGCTGGCACCTGCAGGCAATATTCGAAGAAAGCGATGCCCCACGACACCAGGATCACCAGCCACAAGGCGCTGTGCTTGAACTTGAGGTGGCCATACCAGGCGATGGTCATGAAGATGTTGGAGGCCAGCAGCAGGCCAGCGGTGGCCCAGACGGCGGATGGCATGGGGAACCTCTCGCGGAGACGGGTCGGCAGCGCCCGTGCCCGATTTCAAGCGCCTCGCGATAGCCTTGGCAAGCGCCGTCTGAGCGGCTGGCTCCGCCCGGGTGGCGGCGTGCCGCGCCCGGGCGGATCAGGTGAGGCTAACGGGTCCAGCGGTTGAGCCAGGCCAGCACTTCCTCGTACCACTGGATTGAGTTGGCGGGCTTCAGGATCCAGTGGTTCTCGTCGGGGTAGACCAGCAGCCGGCTCGGGATGTCGCGCCGCTGCAATGCCGTGAAGGTGGCGATGCCCTCCTCGAACGGCACCCGGAAGTCCTGCTGGCCGTGGATGACCAGCGTCGGCGTTTTCCAGCGGTCGACGAAGTGGACCGGGTTGTGCTTCTCGTAGTTGGCGGGGACTTCGTAATAGGCGCCGCCATGCTCCCATTCATTGAACCACAGCTCCTCGGTGGCATAGGCCATGTGGCGGGCGTCCAGAATGCCGGCGTGGTTGACGAGACAGCGGAAGCCGTCGGGCCACTGGCCGGCGATCCAGTTCATCATGTAGCCACCGTAGGAACCACCCAGCGCGCAGGCCCGATCGCCATCGATCCAGTCATGCCTGGCGAGCGCCGCCGCCAGCCCCTTGCGCAGGTCTTCCAGTGGCTTGCCGCCCCAGTCCTGGGTGATGGAATCGGTGAACGCCTGGCCGTAGCCAACCGAACCGTGGAAATCGACGAACAGCACCGCGTAGCCGGCCCCGGCCAGCACCTGGGCGTTCCAGCGGTAGTGCCACTGGTTCGACAGGGTGGACTGCGGCCCGCCATGGACGACGAAGGCCAGCGGATAGCGCTTGCCGGCCTCGAAACCCGCCGGCTTGACCAGGAAGGCATGCACCGGCTCATCGTTCCAGCCCTTGAAGGTGAAGGTCTCGGCGCGGCCCAGCGCCCGCCCGGCAAGCAGTGCGGCGTTGACCGCCGTCAGCGGCCGGGTCCTGCCGCCTTCCAGCACATGGAGGTCGGCCGGCGCGTCCAGGCCGTGGCGGACGTAGACCACACGTTTGCCGGCCTCGGTGAAGCCGTCGATGCTGCCGCCACTCACCAGCACGGCGACACGGCCGGTGGCGGCCTCGACGCGCACCAGCGGCACATTGCCCTCGTCATTGGTGGTCGCCAGCAGCGACTTGCCGTCGGCGGCCCACTCGAAACTGTTGACCGACCGGTCCCAGCCCTTGGTCAGCGCCCGGGTCCGGCCCGACTTCAGGTCGCGCAGCATCAGCACCAGCCGGTCGGCCTCGAAACCGGGGCGCGCCATGGCGACCCAGGCCAGCGTCCGCCCGTCCGGCGACACCCGTGGCAGACTGTCGGTGGCGTCGTTGGCGTCGGTCAGATTGACCGCCGGCGCCGAGCCATCGGCGGGAGCCGCGAAAATGTCGAGGTTGGTCGACAGCGCCTCGATGCGGCC
Source organism: Parapedomonas caeni (assembly GCF_041060555.1). Lineage (NCBI taxonomy): Bacteria > Pseudomonadati > Pseudomonadota > Alphaproteobacteria > Sphingomonadales > Sphingosinicellaceae > Parapedomonas > Parapedomonas caeni. The sequence continues at coordinate 370,266 of NZ_JBEUDS010000001.1, read as the reverse complement.
CGCTTCGCGCAGCGCGAAGTACAACGTGCGGCCATCGGGCGAGAAGCTGATCTCCTCGGCCCCGCCATGGGGCTTCGACGGCGTGTCGCCCACCAGTTTGCCGGCGATGTCGGCGACGGCGCCCGTCACCTTGCCGTCGGCACCCAGCGCCGCGGTGAACAGGCGAGACCGGGTGCCATCCGCCCAGCTATCCCAGTGACGCACGAACAGCTGGTCGTGCGCGTGCCCGCTCGTCTTGGCCGCCGCGCGCGCGTCCAGCCGGGCCTTGGTGCAGGCGAGGTCGGCGCCGCAGTCGGGGAAGGCATCGGCCCAGAAGGCCAGCCGGTCGCCGGCGGGCGACAGATGGAAGCCGCCCAGCGCCAGCGGCAGGTCGGTGACCTGGGTCAGCCCCTGCCCGTCGGCGCCGACGCGCCAGACCTGGGCTGAACCGCTGCGCCCCGAGAGGAAATAGACCCAGCGACCGTCAGCGCTCCACTGCGGCTGGCTGTCGTTGGCGGGATCGGCGGCCAGTCGACGCGGCGACGCGGTGCGCGCGCCAAGGTCGAGCACGAACAGGTCGGTGCGGCCCTTGTTCGCCGCGATGTCGGTTTCCCGCTGGACGAACACCAGGGTGCGCCCGTCGGGCGATGCCTGCGGGTCGCTGACCCGGTTGAGCACGTTGAGGTCGGTCGGGCTCAGCCCCGGCAGGGCCATGGCGGGCATGGCCGCCAGCAGCGCCGAGAGCGCCATCACGATCAGTCCGACAATCCGCCGCCAAACAATAATCATGCGCAACATCTCCCCGCGCGACTCACTTCGACGGGGACCATATCGCGACGATGGCGTGTAGGACAGCGCCGCGGCGGATTCAGGCTAATATTATGTCGCGAATGTTACTTGGCGCGGCCGGAGATGCGGGCGATCTCGCGGGAGACCATCTGTTCGACCATGTCGGGCAGATGCGCGTCCAGCCATTCCTTCAGCATCGGGCGCAGCATCTCGCGCACCAGACCGTCGAGTGTGTTCTCGGCGCCCGGATAGCTGCGCACCAGCAGGCCCGACAGCGACGACAGCGACTGCGAGGCAACCTCGACCGTCGATTCCGACACCAGCGCCTCCTCGGGCGCCCGGCTGACCGGCGTCGCGCGCGGTGGCGCCACTGGCGCGGCCGGTGGTGTCAGCGAGTCGGTGAGTTCAAGTACGTCGTTGCTCTCCTCGTCGAAGAACACCGAATCCTCGTCGTCCTCCAGCGCGGCGGCCTGGGCCTCGATGTCCTCGGGCGTCTCTTCCTCGATCGCCGGTGCCGGCGCCGCGGCCTCGGCGCCGGCCTCGCCTTCCTCGGAGATGATGCGCCGGATGGAAGCGAGGATCTCCTCCATCGTCGGCTCTTTCGATTCGGCCGTGCTCACGGTCGTCTCTCCCTTTTCATCCCTCCGGCGTGGTTGCCGACGTCAGTGGCGGTTTCAGTTCTGCCCTTCCCAACCGAATAACCGCCATTTGCTCTTCTTATAGTGCTCGGCCGGATCGTAAATGTCGACCGACAACGCGAGTTCGCGCGCGCCCAGCCGGCCGATCGCGCCCAGCAGGGCATAGGCGGCCACCACCTCGTTGCGCTCCGCCGTCACCAGCTCGGAGCGGGCGACCAGCAACTCCTGTTCGGCGTTGAGCACTTCCAGAATGGTGCGCGAGCCGACTTCCTGTTCCTGCTTGACGCCTTCCAGCGCGATCTCGTTGGCCGTCACCGCCGAGCGGGCCGACGTGATGGTCGAGCGGGCGGTGCGCAGGCCCTCCCAGGCATTGCGAACACCCTCGACCACCTGGCGTTCGGCCGAGGCGATCTCCAGCATCCGCTGGCTGCGGACCTGCTGGGCACGGCGTACCGACGCATATTCGGCGCCGGCCTGGTAGAGCGGCACGGTCAGGGTCAGCCCTACCGTCGAGGTCACCCGGTCATCGTCGATGGTGGTGACGGCGGCGGTGGTGTCGTTCTTGCGGTAGGACAGGCCAAGATTGGCGGACAACGAGGGGAGTACGGCGCCCTTGGCGACCGCGACATTATGACCGGCGGCCTGCTCGGTGTAGCGGGCGGCCAGCGCGACCGGGCTTTCCTTCAGCGCGACCTCGATCGCCTCGTCCACGGTTGCCGGCAGGGCCGGCAGCTGCCCCGGCTTGCCAAGCGTGCCGGGTGCCTGGCCAATGACGCGGCGATAGGCCTCGCGGCTGGCGGTCAGGTTGCCTTCGGCGGCAATGCGGGCACTGACAGCCGACGACAGGCGGGCCTCCGACTGGGCGACGTCGGTGCGGGTCAGTTCGCCGACCTCGAAACGGTCCCGGCTGGCCTGGAGCTGCCGCTGCAGCACCTCGACGTTGTTCTGGTTGAGCCGCAGCACTTCCTCGTCGCGCACCACGTCCATGTAGGCCGCAACGGCGTCACGCAGCACCGAGATTTCGCTGAAGCGCAGTGATTCGCGCCCCGCGAGCACGGCGGCATCGGCGGCCTTGACGCTGTTCACGGTCCGCAGGCCGCTGAACAGCGACTGCGACAGCTGGCCGCTTACCGACTTGGTGGTGGCGGCGTCGGTGCCATCATCGACGTCGGTCCGGGTGATCGCGCTGGTGACGCCGATGTCCGGCCGGTAGCCGGAAACCGCCGACGCCACGTCCTCGTCGACCGCCCGCAGGGCCGCTCGCTGGGCGGCGAGGTCGGGATTGCTCGAATAGGCAAGGCCAAGGGCCTCCTCCAGGGTTTCAGCGCCGGCCGTGCCGCCTGTCAGCGCGGCGGCGACCGTCGTCAGGAGGATGAGTCTGCGTATCGTCATGAGGGATCCTTGCACCCGCGCTGATGCGCAGCGCCATTCAACAGATAGATGGTTTCTAGAACGTAAAGGACGCCGGCCGGCCGAAGCCCGGCAGCGGCTGCACCTGAGCGTCCATAAAGGGCATTACGCCAAACCCGGTCCCGGACCTTCGGCCGACCACGCCCCTGCCAACGCCATGATCGTTGATGACCGTGACAAGACGACCATTGCCCGACAGCTGTTCGACGAGCGCGTCGGGAATGAAGTCCACCGCGCCCTCGATGACAATGAGGTCGTAAGGGCCGTCGGCGGCGGCGCCTTGCGTCAGCGCGCCTTCAACCAGCTTGACGTTGCCCAGCGCCGCAAGCTGCTGGCGCGCCGTTGCCGCAAGCGCCGCGTCCTGCTCCAGCGCCACCACCTGACCGGCGACACGCGCCAGGATGGCCGCGCTGTAACCGGTGCCGGCGCCGACAATCAGCACCTTGTCCCGCGGCTGGACCTCTGCCTCGTCCAGCAGCCGGCCGAACACCATCGGCTCCATCAGGAAGCGGCCACCACCGAGTGGCAGATCCTCGTCGATGTAGGCGAAGGCGCGGCGCGTTTCGGGGACAAATGTTTCCCGCGGAATGGCGCGCAGGGCGGCGACCAGGCGTTCATCGGCGACGCGGTTGGTCCGCAACTGACCGGCGACCATGTTGGCCCTGAGCTGTTCGGCTGTCGGCATCGTTCGTTATCCATGCTGCTGAGTCCAAGGGCTTATAGTGCAGTGCGGTGAAGACTGGCAACTGATCCCGCGTCCAACATCGCTGCCTGCGACGTCACGCAACAGGTTGCCATTGTATCAGCCCCCGTTGCACCGGCTGTGGTGACCTGCTAAGAGCCGGCCTCTCGACGCGCACCCAGGGGCCCGATGGCGGAGTGGTGACGCAGCGGACTGCAAATCCGTGCACGCCGGTTCGATTCCGGCTCGGGCCTCCATTTAACCACCTGGTGATCGGCTCAGGGCCGGGGCGGTCGTTCAGCATCAGGCAATGCCAGGGCCTGCCAATGTCAGGGCCTGCCGACATCGGCAAGTGCCCGCCTCCTCCCTTGCCGACGACATCTGCACGGCTTGGCACGCTGGCGGATCGCCCGGTTGCCGTCCGACGGAAACGTCGGTCAGCCGCTGCTCAGGACGCGCCACTGCTCAGGGCGTGCCGCTGCTCAGGACGTGCCGGCGATCTTGATCGCACGTCCTGAGCAGACAGGCGCTATTGCGGCTTGAAGTCCGGCGCGCGGTAGATTTCCTTGCCGCGCCGGTACACCACCAGCTTCTGCAAGGTTACGGGATGAAAGAAGGCCTCGATGTTCTGGCCACCTTCGGTCCGGGCATAGACTTCGTAGCAGTCGCCTTCGATCTGGGTCTTCTGAACGGTCCAGCCCTCCAGCCAGGCCTTTTTCTTCAGTTCGCCCATCGGCTTCCAGTTCTCCACCGGGCCGGAGTCGCAGCGCACATCGCCGTGCGCGTGCGCCGCGGTGGACAGCAGCAGCGGCGCGACCGGAACAAGCGCGAGAACGAGAAGGCGGTTCATCGGGATCATGGCATACTCCTTGCCAGTTTCACTTTCCTGTAGCCGGCGCCGACGCGCAATGCCCAGGCAATCGCCAGCGGCGCCAGATGGATGATTGCCGGCAGCCAGTCCCGCTCCAGCAACGCCCAATGTAGCAACGCGATCAACAGGGCAGGATAGACGAGGCGCTGCACGGTTTTCCATCTGCGACCAAGCGCCCGCATGGCGGCGTCGAAACTGATGGCGGCCGGCGGCACCATCAGCCCCAGCGCCAGCCATCCCGTCCAGATGCCTGGCAGCGGCAGCTCGCCCAGCAGGGCTGGCAGCGACCCCATGTCGACGACATAAAGCGCCAGATGCACAAGGGCATAGGCAAATGCGGCAACACCGAGGTTGCGCCGGATCGCCAGCCAGCGTCGCAGGACGCGGTTGCCCCGGAAGGCGTCGGCCAGCGGCCCCGGCAGCATGGCGAGAATCATCAGCCGGATCGCCATTTCGCCGCTGGGGTGCAGCAAGTCCATCACCAGCGCCGACCCGGTGGCCAGTCGCGTCAGCATCAGCACCGCCGGTACGGCCAGCACACACCACAACAGATACCGGCCGACCCGGTTGATCATACCGCAGCCCAGCGTCGCAGCAGGTTATGATAGACGTGGGTCAGGCGATCGATGTCCGGGTCGTCCTTGGCCCGGCCGACCGACAGCGCCTGGATCGACTGATCGAGATCGAACAGCAAGGTCCGCGCCCGCTCGTCGGCCACCGCGCTCTGTATCCAGAAAAAGCAGCCGATTCGCTGGCCGCGCGTGACCGGCGCCACCCGGTGCAGGCTGGTGGAGGGGTAAAGCACCATGTCGCCCGCCGGCAGCTTGACGTCCTGCGCGCCGTAGTGGCCCTCGATGGTCAGTTCCCCGCCATCGTAATCTTCCGGCTCCGACAGGAAGATCGTGGCGGACAGATCGGTGCGGATGGTCAGATTGGCATCCGTCACCCGCATCAACGCGGCATCGACGTGCGTGCCATAATGGCCGCCATTCTGATACAGGTTGAACTTGGGCGGGTGGATGCGTTCCGGCAGCGCCGCCGAGATGAACAACGCATGTCCACCCAGCTTGCGCAGCACGTGGTTGCCCAGTTCGATGGCAACCGGCGACATGTCATTCAATTGCAGGTTCTGCTTGACCGCGATCGAGCGCGTTCCCGCCGTCCTGGCGCCATCCTCCCAAACCGCGCCGGACAGTGACTGCCTGAACCGGGCCACCTCGTCCTTGCCCAGCACATTCTCGATGACGATCAGCACGGCACGCCCTCCGCTCTGAACAGGCAGGCAGGGGTGATCGCCTTGATGGTCGGGCATCCGGACAGGGCCATGGCGATCTCCAGTTCCTCTCGCAACAATTTCAGCATGTGCGCGACCCCAAGGCTGCCGGCAACGGCAAGCGCATGAAGCTGCGGGCGGCCGATCATCACGGCGTTGGCGCCAAGCGCAATCGCCTTGAGGACATCGCTACCGGTACGGATGCCGCCGTCCATCAGAATGGTGGCGTCGCGGCCCAGCGCCTCCCGTACCGCTGGCAGGGCGTCAATGGCCGCCGGTGCCGCCTCCAGCGAGCGGCCGCCATGGTTCGAGACAATGATGCCGTCGAGACCGGCACCGATCAGCATCCGCGCATCGTCGGGATGACTCACGCCCTTGGCCAGGATTGGCAGCCGGGTCTGGCCGCGCAGCCAGTCGATGTCGCCAAGCTGCGGCGCATAGGCCATCACGCCTTGAAAGATGAAACTGTCGGCGCGCGTCAGACGCACCGGGCTGGTTGGGGCGAAGTCGGCGACGTTGACCGACGACACGGACTCAGGCAGCGCGAACCCCGCCTTCTGGGCGGCGACACCCTGCGGCTTCACGGGGGTGTCGAGCGTGACGACAAGAGCCTGATAGCCGGCCGCCTCGGCACGGCGGACCAGCGCCAGCGTCTGGTGTCGCTCGGGCTGGAAATAAAGCTGGAACCACAAGGGGCCGGCTGCGGCGCCGGCAATGTCCTCAAGCGGACAGGAGGCCAGCGTGCTGACCACCAGCGCGGTATCGAGCGCGCCGCGCGCGCACGCGACTTCACCCTCGGGGTGAACAAGCCGCTGAAAACCGATGGGCGCGAGCAGGACAGGATGGGCGACATCCTGCCCTAGCAGCCGGATTGCCGTGGTGCCGTGCCGGCACTCCACGAGCAGCCGATTGTAAACGGCAAGACGCTGGAGCGCGTTCCGGTTCGCCTCCAGCGCCTGCAATGATCCACTACCGCCCTGCAGCCAGGCCCAGACGGGAGGATCGACATAGCTCTGCGCGAGGCGGGCATAATCCTCCAGCGTCAGCAGATCGGCCGGAAGTGAATCCAGCTTGGCCTTGCCGCTGTTGATCATGCCCGCCCGCTCCGATCAGAACTTGCCCGACAGGGTCAGGCGCACCGTCCGCCCGTCGCCGAGATAGGCGAAACCACCCGAGCGGTAAGCCGCTGTGTAGTAGCGCTTGTCGGTCAGATTGAGACCGTTCAGCCGCAGACTCAAGTTCTCGTTGACCTTGAAGCTGACGAAGGCGCCGAAGGTCGTGTAGTCGGGAATGCGGATGTTGGGTTTGCCGAAATTCGGTCCCGGCACCAGCACCGTCGGACTGGAGTCAAGATCGGCGGTGTTGAGGGTCGCCGCCGAGTCCGGCTGGCCGGCGTACATCGCCGACTGGTAGGTGGCGGTGCCGCCGATCGCCAGCCGCTCGGTGATCTGGTAACGCAGCTGGGCGTCGACCGAGTTGTTGGCGAAGTTGGAGATGCGCTTGCCGACGTTGGTCAGCCCGGCCGCGATCTGCTGGGCGTTGAAGTTGTTGTCGATAGACTTCAGCACCTTCGACTTCATCAGCGATACGCTGACCTGGCCGCTGAGCTGATCGGTAATGTTGCCGGCCAGACCCAGTTCGACGCCGCGCACACGCAGCTTGCCCGAGTTCAGCGAGCCCGTGGCGACATAGCTGTTGGAGCCGCCCTCGAAGATGTTCTTCTTGACCGTCTGGAACAGTGCCGCGGTCAGCAGCAGCCTGTCGTCGAACAGCTCCCACTTGGTGCCAAGCTCAAGATTGTCCGACCGTTCCGGCTCGCCCTGGTAGACGACAGAGCCGGTGTCCGGGTCGGTCACCGTGCACAGGCCGCCGTAGCCGCAGTTGGTGCCGACGTCGGACTCGCCGCCATTGACATCGGCGCCGGTGGCCCAGGCAAAATAAACGATGCCTTCCTCGTTCGGTTTGAGCGCGATGCTGGCGTTGTAGCTCCAGATGGTGTCGCTGCTGTTGTAGTCCTGCGTCAGCACACCGGTGGTGGTGTTGTAGCTGCGCAGGCGGTAGTCATAGGCATCGAAACGCAGACCGCCGGCGATGGTGAGCCAGTTGGTGATGTCGATGCTGTCCATCAGGTAGCCCGCAAGGGTGTCGACCTGCCAGCGCAACGATGGCTGGGTGTTGCGGGTGATGCCGGTACGCTGCACCAGGTTGGTGTAGTTATCCAGCAGGTTGCCGGCGCCGTCGGTCACGCACCAGGCGTTGAGGGCGGTGCCGGAACCGTTGATGCAGTTGAAGCCGCCCGACGATGTGAACGAGTAGCCGCCCCCGGCGGTCCCACTGCGACCGTCGACGTTGTAGGTGGAGTACTCGACGCCGGCGACCAGATTGTGCTTGACGCCGCCGGTCATGAACTCGCCCACCAGGTTCAGCCGATCAGCGAAATAATCGATGTCCTGCCAGCCGGTACGGGTGTTGCTGATGCGGTAATCCACCGCGCCCGGCGCGGTCGGATCGTTGGCGCCGCGCGTGAAGCGGGAGACCTGCGACGCGATGTAGTTGCCGGTGGTACGGCCGTAGCGCGCTGCATTTTCGATCCTGAAGCCCTCCCAGGCTTCGATCCGGATGCGCCCGGTCAGGATATTGACCTTGGCGTTCTGGAAATCCTCCCGCTGGGCGTAAGGCGGAATGTCGCTGAAGGGTTTGCCGCCGTTGTCGAGATTGGCGATCGCCTGGCCGAGGTCGGCCCGATCGCGCACCGTCACGTGATAGTAGTCGGCCAGAACGCTGACTTTCTCCGACACGTCGGCCTTGATGGCCAGCGCCGCGCCGAAGCGCTTGCGCCGCGCAGGGTCGCGATCGGGGACATCCTCGTTGGTGTACAGCAGGTTGGCCCGCAGCGCGAGATTGTCGGACAGGCGCAGATTGCTGTCGATCGTCGCCCGCACATGGCTTTCGGTGCCGGCGGTGAGATCAACGTTGTGGAAGTTGTAGTCGGTGGTCGCCTGCTTGGAGATGGCGTTCACCGCCCCACCGGAGGCGCCGCGGCCGGCAAAGGTGGCACTGGGTCCCTTGGTGACTTCGATCTGATCGACCGCGAAGCTTTCCCGGGCCTGCAGGCCGGGGTCGAGCAGACCGTCGACATAGACGGCGCTGCGGGCCTCCTGGCCGCGAATGATGTAGCGATCGCCGAACTGGTTGCCGCCCTCGCCCGTGCCGACGGTGATACCCGGCTGAGCATCGAGGATTTCGCGGAAGTTGTTGCGACCTGACTCCTCGATCTGGGTTTCCGTCACCACGGTGATCGTCGCCGGCGTTTCAGCGAGCGGCTTCACGCGACGGGCGTCGCCGGAGCGCGCGGCCTTGTAGGGTGCGCCGGGCGTCGCATAGGGGTTCACATCGGCGGTGCGATCCTCGATCTTCAGCGTATCGAGCGCGATCTCGCCCTGGTCGGCTTCCTGCGCCGCCAGCGACGGCGCGAAAAACGCGGCAGAAACACCGATCGCCACCGCTGCCGTACCCTGGCGCAGACTTGCCGGCCGTCGGACCCCTGGCTTGACCCCATTCATGGCGATTTCCTTTCCTTAGTTGGTTTTCAGCGAATAATCGATCGGCAGCGAGAGCGTGACGCTGTCGCGCTGCATGGATGCGGGCATCGATGGCAGTGGCGCGACCTTGGCGAGCAGGGCGAGGGTCGCCTGATCAAGAAGCTCGTGTCCGCTGCTGCGTTTGATGGAAACGTTGGAGACGCCGCCATTGCGGTCCACGGTGAAGCGCACCACCACGACGCCCTGCTGGCGGGCCTGACGCGCCTCGACCGGGTAGGTTTTGCGGCGATTGAGGTGCGCGCTGATGAGGGCGAAATAATCCGCCTCCCGCTTGCGGGCACGCGGGTCATTGCCGGGCACCGCGCCGGAACCCGCGTTGGGTTCCGTGTTCGAGGCCGCCGCCGGGCTGACGGGTGCCGAGGTCGCCACAGCGGGGGAAGTTTCCGCGGCGGGCGGCGGGGGTTGCGGCTCGGATGGCGCCGGCGGTGGCAGCGTCACCGGATCGACGGGCAAAGGCGCACGCACCGGCGCGATCTTCACCGGCGGCGCCACGGGCTGTGGCGCCTTGTATTCCGGCCGCGGCGGCGTGACAGGCTGGGGCGATGCCACCGCCGTTTCCGGTGCCGCCTCGGGTGGCAGGTCGACCAGCACCACCGGTTCCGGGACAGGAGGTTCGGCGGGCCGAACCCATGCCAGCATCAGCGCCACGACGCTCACATGCACCAGCAGTGCCACCGAACCGGCCAGGGTCCACTGCTGCTGTTCATCCCGGGTGAGCGCCAGCAGGCTCATCGGGGCGCCCCAGCCTCCGCGCCCACCAGCGCGACATGGAGATAGCCCGCCGACCGCAGCGCGTTCATCGCGCCCATGATGGTGTCGTAGGTGATGCTCTTGTCGGCCCGCAGGAAAATGCGCTGCTCGCGATCGGCGTTGGTCGCCGCCGCAACGGCGGCGCCGAGTTCGGCGCGGGAGACCGGGCGCTCGTTGAGCAGCATCCGGCCATCGGCCTGGATGGACAGGAACACCGGTGTCGCCGGCCGGGGCGCCGGCTTCGCGGTGGACACCGGCAGGTCAACCTTGACATCGACCGTCGCCAGCGGCGCCGCCACCATGAAGATGATCAGCAGCACCAGCATGACGTCGATGAACGGCGTGACGTTGATGTCGTGATTGACCGGCAGGTCGTCGCTGGAATCGGATAGGCGGATCGCCATGACCTTACCCCTGCCCGATGACCACGGTTCCGCGACTGAGGTCGCGCGAGACAAGCCTGAGGATGGCGGCCGCCGTGTCGGAGACCAGGGCGCGGTGCGCCGCGATGCGACGGCTGAAATGGTTGTAGATGACCACCGCCGGAATGGCGGCCACTAGCCCCAGCGCCGTCGCCAGCAGGGCTTCCGCGATGCCCGGCGCCACCACGGCAAGGTTGGTGGTCTGCTTCTCGGCAATGCCGATGAAGCTGTTCATGATGCCCCACACGGTCCCGAACAGGCCGACGAAAGGCGCGGTGGCACCGATGGTGGCGAGGATATTGATGCCGCGGGTCATCAGGCGGGCGCTGGCCGCCTCGTAGCGCTCGAAGCGGGATACCACCCGCTCTTTCACGCCCTCGGCATCGGACAGCGCGTCGGCGGAAAGCTCCAGCTCCGTGAGCGCCTCGCGGATCAGCGGCGAGCCGGCCAGTGCCGGAATGCCGCTGGCCTGCGCGAGCGATCGCAGCGTGACCACGCTGTCATGCGCCGCGCGCTGAATGGCCGTCGCCTTGCGCAGTTCCATGGCCTTGGCGATGAAGACCGTCCAGGTGGCCACCGAGGCCAGCAGAAGGCCGATCATGACCAGCTTCACCACCCAGTCGGCCTGCATGAACATGCCGCCTACCGACAGGCTGGCGTGCACATTCTGCCCCACCGGACTCGCCATGGCGCCCGCGGGGATCAGCACGCCAAGCACCAGTACACCCCAGCCGCCGGACAACCGCCCCAACACTGCCGCCACTCTGACCTCCTCTACGCACGGTGAAATGCGAATTATTCGCAATACTATTCGCCGCGTCGCATTGGCATAGGGTGTGTCTTGTTGCAACTGATTTTTATGAACCAGATGTGACCGGGCAGGTCCGAAATAGAGTTCCGGCACGGCGCAGCCTGATCACAGGCCTGGGCACGCCTGGGTGCCATGCCGGGCGCTATTGTGCGACCACATGCCGCCCGATGTCGGGCCATGCTCAGTTGTCGGCGGCTGTCGGGGCGCTTGTGGTGTTCAGTCCTGCCGTCCGCCACCGGTCTGCCGAGCGAACAGGCCTGCCGGATCATGGCAGACGATCACCGAGTCCTCCCGGGCCAGACACAGCAGGGTCAAGCCGGCGTCTCGCGCCAGCCGCACCGCGAGGTCGGTTGGCGCCGACAGGGTTACGAGCATCGGAATGCCGGCCATCATGGCCTTGGCAACCAGTTCATAACTGCAACGGGCGGTCAGCAATGCAAAGCCGGATGCGCGGTCAATGCGGGCGCTGGCGAGCGCGCCGATCAGTTTGTCGAAGGCGTTGTGGCGACCAACATCCTCGCGCACCAGGCGCAGATCGCCTTGCCAGCCAACAAAGGTGGCGGCATGGGCGGCGCCCGTGGCCTGATTGAGCGACTGGCGGTCGCGCAGTGCCGTCAGCGCCCGGAAAATCACGTCCGGCATCACCGGACCCGGTGACGGGACCTTGCGCGCCGCAGGCACTGCCTGCTCAAGCTCGATCACGCCGCAAAGGCCGCAACCGGTCTGGCCCACCATGCCACGCCGCCGCTCGTTCAAACGTCCCGCCAGCCGGGCCGGCAGGTCGATCCGCACCAGCAATCCGGGGGACACCTCGCGCACCTCGACGTCCGCGATGTCGTCGAACGTATCCGCCAGGCCATCCGTCAGCGTGAATCCGACGGCAAAATCCTCGACATCCAGCGGGGTTGCCATCATCACCACATGAGCGACGCCGTTGTAGGTCAGCGACACCGGGACTTCCGCGATCATTCGGCGAACCTGGCGATCCGACGCCCTCGCGGTATCAGAAAACAGCTCCAGCACTTCGACGGCGGTACTGCCCTGCCCCATTTCGGTGCACTCGAACGTTCGCCCGTGAGCGGCCATGCCACACTCCTGTTTGCGCCAAAACTCCAGCACCTTAGAGGCTTGTTAATCGTTGTCGTACACTATGGCGCACGGTTGGGGGACCATCGCAAGGAGTCTTGCCATTATGTCGACCAACCGGGGCATCGTTGATCGGGTGCGTTTTTTTGGCATAAGTGAATCGGACTGTCAGCTGCTGCGCGCGGCCCGCGAGCGCATCGACAACCGTATCGCCCCGCTCCTCCAGTCCCTTTATGTGCACATGCTGGCGGAACCCGCCCTGGCGCCGATGCTGCACGGGCGGGTTGATGGACTGCAGAAAGCCCAGCACGCCCACTGGCTGACCTTGCTGGAAGGTCGTTTCGACGACGAGTATCACAACCGTGCAACCGCTATCGGGAACGCGCACGAACGCATCGGCCTGGAGCCGAAATGGTACATTGGCGCCTACGCCCGGGCCCTGGATGGCCTGACCGACATCATCGCTGGTGAAGCGCTGGCGCACCAGCCCGACGTGCTGGCGACACTCAAGGCCGTGCAGAAGGCAACGCTGCTGGACATGGAGCTGGCGGTGTCGGTGTACATCGAGGCCGGTCAGGCCAAACTCGATCGTGAACTTCAGGCCGTCGCCGACCGGATCGAGCAGGAGGTGCAGGGGGCAGTGTCTCTGGTCAGCGCGCAGGGGGAGACCATGCGGCAATCCGCCCATGCCATGGCAGGCGATCTCGCCGAAGCCTCCAGTGCCTCGTTGTCGATGGTCGACGCCGTGACCGAGGCCTCCTCCTATGTTCAGGGCTGTGCGGTCGCCATCGAGGAAATGACGGCATCGGTTCACGAAATCGCCCGCCAGGTTCACGAGGCGCGCGGCGTCTCCGGGAAGGTGTCGGCGGAGATCGACGCGATCACGCACACTGTCGCGCAGCTGGGCCAGGCCGCCAGCCAGATTGGCGAAGTCGTTCAGTTGATCTCCCAGATCGCCAGCCAGACCAATCTGCTGGCGCTCAACGCCACCATCGAGGCGGCACGCGCCGGCGAGGCCGGTCGCGGCTTCGCCGTCGTCGCCTCCGAGGTCAAGACGCTGGCGACCCAGACCGCCCAGGCGACCAAGAGCGTGCATGAGCAGGTGGGCTCGATCCAGTCGATCGCCGAGCGGGCTGCACAGGCCGTCGCCGCCATTGCCGATACCATCGAGCGCAACAACACGGTGACATCGACGGTCGCCGCGGCGGTCGAGGAGCAGAACCACGCCGGTGTCGAGATCAGCCGCAACATCCAGAAAGCCGCGCAAACCGCGCAGCGGGCCGCGGACGGTATGAGCAAGGTGGCCGGCGATACCCGGCGCTCAGGTTGCCAAGCCGAGAACATGGTCGGCAATGTCGCTGGTGTAAAGGACGGCGTGGATGTGCTGGAATCCAGGGTCCGGGACCTGCTGGTAAGCCTGAGGCGCTGATATTTCACAGGAACTTCAACAATCAGCAAACAGTCACACTGAGGTCACATTGCTGGAACACAGCCTCGGCATCAGTCACTTACCGAGGCACAGATCATGCGCATTGCAGTCGTTGGCACCGGCTATGTTGGCCTGGTTTCGGGCACCTGCCTTGCCGAGTTTGGCCACAGCGTCACCTGCGTCGACGCCAATCCCGAGATCGTCGCCAAGCTCAAGACCGGCGCCTCGACGATATATGAACCCGGTCTTGACGACATGCTGGCCCGCAACATCCGGGCTGGCCGCCTGGCCTTTACCACGGCGCTCGCCGAGGCGGTGAGCACCGCCGAGGCCGTGTTCATCGCCGTCGGCACGCCATCGCGGCGTGGCGATGGCCATGCCGATCTCACCTATGTTTACGCCGCCGCCCGTGAGGTCGCTGCCGCCGCGCCCGATGGTTGCGTTATTGTCACCAAGTCGACCGTGCCGGTGGGCACAGCGGCCCAGCTGCGCGCGCTGATCGCCGAAGTGGCGCCCGGCAAACGGCTGGAGGTCGCCAGCAACCCCGAGTTCCTGCGCGAAGGCTCGGCGATCCAGGATTTCACCCACCCCGACCGGGTGGTGGTCGGCGCCGTCGGCGATAACGCCCGCAAGGTGATGCGCGAGGTCTATCGACCGCTGTTCCTGCGTGACACGCCGATCCTGTTCACCTCAAGTGAATCGGCGGAGCTGATCAAGTATGCCGCCAACGGCTTCCTGGCGATGAAGATCAGCTTCATCAACGAAGTCGCCGACCTGTGCGACAAGGTCGGCGCCAATGTGCAGGACGTCGCCCGCGGCATCGGCCTCGACAAGCGCATCGGCGACAAGTTCCTCCACCCCGGCCCCGGCTATGGCGGCAGCTGCTTTCCCAAGGACACGCTGGCGCTGCTCAAGACCTCGGAGGACGCCGGCAGCCCGCTCAAGCTGATCGAGGCCACGGTCGCGATCAACGCCGCCCGCAAGAAGCAGATGGCCCAGCGGGTCATCGAGGCCTGCGGCGGTTCGGTGGCCGGCAAGGCGATCGCCGTGCTCGGGCTCACCTTCAAGCCGAACACCGACGACATGCGTGACGCCCCGTCGCTTGACATCATCCCCGCCCTGCAGGCCGCCGGCGCCAGCGTGCGCGCCTACGACCCAATCGGCATGGACCACGCCCGGCCGCTGCTGCCTGACGTTGACTTCGCGCAGGATCCCTATGAGGCCATGAAGGGCGCCGCCGCACTGGTCATCATCACCGAGTGGAACGAGTTCCGGGCGCTCGACCTCACGCACGTCAAGCGACTGCTGGCAGCACCAGTGTTCGTCGACCTGCGCAACATATACCGCCCGGAAGACATGGCTGAAGCCGGGTTTACCTACGTCTCGATTGGCCGGCCGCACGCCTGAGGCTTGACTGCCGGGCAGAGTTCAGTTGTCCCGCTGCCGTTGCCACACCGACACCGCCGTCGCTGCGCCGACGGCGGGCGGTGCACCGGTGGATGTCAGAGCGCGCGCAGCTTGGGCGTGGCCTGATCGAGCGACTTGCCAATGATGTCGACCAGCCGGTCGATCTCGGCGTGGGTGATGATCAGCGGCGGGCACATGACAATGGTGTCGCGGATGCCGCGCACCATCAGGCCGTTGGCGATGCACAGGTCACGCACCATCGGGCCGGCCGTGCCTTCCGCGCCGCCGAAGCGCTTGTTGGTGCCCTTCTCGGCGACGATCTCGACCGCGCCGATCAGCCCCAGCGAGCGCACCTCGCCGACCAGCGGATGGTCGGCCAGCCGCGCCAGCGCCTTGGCGAGATAGGGGCCAACATCCTCGGCGACCCGCTCCACCAGATGCTCGCGTTCCATGATCTCGATGTTCTTCAGTGCGACTGCCGCCGCCGCCGGATGGCCGGAATAGGTGTAGCCATGCACGAAATCGCCGCCCTTTTCCTTCAGCAGGGCGACGATATGGTCGGCGACGCCCACCGCCGAGATCGGCAGGTAACCCGACGACAGGCCCTTGGCCATTGGCACCAGGTCCGGCTTGACGCCGAAATGCTGATGGCCGAACCAGCGGCCAAGCCGGCCGAAGCCGCAGATCACCTCGTCGATGACCAGCAGGATGCCGTACTTGCGGCAGATGGCTTCCACCCGCGGCCAGTAGCCCGGCGGCGGGATGATGACGCCGCCAGCACCCTGCACCGGTTCACCGATGAAGGCCGCCACATTCTCCGGCCCCACCGCCAGAATGCGCTCCTCGATGGCGGCCGCCGCCCGCTCGGCGAATTTCTCGGGGTCCTCGCCGAAGGCCTCGCCGAACAGGTAGGGCTGCATCACATGCTCGACACCGGGGATCGGCAGGCCGCCCTGGGCGTGCATCGCCTTCATGCCGCCGAGACTGACGCCGGCGACGGTGGAGCCGTGATAGGCGTTCCAGCGGCTGATGAAGATCTGCCGCTTCGGCTCGCCCTTCAGCGCCCAGTAATGGCGGACCATGCGGAACACCGTGTCGTTGGCTTCCGAGCCCGATGAATTGAAAAAGACATGGGACAGGTTGCCGCCCAGCTTTTCAGCGATCTTGGCCGCCAGCAGGACGGCCGGCGGCGTCGCGGTCTTGAAGAAGGTGTTGTAGTAGGGCAGCTCCAGCATCTGGTCGTAGGCTGCCTTGGCCAGTTCGTCACGGCCATAGCCGACGTTGACGCACCACAGGCCGGCCATGCCGTCGAGGTAGGCGTTACCGTCGGCGTCATGGATGGTCGAGCCTTCCGCGCGGGTGATGATGCGGCTGCCACCCAGTTCCTGGAGCAGCTTGTAGTCGGCCTGGGCCGGTAGATGATGTTCAAGGTCCAGCCGGCGCAGTTCGGCGGCGTCGTAATTGCGAAGACGGGTCATGAAAAGACTCCTGACGGATACGGAGCGCCCCGCAGGACGCGAAAGGGCATTGAGGCGGCATGGGAGCGCGGCGCGAACAGGCCAGAACGCACCGCGGAGCCCGGCTCAGCCGAGCCGGGCGCTCATCGTGAAAAGGGCTTCATGCGCCAGATCATGGCCGCATCATACGCCAAGCGGGCCGCCGCGCAACACCCTGCCCATCAGACCAAAGAAGGCCTGGGAGTCGGGGTGTTGATCGGTATCCCACTCCGGGTGCCACTGCACCGCCAGCACCGGGGCGCCGTGCCGGGTACCGGAAAATGCCTCGACCACGCCGTCGGGCGCCCGCGCCTCGACGGTCAGGCCATCACCCAGCCGGTCGACACCCTGGAAATGCACGCTGTTGACCGTTGCCTGAGTTCGCCCCAGAGCTTGGGCGAGCGCCCCGCCCTCCCGCAACGTCACGTCGTGACCATGGGCGAACATGGCGTCATAGCCGACATCCGCCGGCGCGTGGTGGGCCAGCAGGTCGGGATGGGCCGACATATCGCGCCGCAAGGTGCCGCCGAACGCGACATTGAGTTCCTGAAAACCGCGACAGATGCCGAACACCGGCTTGCCGGCCCGGGTCATCGCCTCGACCAGATCAAACACCATGCGATCGCGGCCGGGATCGAACGGCCCGTCGGCGTCCTCGATCATCGGGTCATAGTGGGCGGGACTAACGTTGGAGGGACTGCCTGTGAGCAGCAGGCCATCGAGCCGGGGCGCCACCTCGTCGGCGCGCATCAGCTCCGGCAAAGCAGGCACCAGCAGACCGGCGGCGTCGGAGAAACGAAGGGCCGCCCGCACATAGCGATCGAGCACGGTCTGGGCGGGCACGCCGCCGACGTCGCGGGTGCAGCAGATGATGCCAAGGACAGGACGGGCGGTCATGGGCGGGATGATAGTCAGTGCTCGGTGTTCAGGCCATAGACGATCGACTTGCCGGCGATCAGGACAGCAGTACGGCCGGCGAGCAGGCATGCCACGCCAGCCACACCGGCTCGTCCCAGCCGAAGTCCTCCTGGTCCCAGCGGGTGAGGTTGGGCCGGATCACACGCACCGTGCGACCACTCTCCAGCCGCACTTCATAGACGGATTCACTGCCGAGATAGGAGATATGGGTGATCACACCTGGCGTCACGTTGGCGCCTTCCGGCGCGTCTTCCATCTTCGGCATTGGTCCGCCGTTGCGCTTGGCCAGCTCGATCTTTTCCGGCCGGATCGCTACCCACACCTGGGAATCGAGCGCGCCGGTGACACCGTGATCGAGGTAGATCGGGCAATTGACCTCCGGCACCGTCACCACCGCGTGGCCTGGTTCGTCGACACTCAGCCGCCCCTCGAACATGTTCACCGAGCCGATGAAGCCGGCGACGAAGCGGGAGTTGGGGAACTCGTAAAGGTCCGACGGCGTCGCCACCTGCTGCAACATGCCCCGGTTCATCACCGCGCAGCGGCAAGCCATCGCCAGCGCCTCGTCCTGGTCGTGGGTGACCATGATGAAGGTGATGCCCACCTTCTCCTGCAATTGCGCCAGCTCGAAACGCATCGCCTCGCGCAGTTTGGCGTCCAGCGCCGACAAGGGCTCGTCAAGCAGCAGCACCTTCGGCCGTTTGACCAGCGCGCGGGCCAGCGCCACCCGCTGCCGCTGGCCGCCGGAGAGCTGGTCCGGCATCCGCTCGCCAAAGCCCTCCAGCTTGACCAGTGCCAGCGCCTCCTCGACGCGGGCGCGTCGTTCGGCGGCGGGTACGCCGTCGATCCTGAGGCCGTACCCCACATTGTCGGCGACCGTCATGTGCGGAAACACGGCATAGGACTGGAACACCATGTTAATCGGCCGCTTGTTGGGCGGCACATGGCTCATATCGTGGCCATCGATCAGGATCTGCCCTTCGGTCGGCACCTCGAAGCCCGCCAGCATCCGCAGCAAGGTGGTCTTGCCGCAGCCCGACGGCCCCAGCAGCGCGAAGAACTCACCCTCCCGGATGTCCAGGTTGACGTCATCGACCGCGGTCACCCGGCCAAACCGCTTGGAGACGTTGCGGAAGCTGATGATGGTGCGAGGCTCGGTCGCGGGCGTGGTCTCGGTCATGCGAGGTCCATGGTTTTGGCGCCCATGCGGCTTTGCAGACGCAGGGCCAGGAAGGTGAGCAGGATGGTGAGCACGATCAGCAGCGTCGAGGCGGCATTGACCTCGGGCGTCACCGAGAAGCGCACCATCGAATAGACCTTCACCGGGAAGGTGATGGTGTCGGGGCCGGACGTGAAGAAGGTGATGACGAAATCGTCGAGGCTGAGCGTGAACGCCAGCAGCGCGCCGGACACCAGGCCCGGCTTCATGTGCGGCAGCAGCACGTCGCGGAAGGTCTGCCATTCGCCGGCGCCCAGATCCTTGGCTGCCTCCTCCAGTTCGCGGTTGAACGACGCCAGCCGCGCCCGCACCACCGTCGCCACGAACGGGAAGCAGAAGCTGACGTGGGCAATGATGATCGGGGTCAGGTTGAAAGGCCAGATCCAGCCGCCCGACCAGTTGAGGGTGCCGAACACGCTGTTGCCGAACCAGGCGAAGAAAGCCAGCAGCGCCACGCCCATGCAGATTTCCGGCACCACGATCGGCAACGCCATGGCGCCTTCCACCGCCGTCTTGCCCGGAAACCGGAAGCGCCACAGCATCACCGCCGCCAGCGCGCCGAGGACGACGCTGACCAGTGTCGCGATGAAGGCAATGGTCAGGGAATTGGCGAAAGCGATGAGCAGCGTGTCGTTGTTCAGTGCCTTTTCGTAATATTTAAAGGTGAATCCCTGCCAGACGATGTTGCGCCGGCTGTCGTTGAAGCTGAACACCATCAGCGTGATCAGCGGCGCATAGAGAAACACGAACACCGTCAGCAGCCACAGGCGCAGCGGCCAGCGACGCAGATACTCCAGCGGCGCGGGCGGTGTCCTGGCGGGCTTGGCGGAAACGGCCGTGCTCATGAGCGTGCATTCTCCCGTCGGTGCCGGGCGACAACCGCCTGAATGGCGATGGCGATGAAGGTAAGATACATCAGCAGAAACGACAGCGCGGCGCCGAACGGCCAGTCGTTCGCGCGCTTGAACTGGCGTTCGATGACGTTGGCGATCATCTGGCTGTCCGGCCCGCCCAGCAGGTCGGGCGTCAGATAGGCGCCAAGCGCCGGAATGAAGGTGATGATGATGCCCGAGACAATGCCCGGCATCGCCAGCGGCACCACCACCTTGAGGATGGTTTGGAGATGACCGGCGCCAAGATCGAGACTGGCCTCGATCAGCGAGCGGTCCAGCCGGTCGAGCGCGGCATAGAGCGGCAGTACCATGAACGGCAGGTGGACATAGATCAGCCCGAAAATGACGGCGAAATTATTGTAGAGCAGCTCCATCGGCTGATAGGGGCCAAGGAGCTGATCGAGCCCG
This sequence comes from Parapedomonas caeni, assembly GCF_041060555.1. NCBI lineage: Bacteria > Pseudomonadati > Pseudomonadota > Alphaproteobacteria > Sphingomonadales > Sphingosinicellaceae > Parapedomonas > Parapedomonas caeni. The sequence continues at coordinate 350,183 of NZ_JBEUDS010000001.1, read as the reverse complement.
CCGAGCTGCCAGAACCACTCGACGGTGGCGTTGACATAGCCATTGGTCCGCAACACCGCGATCAGGGCGTAGGTGCGCACCAGCAGGTTGGTCCAGAACGGCAGCATGATCAGCAGCAGCAGCCAGCCGCGCCATTTCTCCGGCGCGAAGGTGATGGCCAGCGCCACCGGGAACCCCAGCACCAGGCAGAACAGCGTGGTGAGCGCCGCCACCCACAGCGACTTGCCGAAAATCTGCAGGTACAGCGGCTCCAGCGCGCGGGCGTAATTGGCGAAGGTGCCGGTGATGGCGATGTCCTTCAGCCCGTCGTTCTGGCCGAAGCTGAACAGCCAGACCAGTGCGAGGGGAGCAAGGAAGAACAGCACCAACCAGGCCATCGGCGGGATCGCGATTGCCGCGAAAGCCTGCTTTGCCCGGTTCCAGCTCTGTTCCATGGCCCTGCCCCTCGCCCTGGTCCTGACCGCCGCTATTTCACGCCGCGCGGACGCGGGTCATCGCCTCCTCATAGGCCTGCGCCTTTTCCGCGCCCTCGAAAATGCCGTATTCGCACTTGGCCATCACCTCTTCAGGCGGGAAGATGATCGGGTTGTTCTTGTAGTCGTCGCCCATCAGCGCCTTGGCGGCGGCATTGGGGGTCGGGTACAAGATGGTTTCGGTGATCTTCTTGCCGGCTTCGGCATCCAGCAGATAGTTGATGAAGGCGTGTGCGTTCTTGGGATGCGGCGCTCCCTTGGGAATGCACAGGCAGTCGGAGTTCAGCAGGCTGCCTTCCTTGGGCACCACGAAGTCGACATCGTCGTCCTCGGTTTTGATCTGGGCGATGTCGCCGTTGTATTCGAGCACGATATCGACTTCCTTGGACAGCAGCATGTCCTGGCCGTTATCCTCGTGGAACGCCTTCACAAACGGCTTCTGCTTGATGAGCATGGCCTCCACCTGCTTCATCAGCTCCGGCGTCGCGCCATTGAGGGAATGGCCGAGATACTTGAAGCCGAGCCGGAACAGGTCGGCCGACTCCGACAGGAGCGCGATCTTGCCCTTGTAGGCGTCGGAGTCGAACAGCCACTTCCAGCTGTCGGGCACCCCGCCCTTCATCGCCGACTTGCGGTAGCCGATGCCCAGCACCAGCCAGGTGTAGGGCATGCTGAACTTGCGCCCCTTGTCGAAATCCGGGTCCATGAACGCCGGATCGACGTTCTTGATGTTGGGAATCTGCGCATGGTCAAGCGCCATCAGCATGTCCGCTTCGGCCATGCGGGTGACGAATTCGTTGGACGGCACGATGACGTCGAAGCCAGGGTTACCGGCCTTCAGCTTGGCGAACAGTTCGTCATTGGTGGCGAACAGGCTCATGTTGACGTCGATGCCGCTGCCGGCCTTGAAGTCCTCCAGCGTCGTCTCGCCGATATAGGTGTCCCAGTTGTAGAAGTTGAGCTTCGCCTCCTCGCCGGTACCGGCGCCGGGGGCGCCCTCCTCCTTCTTGCCGCAACCGGAAAGCGCGCCGGTGAAGGTCAGGCCGACCGCCGCGACGCCCATCGACGACAGCAGCGAACGGCGATTCATGCTCCGGAAGAAATCCCAGCTGGTCATGCGTAACCCCTTTTCTCTGGCCGGATACCGGCTTGCCCTAGCCGACAGTCTGCCCGACTTCCCCGCCCTGTTGTCAACCGGGCATTTGAGGAAATGCGTGCCAATCCTCCCCAGTTTCGACCAATGACGCAGGGGCGTTGTGCCGCCCTCGTCAACGCCCTCAGGCGTTGCGCAGATACCAGTCGTAGTCCAGCGCGGTCACCACCTCGAAGAATCGGGCCTGTTCAGTGCGCTTGACGCAACTGTACATGTGAACGAAGCGTTCGCCGAGATACTCCTTCATCAGCGCCGATTGCTCGAACAGGTCAACTGCCGCGAACCAGTTGTTGGGCAGCCGCTCACCCGACGTCTCGGCGACGGCGTAGCCATTGCCAACCACCGCCGGACCGGGATCGAGACGGTTGCTGATGCCATGGTGAACCGCCGCCAGCACGCAGGCAAGCGCCAGATAGGGGTTGGCGTCGGCACCCGCGACTCGATGTTCGATGTGGCGGGTGCTGGGCGGGCCGGCCGGCACCCGCAGCGAGACGGTGCGGTTGTTCACCCCCCAGGTCGGCGCCACCGGCGCGTAGGAATTGGCCTTGAACCGCCGGAAACTGTTGGCGTTGGGGGCGAAGATCGCCATCCCCTCGCCCAGCATCGCCTTCATGCCGGCGATCGCCTGCTTGAGCGCCGGCGAGCCTTCCGGGTCCTCGCTGGCCATGACGTTGCGCCCCTGCGCGTCGTTGACGCTGACGTGGATGTGAAAACCGCTGCCGGCGTGGTCGGCGAACGGCTTGGCCATGAAGGTGGCTTCACAGCCATGGCGGTTGGCGACGCCCTTGGCGGCCCGCTTGTACATCACGCCGTCATCGGCGGCCCTCAGCGCGTCCGGCTTGTGCTTGAGCGTCAGCTCCAGCTGGCCCGGCGCATATTCGGAAATCGCGCCTTCCAGCGGAAGGCCCTGGGCATCGGCGGCCGCGTAAAGGTCACGCAGGAAGGCCGCGGCATCTTCCAGCTCGCGCAGGCCATAGACCTGATGGCCGTGCGGCCGGGCGCCACTGACCGGCGAGCGCGGCAGCTGGATGCCGCCGTCGGCGGTGCGCTCGGCGTCGACCAGATAATATTCCAGCTCGCAGGCCACCACCGGCGTCAGCCCGTCGGCGGCGAAGCGGTCCAGCACCCGACGCAGCACATGGCGCGGGTCGAGGTCATTGGGCCGGCCATCCAGCTCGTAAAGCGACAGCATGACCTGAGCGACATCGGCCCCCAGCCAGGGCGCCGGCACCAGCGTGCCGGGTACCGGCCTCGCCAGGCGGTCGGCATCGCCATCCTCCCACACCAGGCCGGTTTCCTCGCAGTCCTGGCCGGTGGTGTCGACGACGCAGATCGAGCCGGGCAGGAAGCGGCCATAATCATAGACCGCCTGAATCTCGTGACGGCGCAGCCGCTTGCCCCGCGGCACGCCGCACATGTTGGTGAAGAACACCTCGATGAACTGGATGTGCGGGTTGTCGGCGAGGAAGCGTTCGCACTCGGCCGGGTCGGCGATCAGGGCAGTGTCAGTCATGGTCGTTACTCGCAAGAAGGAGCGCGGCGATATCATCGACGGCCGCCGCCAGCCGGTCCACCTGCGCCGGCAGAGTCGCCGGCGACAGCAGCATCATCATATGAAACGGCGCGATGAGCACGCCGCGATTGATCAAACCCAGGTGCAGTACGTCGAGCAGCGGCCCGTGCAGGCTTGCCCGCATGGCCGCGGCATCGCGCGGCGCCGGGCGGGCCAGCACCAGCTCGACCCGCGCGCCGACATTGACCGTCGACCACGGCAGGCCGTGGCGGGTGATCACCGCCTCCAGCGCGTCGACCAGCCGCACGGTCATCGCCCGCATATGGGCATAGGCCGCCGGCGTCATCACCTGTTCCAGCATGGCGCGCATCCCGGCCACCGCCAGCGCGTTGCCGGACAGGGTGGTGCCGATGCCCGAACTGCCCGTCTCGGCAGTGCGCTGGTAGTCCCGGATGCGGTCTGCGATGTCCGCCGTCATGCCCCAGACTGCGGCGGGAATGCCGCCGGCGATCGGCTTGCCCAGTGTCAGCATGTCGGGCGCCAGCCCGAAGGCGCCCGTATAGCCGCCGGGGCCGGTGGAAATGGTGTGGGTCTCGTCGAGGATGAGCAGGGTGCCGTACCGCCGGGTCAGGGTACGCAACGCGTCATGGAAGCCGTCATCGGGCAGGATCATGCCGCAATTGGTCATCGCCGGCTCGGCCAGCACGGCGGCCACCGCGCCATCGGCGAGAGCCGCCTCCAGCGCCGCGATGTCGTTAAAGGCGACCACCCGAGTCGTGGCCGTCATGTCATGGACCTGGCCGACCAGCCCCGGCTTCATCCGGGCGCCCTGCGGCCCCTGCACCACGTAGGCGTCATCGACGGCGCCATGATAGCAGCCGTCGAACACCAGAATCTGGCTGCGGCCGGTCAGCGCCCGGGCCCAGCGGATCGCCGCCCGGTTGGCATCGCTGGCGGTGGTCGCCATCTGCCACACCGGCAGGCCGAAGCGCGCCGCCAGCAGCCGACCGACCGCCGGCACGTCCTCGGTGGGCAGCATGAAGCTGCTGCCGCGCGCCAGCTGGGCGGACAGCGCCTCGGTGATCGCCGGCACGGCATGACCGTACATCGACGGCGTATCGCCCAGGCAGAAGTCGTCGTAGCGGTGCCCGTCGACATCGTGGATCACCGCGCCTGCCGCATCGCGGGCATAGAGCGGCACCGGCGAGGCCCAGTCATTCATCCAGTGCATCGGCACGCCGCCCAGCCAGTGCTCGGCCGACTGTGTCGCCAGACTGGCGGCTTTCGGATGATCCTGCAGAAAGCGGTCCCGCTCGTCCGCCAGCACCGCCGCCAGGCGGGCGGGGTCGATGCCGGCAAGACGGCTCACAGGCGATCCCGCAGCGCGTACCACAGCATGGCCGCGACATAGAGCGGCGAGCGCAGCAGCCGGCCACCGGGAAACGCCCTGGTCGGCAGGTTCGCCACCAGATCGAAGCGCTCGGCGGTGCCGGCCATCGCCTCGGCGATCAGCTTGCCCATGAAAGAGGCGAGGATCACCCCCTGCCCTGAATAACCGTGGGCAAAGAAGATGTTGCCCTGCCGGCCGACGTGGGGGTAGCGGCTGGTGGTGATGGAAACCGGCCCGCCCCAGGCATAGTCGACTTCGGTCTCCGCCAGTTGCGGGAAGACCTTCAGCATGTGCCGGCGCACGAAATCCACCGTGTTGTCGGGCGGGGTCGGCGTGTACTTCTCGCCGCCCCCGAACAGCAGCCGCCGGTCAGGTGACAGCCGGAAATAATTGACCACGAACCTGGTGTCGGACACCGCCACGTCACCGGGGATCAGCGACCGCGCCAGGTCTTCTTCCAGCGGCTCGGTGGCGATGTTGTAGTTGGCGACTGGCATGATGCGCTTGGCCAGCCCCGCGTCAAGTTCCTCGACATAGCTGTCGCAGGCGACCACCACATATTTGGCGATGATCCGGCCCCGATTGCTCTCGCAGACAATGCCCGCGCGCGTCTGCTCGAACTTCTGGATGCGGGTCGTCTCATGGACGGCAGCGCCAGCGGCTTCCGCCGCGTCGGCGAGCCCAATTGCCAGGTTGAGCGGGTGCAGATGGCCACCGCTCTTGTCGATCAGGCCGCCATGGTAGCGCTCGCTGGCCACTGTCGCGGCAGCCCCCGCACGGTCGAGCAGACTGGTGTAGCGATAGCCCATCACGGATTCGAGGCATTCCTGCTCATCCGCCAGCCAGTCGAGATCCGCTTTCTTGGCCGCGGCGAGAAAATGGCCCCGCTTGGCATCACACTGAATGTCATGGCGGGCAATGCGATCCCAAAGGTGATCGCGCGCCTCGATGGCCAGCCCGAACAGTGCCTTGGCACGCTCGACACCGAACTGGTCGACCATGTCGCGCGCGCCGTGGCGCCAGCCGGGGATGGCCTGGCCGCCATTACGGCCGGACGCCCCCCAGCCAATCCGCTTGGACTCGACCAGCGCTGTTGAAAAGCCGCGCTCGGCACAATGCAGCGCCGCCGACAGGCCGGTATAGCCGCCGCCGATGATGCAAACGTCCACCTGCTTCTGGCCCTCCAGCGCCGGTCTGACGGCATGCGGGTTGGCCGTATCCGCGTAATAGGACAGCGGATAATCGTGATGGGTGATGATGGCGACGGGACTTGGACTCATACCTTCAACAACAAATGCTCGCGTTCCCAGGAACTGATGACCGCCTGATAGGCATCCAATTCCGAATATTTGATGGCGTAGAACGCCTCGAAGAAATCTTCACCCAGATATTTACGCACCAGCTTGGCGTGACTGAAGCGATCGAGCGCCTCATAAAGGTTGCGCGGCAGGGTGCGGGCCATGCGGTAGGCGCTGCCTTCCACCTGGGCGCGTGGCTGCATCCGTTCCACCATGCCGATGTAGCCGCACACCAGACTGGCCGCGATGGACAGGTAGGGGTTGGCATCGGCGCCCGGCAGCCGGTTCTCGATCCGCCGGTTCTGCGGATCTGAGATCGGTACCCGCAGGCCGCAGCTGCGGTTGTCGACACCCCATTGGACGTTGATCGGCGCGTCGAACTGCGGCCGCATCCGTCGAAAGCTGTTGACGTTGGGGGCGAACAGCGGCGCCACCTGTGGCAGCAGCCGCTGCAAGCCGGCGACATGGCTCTTGAACAGCGCCGAATCCCGCCCGTTGGGAGTCGAGAAAAGATTGCGCCCGCTGTCGACGCTGACCACCGACTGGTGGATGTGCATCGCCGAGCCGGGCTGGTTTTCCATCGGCTTGGCCATGAAGGTGGCATAAACGTTATGCTGCAACGCCACTTGGCGGACGATCCGCTTGAACAGCAGCGCCTGGTCGGCCTGCTCCAGCGGGTCGCCGTGATTGAAGTTGATCTCCAGCTGGGCCGCGCCGGCCTCGTGGATCATCGTGTCAATGTCGAGACCGGCCTTCTCGGCATAGTCGTAGATCTGCTCGATGATATCCTCATACTCGTTGATCGCCTCCATGCCGTAGGGCTCGGAAGCGGTCTCGGCCCGCCCAGAGCGGCCGATCGGCGGCTGCAACGGCAGGTCCGGGTCGGTGTTGACACTGGTGAGGAAAAATTCCAGCTCGGGCGCGACAATCGGCCTCCAGCCCTTGTCGGCGTAAAGCTTGAGCACCTTCTTCAGCACCTGGCGCGGCGAGATGCCGATCGGGTCGCCGTCGTTGTCGTAGGTGTCGGTGATGACCATGGCGGTCGGGATTCGGGAGCCCGGCATCAGCCGCAAAGTCCGGCAATCCGGGACCAGCACCACGTCGGGATCGCTGTAAGGCGCGACGCTGGTATCTTCGGGGTAATCACCCGTCACCGTCACCACCAGGATCGAGGAGGCGATGCGCAGCGAGCCCGACTTGATGCTCTTGAGAAACTTCTGCGCCGGCAGCACCTTGCCGCGGATGACACCGTTCATGTCCGGCACCATGCATTCGACTTCCTGGATGCCGCGCTCGGTCAGCCAGCTCTGGATGGCAAGATAGTCGGCTTCAGGGAGTGGCGCATACATAGGACACCTGTCGGGCAAATGTGGATCGCAAATCTGCGAAGAAGGCATGGTGGCGCTGCATGCGCGCCAGCGGCACCCCCCTAATCGTCGACGATCCACGCCGGCGCACGTCGCCCATTCGCCGCGCGCCAGGCCAATGCTGTGTCAGATGTCCCCATGGCGGCAGTGACGCACACTCCCCCCCGTCTTGTCAACGTGGACCATGCTCGCAGCCCCGCCACCACGCGGGGACTGGACAAGCCCCGGGGGGATGTCCCAGCCTGTACCCACCACATCATCAGGAGTCAGTCATGGACACCGCGCTGTCCGGCCCCAACGCCCTCGAACCCTACTGGATGCCCTTCACCATGAACCGCCGCTTCAAGGCGGACCCGCGCATGGTCGCTCGCGCCGAGGGCATGTTCTACTACACCCCGGAAGGCCGCCAGGTACTCGACGGCACCGCCGGGCTGTGGTGCTGCAACGCCGGCCACGGCCAGCGGCGGATCGTCGAGGCGATCCAGGCCCAGGCGGCGGTGATGGACTATGCCACCAGCTTCAACCTCGGCCACCCGCTGGCCTTCCAGCTGGCCGGCCGGCTGGCCGCCATGTTCACCGGCGACCTCGACCACATCTTCTTCACCAACTCCGGCTCCGAGTCGGTGGATACCGCGCTGAAGATCGCGCTGGCCTACCAGCGGACCCGCGGCAAAGGCACCAAGACCCGGCTGATCGGCCGCGAGCGCGGCTATCATGGTGTCGGCTTCGGCGGCATCTCGGTGGGCGGCATCGCCAAGAACCGCATGTACTTCGGCGGGTTGCTGACCGGCGTCGACCATCTGCCGCACACCCACGACCTCGCCCGCAACGCGTGGTCGCGCGGCGTGCCGGCCCATGGCGCGGAACTGGCCGACGCGCTGGAGAAGATCGTGCAGCTGCATGACGCCTCCAACATCGCGGCGGTCATCGTCGAGCCGGTGGCCGGCTCCACCGGCGTGCTGATTCCGCCGCGCGGCTATCTGGAGCGGTTGCGGGCGATCTGCGACAAATACGACATCCTGCTGATCTTCGACGAGGTCATCACCGGCTTCGGCCGCCTCGGCACGCCGTTCGGCGTCGACTATTTCGGCGTCCAGCCAGACATCGTCACCATGGCCAAGGGGCTGACCAACGCCGCCGTGCCAATGGGCGCGGTCGCGGTCTCCAAGCGCATCTACGACACCTGCATGGAGCAGGCCGACGCGCCGATCGAGCTGTTCCACGGCTACACCTACTCCGGCCACCCGCTGGCCTGCGCCGCCGGCCTCGCTACGCTGGACACCTACGCCGAGGACGGGCTGTTCGAGCGGGCGGCCCAGACGGCGCCGCTGTGGGAGGATGCCCTGCATGCGCTGAAAGGCACCCGTCACGTCATCGACATCCGCAACATCGGTCTGATCGGCGCCATCGAGCTGGACTCCCGCCCCGGCGCGCCGGGCGAGCGGGCCTATGAGGCCTTCCGCGCCTGCTTCGATGCCGGCGTGATGGTGCGCGTCACCGGCGACATCATCGCGCTGTCGCCACCGCTGATCATAGAGCCCAACCACATCGACCAGCTGATGCAGACCATCCGCGACGTGCTGACCGCGCTGGACTGACGGGCCAGGCTCAGGCGCGGAAGGGGCACACGCGGCCGGCGGTTCGCCGCCGGTCCGTGCGACCCCGTCCACCTTGATTTACCCCGCCGACCTGTTCAACCTGCGGTAATCAGCCGCCCCGCCACAGACAACAAGCAGGCTGGGGGCACAGGGGGAGAATGCGCATGTTCACACGCCGGTCGGTGGTGACGGGAATGGCGGGCGCCGTGATGGCGGCACCGCTGGCGGGCAACAGCAGCTGGGCGGCCAGACCGCAGCGCCGGCCGAACCTGCTGCTCATCCTGGCTGACGACATGGGGTTTGCCGACCTCGGCTGCTACGGCTCGGAGATCCCCACCCCGCACATCGACAGCCTGGCCGCCGCGGGCCTGCGCTTCACCAACTTCCACACCGCCGCCACCTGCTCGCCGACCCGCGCGATGCTGCTCACCGGCCAGGACAACCACCGGGTCGGCCTGGGCAACATGCTGGAGATCATGGCCGACAACCAGTTCGGCCGGCCGGGCTACGAGGGCTACCTCAACGACCGGGCGACCACCGTCGCCACCCGGCTGACCGCCGCCGGGTACACCTGCCTGATGGCCGGCAAGTGGCACCTGGGGCAGCGGCCGGCCAGCCTGCCGGTGGCGCGCGGCTTCAAGCGGTCGGTGGCGCTGATGGAAAGCGGGGCGGACAATTTCCAGGCCAAGCCCTATCTGCCGCAGAACCGCGAGGTGCACTGGTACGAGGACAGCAAGCGCATCGACCTGCCGCCAGACTTTTATTCCTCGGACTATTACACCAGCCGGCTGATCGAGTTCATCGACGCCGAGCGCGCCAGCGGCAAGCCGTTCTTCGCCTATCTGCCGTTCCAGGCGGTGCATTACCCGCATCAGGCCCCCACGGCGCTGATCGAGAAATATCTGCCGGCCTATGAGGCGGGCTACGAGGCCGTGCGGCAGATGCGGTACGACAAGCTGGTGATGCTGGGACTGATGCCGGCCGGCCTCAATTTCCTTGCCGACCCGAGCATCGCCGCCTGGGCCGACCTGCCGGCCGACGAGCGCCGGCGCCGGGTGCGCCAGATGGCGGTCTATGCGGCCATGCTGGACTCGATGGACAGCAATATCGGCCGACTGCTCGACTATCTGCGCACCACCAGCCAGCTCGACAACACCCTGATCCTGTTCATGAGCGACAATGGCGCCGACGCCGCCGAACTCGACCGCGTGTTCAAGGACTATTACGCCAAGAATTTCGACCTCTCGACCGACCGGCTGGGAGAGCCCGGCAGCTATTCCAACTACGGATCGGGCTGGGCCCGGGCGTCCTCCACGCCGCTGCGTGCCTTCAAGAGCTCAGCCTACGAAGGTGGCATGCGGGTGCCGCTGATCATCCGGCCGACCGCCGCCATGGCCGCCCGCACCACCGACGCCTTCGGCTACGTTACCGACATCACCCCCACCCTGCTCGATGCCGCCGGCCTCCCGGCCGTGGGCGACCTCGATGGCCAATCGCTGCTGCCGCTGGTCGATGGCCGGTTGGGGCGCATACATGGTCCCGACGAAGTCATCGCCTACGAGCTGGCGGGCTCGGTGGCGGTGTTCCAGGGCGACTACAAGCTGACCCGCAATGTGCCGCCACTGGGCGATCGCCAGTGGCAGCTGTTCAACCTGGCTGACGATCCGACGGAGACCACCGACCTCGCCGCCGGCATGCCCGACCTGCTTCAGCGGCTGCAGCAGGCTTACGCCGACTATGCCGCGCGCGTCGGCCTCGTCGAGGTGCCGGCGGACTATAATCCGCTGGTTCAGGTCGGCCGCAACATCGGCCGGGTCGGCCACGACCACCACTGAAACCCACGAGATGCGGGGGCCGTGGCGCCCCGGCCAGCAGACCGCCGGCCGACCTTGGTAGAGCGCGGCACAAAAGCGGTTTGACGCGCGGGCCCGCGCACGGCAAAGGCTTGGCCGCGAGAGCGGGCGCCATCCGCGAGGCCCCCCGCCGCGACTGTGAAGGTGAGGACGACCATGACCGTGATCCGTCAAGACGATGTCATTGAATCGGTGGCCGATGCGCTGCAGTACATCAGCTACTTCCACCCGATGGACTATATCCGTGCGCTGGGCCGGGCCTATGAGCTGGAAGCCTCGCCGGCCGCCAAGGACGCCATCGCCCAGATCCTCACCAACAGCCGCATGTGCGCCGAGGGTCACCGGCCGATCTGCCAGGACACCGGCCTCGTCGTCGTCTTCGTCAAGGTCGGCATGAATGTCCGCTGGGACGCCACCATGAGCCTGGAGGAGATGATCAACGAAGGCGTCCGCCGGGCCTATATGAACCCGGAAAACCGCCTGCGCGCCTCGATCGTCGCCGACCCGGCGTTTGGCCGCAAGAACACCAGGGATAATACGCCGGCGGTCATTCACACCCAGATCGTGCCCGGCGACCATGTGGAGATCGCCGTTGCCGCCAAGGGTGGCGGCTCGGAGAACAAGTCCAAGTTCGTGATGCTGAACCCGTCGGACGACATCGTCGACTGGGTGCTGAAGACCGTGCCGCTGATGGGCGCCGGCTGGTGCCCGCCGGGCATGCTGGGCATCGGTATCGGCGGCTCGGCGGAAAAGGCCATGCTGCTGGCCAAGGAAGCGCTGATGGAGCCGATCGACATGGCCGAACTGAAGGCCCGCGGGCCGAAATCGGCCATCGAGGAGCTGCGCATCGAGATCTTCGACAAGGTCAACGCGCTGGGCATCGGCGCCCAGGGTCTGGGCGGCCTGTCGACCATCCTCGACGTCAAGATCCACGACTATCCGACCCACGCCGCCTCGAAGCCGGTCGCGATGATCCCGAACTGCGCCGCCACCCGGCATGCCCACTTCACGCTGACCGGCAACGGCCCGGCCTTCCTGGAGGCGCCGAAGCTCGCCGAATGGCCGCGGGTCGAATGGGCGCCGTCGCCGCAGGCCCGCCGCGTCAATCTCGATACCCTGACGCCGGCCGACGTCGCTTCGTGGAAGCCGGGCGAGCGGCTGCTGCTCAACGGCCGGATGCTGACCGGCCGCGATGCCGCGCACAAGCGCATCGCCGATCTGCTGGCCTCGGGCGAAGGGCTGCCGGCCGGCGTCGATTTCACCAACCGCGTCATCTACTACGTCGGCCCGGTCGATCCGGTGGGCAACGAGGTGGTCGGCCCGGCCGGTCCCACCACCGCCACCCGCATGGACAAGTTCACTGAAATGATGCTGGCCAAAACCGGGCTGATCGCCATGGTCGGCAAGGCCGAGCGCGGCCCGGTTGCCATCGAGGCGATCAAGCAGCACAAGGCCGCCTATCTGATGGCGGTGGGCGGCGCCGCCTATCTGGTCTCCAAGGCGATCAAGGCGAGCCGTGTGGTCGCTTTCGAGGACCTCGGCATGGAAGCGATCTACGAGTTCGAGGTCGCCGACATGCCGGTCACCGTCGCGGTCGATGCCACGGGCGAGTCGGTGCACCACACCGGCCCGCTGGTGTGGCGCGAAAAGATCGCCAAGGGCGAGCTGCAACCGGCCTGACCCACCATTACCGGCAGCTGAAACCAGCCGCGCGGCCTCATGCCGCGCGGCTTTTCCGTGGCCCGGCGACTTCTTCCGTGGTTCGGCCACCCACTGTTCAACGGGCGGCTGACTGTCGACTAAAGATGGATTTTACATGTAATATGATGTATTATACATCATAAGTTACGCTTTATCGCTCACCAGGGGTGACAGGCCATGATCACCGCGGCCCAGATGCGCGCGGCGCGCGCCCTGCTTGGCATCGACCAGGCCCGGCTTGCCGACCTGGCGGGGCTGTCGCTGCCGACCATCCAGCGCATGGAAGCCTCCGATGGCATCGTGCGCGGACAGGTCGATACCCTGATGCGGGTGACCGAGGCCCTGGAACGGGCCGGGATCGCTCTCATCGGCGACGAGGCGACGAGTAACGGCGGCGGCCGTGGCGTACGGTTGCGCCAGCCGGAGAACGCAACGCCAGAGAGCTAGACAAGCGAGGCGGACGATGGTCGAGCGAATGCTGAAACGTCGGGACTGGCACCTCTTCCTGCCCAAGACCGTCACCGTTCTGGCCCGAGGCTATAATGGCGCGGATTTCCGTGCCGACACTCTTGCCGGCCTGACGGTCGCCATTGTCGCCCTGCCGCTGTCGATGGCGCTGGCCATTGCTTCTGGCACCACTCCCTATGTCGGCCTGGTCACCGCCGTCATCGCCGGCTTCCTGATCTCCGCGCTGGGTGGCAGCCGGTTCCAGATCGGTGGCCCGACCGGCGCCTTTGTCGTCGTCGTCTACGGCGTCATGGCCCAGCACGGCATGGACGGGCTGATCGTCGCCACGCTGATGGCCGGCGGCATTCTGGTGCTGGCCGGCCTGCTACGACTGGGCACCTGGATCAAGTACATCCCCGACCCCGTGGTCACCGGCTTCACCTCGGGCATCGCGGTCATCATTTTCGCAAGCCAGGTGAAAGACATACTGGGCCTTTCCACCCCCAGGCTGCCGGCCGAGTTCCTGCCCAAGTGGTCGATGATGCTGGCCCACCTCGACACGGTGTCGCCGGCGGTGCTGGGGCTGTCGCTGACCTGTCTCGGCGTCATTCTCGCCCTGCGTGCCTATGCACCACGGGTGCCGGCATTCCTCGTCGCCGTGGTGCTCGGCGCCGTGCTGACCGCCCTGCTGAAGTTGCCGGTGCCAACCATCGGCTCGACTTTCGGCGCCCTGCCCGGCAGTCTGCCGGCCCCTCACCTGCCGCAGATCGATCTCGCCATGGTCAAGACACTGCTGCCGTCGGCCTTCACCATTGCCTTTCTCGCCGGCGTCGAGTCCCTCCTCTCGGCCGTGGTCGCCGATGGCATGACCGGTCGCCGCCATCGCTCCAATTGCGAACTGGTGGCCCAGGGCGTGGCGAACGCCGCCAGCGCAATGTTCGGCGGCCTGCCCGCGACCGGTGCCATTGCCCGCACCGCCACCAACATCCGCTCCGGCGCCCGCTCGCCGGTGGCCGGCATGTTGCACGCGGTGTTTCTGCTCGCCTTCATGCTCGCCTTCATGCCACTGGTCGCCTATGTGCCCCTGGCGAGTCTGGCCGCCATCCTGGTGGTGGTGGCCTGGAACATGAGCGAGGTGCATCGGTTCATCAGCCTGCTCAAAGGAGCTTGGGGCGAACGACTGTTGCTGGTCACCACTTTCGTGCTGACCATCGCTGTCGATCTCACCGTTGCCATCGAGGTCGGCGTTATCGGTGCCGCCATCCTGTTCATGCACCGCATGGCCCAGGCGGTATCGGTTGAGACCGGCGTCAGTCTGGTCGCCGAGGATCGCGACGATTTCAGTGAACCCGGTGCCGACATTCGCTATGAGGCCCGCCCCCACCTGCCGGAGGGCGTCGAGCTGTTCCATTTCCGTGGGCCTCTGTTCTTCGCCTCCGCCGGCACCCTGCGCGACCTCGCCGAACTGCTCGACTCGCGCATCCATCACCTGGTGCTCGACCTCGCCGACACGCCTTTTATCGATCCGTCGGGGCTGGCGGCACTTGATGACCTGCACCAGCGCCTGCACGGCCGGGGTATCGCTCTGACCATCACCGGCGCCCAGGGCAATGCCCGCAAGGCATTGAGACGACACTACCGCTTCCATCCGCCGACCGGGCTGCGCTTTGCCGGCGGCGTCGCCGAGGCGTTGAGCCAGTGAGATACCTCATCAGTCATTGGTCGCATCGGCAACAGGTTGTTAACCCCCCGGGTAAATCCTGACGGCCGCATCCCCGATCTCCGGACATCGATGGCCCCCGTCGCTGTTCCGGCGCCAATTTGATGTGGAGTCGCTACGTGAAGAAGAAGAAGTTTGAAGTCGGCGTCTTTAACCAGGCGGTGCGCGACGCGCACAGCCAGGGCGACCGCCACAAGAATCTCTCCGATTCATGGGCGGAGACGCATTACATTGAAGTCGAGGCGACATCCAAGATCGAGGCCGTCAAGCAGCTGCAGCTGCGCTACCCCGCCAGCCACGGCTTCCGGATCGTCGGCGCCATGGAGATTCCGGCGCTCGAATAGAGCCGCCGGAACCGTCCTCAACAGCCCCGGAACGGCTCGCCCAGCGCCATGGCGTAATGGGACATCGCCATGGTCGTCAGCTGGGCATTGACCCGGATACAGCTGGGGAACACGCTGGCGTCCGTCACATAGACATTGCTGGTGCCATGCACGCGGCATTCAGGGTCGACGACACCCAGATAGGGGCTGGCGTTCATGCCGTTGCCGCCATGGGGGTGCGAGCTGGACAGGGTCACGTCGTCCGCTTCGCGCAGATGGCGTGCGAAAAAGGCGTCGATGTCGGCGTCGTCGCGAGGGCGCGGCAAGGCGATGCCGCGCGACAGCGCCGGATAGACAATCTCCGCCCCTTGCGCGAAATGCACCCGGGTCAGCGCCGCCAGGCCGCGGCGCAGCAACGCCAGATCGCCCTCGGTCAGCTTGAAGCGCAGCTTGCCGCGCACCAGCCGGCCCCGCCGGTCGGCGGGAAACAGCACGCCGGCCGAGACCACCCGGTTCCAGTCGCGCATACGCCGGGCGTGCTCGCCGAACCAGCCCGGCATCAGCACCGACATGCTCATCGGTGGCTGAAAGTGCGACTCCAGCAGAAAGTCGCCATGGTCGACATAGGTCGCCATCTGGTCCTCGTCCCAGGCCCGCTGCATCTGCCCTTCCGGCATCAGCGCCGGGACCGGACAGGCGATGTTGAGCGAGATGTCGGTGCCCGCGCTCTCGATGCCGCTGGCCAGCAGCAACCGGCTCGACGCCAGCGCGCCTGCGGCCACCACCACGCCGCGCCGGGCGCGGATGCGTCGGGTCCGCCCGGCATGGTCCCTGACCACGACGCCAGCCGCGCGCCGGGCGCCAGTGTCGTACTCTCGGTCCCACTCGATATGCTGTACGGCGGTATCGGCGAGGATGCGTCCGCCGGCCACCGCCAGATCCTTGAGAAAGGTCTGCGGCATGGCGCGCTTGCGGCCGTAGGCGCAGCCGGTGTTGCAATAGCCGCAGTATGAGCAGCCGGTATCCCCGACATGCGGCCCGTAGTTCTTGGTGAACCACAAAGCGGGGGATGCCCGGTCACGCGGGTCAGCGCTGGCGGCGGCGTGCTTGCTCCAGCCCTCCAGCAGATGCGGGCCATTGTGCCGCCCGGCACGCGGCGGCACCACGCTCACCGCCAGCCGCTCCTTGACCGCGGCATAGGCCTGTTCCAGCCGGGCGCGCTCCACCGGCGCACCCAGCGCCCGCCAGGTCCCCAGCACATCCGGTGCGTCGGGGTGGGTGAGGCCGGGGGCCGCCAGCGGCAGGCAGATGCCGTTGTTCAGCATGGTCGAGCCGCCGACCAGCCGGCCCTGGAAGATCACCACGTCATGGTCGCGGCTGTCCTGCAACGCGCCATCGATGAACAGCCGGGCGGTCATGTCGGCTTCCTGGAAGGTGAAGCCCGCCGTCTTCACATGCGGGCCGGCCTCGACCACCAGCACCTCGTGCCCCTTGGCCGCCAGCGCGGCGGCCGCCACCGCGCCACCGGCGCCGGAGCCGACGACGATGATCTCGGCCTCGGCCGGGAAATCGCCGGGCGCGACAAAGGCGGCGTCCGGCAGATCGCTGTCGGGCAGCGGTGCCAGCTGCGGCGTGCCGGCCGGGCGCGCCGGACGATCCGCCGGCAGGGTGAAATCGATCTCCCGCAGCACCGGGTTGTCCCGGTTGTCAGCCTCGCTGTGGCCCTGCCAGTGGCCGTAATAGCCGGCGTAGATCACCGCGCGCAGGCGGGCGAGGTCCTGCATGAAATTCAGCTTGGCGCGGCGCAGGCAGGCATCGATGCGGCGGGCGCGGCGCTCGGGCGAGGCCGCCAGGAACCACGGCCCGCCCAGCAGCACGCCCATCAGCAGCAGCGACCAGCCGACCTCGGCGGGCTTGCCGCCGACCATCTTGCTGAACTGGGACTGGATGTTCTCGACCACCTGGTCGGCGCTGATGCGCATCTCGGTGTCGTGAAAAAAGGCTTCCGCCAACGCCTTCAGAATAGCGGCCTGCACCGCATTGAACGGCTTGCCCACGCCGTGTTCCCCCTCTGCCCCTCGACTGGCAGCGACGCTACAACGACGGCGCGAGGATTGCACCTTTCATGACGCTCGCGACTCGAGGGGGCTTGTGGAAACGGCTTTGGCCATGCGCACGGGCGTCAACGTCCGCTGGTGTTCTCGCGGATGAACTGATCAAGCGCCGCCTGCTGATCCTGATCGATCAGCCCCAGCAGCACCGCCCAGAAGCCGGTTACCGCCTGCTGGCCGGCCTGACCGTAGGCCTGAATCATACGCTCGCGCTGGATCTCGAAAACCTCGCGCTCCAGCGCGGCGCCGGCCTCGGTGACGGAGAGCAATCGCTGGCGCTTGTCCTCGCGGCCGACCTCGCTGGTGACATATCCCTTGGCCTGGAGGTCGTTGAGCACCCGGCTCAGGCTCTGCTTGGTGATCGACAGCAGCTTGAGCAGGTCGGAGACGGTCAGGCCCGGCCGGCGGGCGATGAAATAGAGCGCACGATGATGGGCCCGGCCGAAGCCATACTGCTCCAGCAGCTTGTCTGGCCCCTTGGTGAAATCGCGGTAAGCGAAGTATAGCAGTTCCACCCCGCGGCGAAGTTCGGCTTCGCGGAGAAACAGCGGTGAGGCAACTGAATTTGCGTCAGCCATGTTGACTTATATCGCTCAGAATGTTACCGGACCAAGCCTGAGATTAGCAACATTATTAGCAACAAACCGCCGAGAGAAGTGCCATGACCGAGCGTCCCTTTCATGATCGCGATGGATTCATCTGGTTTGACGGACAGTTGGTGCCGCATCGCGATGCCAATGTCCACATCTTGACGCACGCCCTGCACTACGCCTCCTCGGTGTTCGAAGGCCAGCGGGCCTATGACGGCGAGATTTTCAAGCTCGACGAACACAGCCAGCGGCTGATCGAGTCGGGCCGCATCCTCGGCTTCGAGGTGCCCTGGACCGTCGAGCAGATCAACGAGGCCTGCTATCAGGTGCTCAAGGCCAACAACCTGACCAGTGCCTACATGCGGCCGGTCGCCTGGCGCGGGTCCGAGCAGATGGGCGTCGCCGCCCAGAAGTCGAAGATCCACCTCGCCATCGCCGCCTGGGAATGGCCGAGCTATTTCTCGCCGGAAGCGAAGCTGAAGGGCCTGCGCCTGTGCATCGCCAGGTATCGCCGGCCGGCCCCCTACACCGCCCCCACCAAGTCGAAGGCGGCGGGCCTGTACATGATCTGCACCATCTCGAAGCACGAGGCGGACGCCCAGGGCTATAACGATGCCCTGATGTTCGACTGGCGCGGCCAGGTGGCGGAAGCCACCGGCGCCAACATCTTCTTCGTCAAGGATGGCGTCATCCACACGCCGACGCCGGACTGCTTCCTCGACGGGATCACCCGGCGCACCGTCATCGGGCTGGCCAAGCAGCGCGGCATCGAGGTCATCGAACGGCCGATCTGGCCGGAGGAGCTGGAAGGCTTCCAGCAGGCCTTCCTGACCGGCACCGCGGCGGAAGTGACGCCGCTGTCGGAGATCGGCCCGTGGAACTTCGAGGTCGGCAGCCTGACCCAGCAGATCATGAAGGACTACGAGGACCTGGTCTGGCGGCGCGGCTGACCGGCCCATTTCCCCAAGACCATCAGAACAGCCCCGGCGGGCAACCGCCGGGGTTTTCGTTTGGGCGCACCCTTGCCCTTGATGGCCCGGTGACGGCTGGATGCCAGCGACAGCGCGAACAGAAAAAGCCCCGGTGGCATTGCCACCGGGGCCGCGCAGTCCGGCAACGTGACGGGTCGGCTCAGCCGTGGGCGAGAGCCGCCAGCAGCAGAAGCGCCACGATGTTGGTGATCTTGATCATCGGGTTGACCGCTGGACCCGCGGTGTCCTTGTACGGGTCGCCAACGGTATCGCCGGTCACCGCCGCCTTGTGGGCGTCGGAGCCTTTGCCGCCATGGTGGCCGTCCTCGATGTACTTCTTGGCGTTATCCCAGGCGCCACCACCCGAGGTCATCGAGATGGCGACGAACAGACCGCCGACGATGACCCCCAGCAGCAGCGCGCCGAGTGCCGCGAAGCCCTGGGCCTGACCGGCGATGGCCGAGATCACGTAATAGACCACGATCGGCGCCAGCACCGGCAGCAGGCTGGGGATGATCATCTCCTTGATCGCCGCCTTGGTGACGAGATCGACGGTGCGGGCATAGTCGGGCTTGGAGGTCCCTTCCATGATGCCGGGGTTGCCGCGGAACTGGTCGCGCACTTCCTGCACCACCGCGCCGGCCGCCCGGCCGACGGCGGTCATACCCATGGCGCCGAACAGATAGGGCAGAAGCGCACCCAGCAGCAGACCGACCATCACATATGGATTTGACAGCGAGAAATCGACCGTCAGATCGGTGAAGTAGGTCTTGAGGTCGGTGGTGTAGGCACCGAACAGCACCAGTGCCGCAAGACCGGCGGAGCCGATGGCGTAGCCTTTGGTCACGGCCTTGGTGGTGTTGCCGACAGCGTCGAGCGCGTCGGTGTTCTTGCGCACGTCCTTGTCGAGGCCCGCCATCTCGGCGATACCACCGGCGTTGTCGGTCACCGGACCATAGGCGTCGAGCGCCACCACCATGCCCGCCAGCGCCAGCATGGCGGTTGCCGCGAAGGCAATGCCGATGAGGCCCGCGATCATGTAGGTGACGATCATGCCGGCGCAGATCACCAGTGTCGGCAGCGCGGTCGACTCAAGGCTGATGGCCAGGCCCTGGATGACGTTGGTGCCATGACCGGTGACGGAGGCCTGGGCGATCGACTTCACCGGACGGTAGCCGGTGCCGGTGTAGTATTCGGTGATCCAGACGATCAGTGCGGTGACCACCAGACCGGCGACGGCACAGATAAACAGGTCCTGCCCGGTGAAGGTGATGTCGCCGGCGGTGACACTGGTCGACATGCCGAAGGCATAGTCAATGACGCCATAGATGGCGCCAATCGATAGCACCGCCGTGGTCCAGAAGCCCTTGTAGAGGGCGCCCATGATATTCTGCGAACCGCCGAGGCGGACAAAGTAGGTGCCGATGATCGAGGTGATGATGCACACGCCGCCGATGATCAGCGGCAGGCCCATCAGCTTGGCGAGGACCGCCGGATCCTGGCCGGCGCCAAACAGCAGCGCCGAGAGCACCATGGTGGCGCCGACGGTGACGACATAAGTCTCGAACAGGTCGGCCGCCATGCCGGCGCAGTCACCGACATTGTCGCCCACGTTGTCCGCGATCACCGCCGGGTTGCGGGGATCATCCTCGGGAATGCCGGCCTCGACCTTGCCGACAAGGTCGGCACCGACGTCGGCGGCCTTGGTGAAGATGCCGCCGCCCAGACGGGCGAAGATGGAGATCAGCGAGGCACCGAAGCCCAGCGCCACCAGTGCGTCAATCACGACGCGGTCGCCGCTGGCGAAGCCCAGCACCTGCGTCAGCGCATAATAGTAAACCGCGATCGCCAGCAGCGCGAGGCCGGCCACCAGCATGCCGGTGACGGCGCCGGAGCGGAACGACAGCGTCAGTCCCTGCTGCAGACCATGGCGCGAGGCTTCCGCCGTGCGCACGTTGGCTCGCACGGAAACGTTCATGCCAATGTAGCCGGCTGCACCCGAGCACAGGGCACCGACAACGAAGCCGACGGCCGGAAATGTGCCGAGCGCGACGAAGATGACAATGGCGACGACCACACCGACGATGGCGATGGTGGTGTACTGACGGCCGAGATAGGCGCCGGCGCCTTCCTGGATGGCGGCGGCGATCTGCTGCATCCTGTCGTTACCGGCCGGTGCGCTCAGCACCGAACGCGCCGTCACGATGCCGTACAGCAACGCAATGACGCCACATATGATTGACGCAATTAAAATGTCCACGAACGATCCCCCTTGTGATGCCGGCGCACCCCTACGCGATACGTCCGGCGTTAAGCGTCGTTTCCCTGTGCGGGCTGGCCCGGTATCCGGCGCGACATCGCGCCGCCCCGGGCTCTGGGGCGGATCGTGGCAAAAGCGGGGCGAACTGGCAAGCGGCGTTAACGGGTGGTGAACAGACGCCCCTCTGGCAATCGCCGCGATTGCACGTTCCGGCGAGCGGCTACAACGGCAGCGCGGAGACGATCTGAGTTGAAATCACCACCTCTCTGCCCAGCGCCCGGTTAGCGCTGTCGGTCAACAGCTTCTCGGCGCGGGCATAGTCCAGCACCCGCGGCTTGCCCTCGACGGTGACGGCGGTCTGCGACAGTGCCTCGTTGATGGCGTGACGGATCATCGGCAGGCGGGCCTTGGCGAACTCGGCATCCGGGCCGCCCGCCACCTGGAAATTGAGATCGACGCCCATATATCCGGTCAACCGGCCGGTAGAGTCCAGCATCGGCACGGTCATCCGCTTGATTTCAATGAACTCGGGCGGAATGGCATCCAGCGCGGCCTTTTCCTTGGCGGCCTCGGCCTCGGCGTCATGCTCGCCCTTGGGCGCCAGGAACAGAAAGTAGCTGGCCGCGCCGCCGCCGCCCAGGATCAAGCCCAGCAGCAGCAGCACGATCATCAGCGCCAACGGCTTCTTGGGCTTCGCCGGCGCATTCGCAGCCGCGTCTTCCTTGGGTTTGGCCTGCGCCATGATCACCCTGCTCCGCGCTCATCCATGCTGATAGCCGGCTCGGTCAACCGTCAGGGGGCGCCCTCTGTCATCAAGGACCACCACGCCCGTGCCGCCCTCGACCCGGCCAATGGCGCTGACTCTGACGCCAAAGCGTTGACAAACCGCCAACACCGCCGCGTGCGCCGATGCGGGCGCCGTGAACACCAGTTCGTAGTCGTCACCGGCGGTCGCCAGCGCCAGCCGGCGGGCGACATCGGCGCCGCTCCAGCGGACACCCGCCGGCGAGCGCGGCACCGCCGCGAGATCAATGACCAGCTTGAGGCCGCTGGCCTCGGCGATGTTGCCGGCATCCGCCAGCAGGCCGTCGGACACATCGGCACAGGCGTGCGCCAGCCCCACCAGCGCCGGACCCAGGCCAACCCGAGGCTCCGGGCAACGATAGCGCGCGATGCAGGCGGCCCGCTCGTCCGGTGACAGCAGTTCGACCGATGCCTCGCCGGTCAGCGCGTGGAGCCCCAGCAGCCCGTCGCCGATGCTGCCCGTGACGTAGAGGGTGTCGCCGGCACGCGCATCCATCCGGCCCAGCGCGCCGCCGGATGGCACCTGGCCGATGGCGGTCAGGCTCAGGGTCACCCGGTCGACGCCGCCGATAGTATCACCGCCCCACAACGCGACCCCGAAGTGGTCGAGATCGGCGCCCAGGCCGGCGACGAACGCCTCGATCCAGGCATCCGGCGTTGCATCCGGCAGCCCCAGCCCCAGCAGCACGCCCTGCGGCACCGCCCCCTTGGCGGCGAGATCGGAGAGGTTCACCCGCAGCAGCTTGGCGGCGATGGCGGCGGGCGGATCGTCGGGCAGGAAATGGACGCCGGCGGCCATCATGTCCTTGGTCAGCACCAGCGCCTGGCCGGCCGGAGGCTGCCACACGGCCGCGTCGTCCAGCAGGCCGCGCGCGGCGGTGGAACGGGCGATCGGCGCCAGCAAGCGGCCGATCAGCGCCCGCTCCTTCATGATGCGGCAGGCGCGATCCGGCCGATGGAACGGGCGACGCGGTCCAGCAGGCCGTTGACGAAGGCCGCCTCGCGCGCCTCGTAGAAGGCGTGGGCGACATCGACATATTCGCTGATGACCACCGCGGTCGGCACGTCGGGCCGGGCCAGCAGTTCGTAAAGACCGGCGCGCAGCAACTGCCGCATCGGCCGGTCCAGCCGGTCGAGCGCCCAGCCCTCGGCCAGATGATCACCGATCAGCCGGTCGATCTCCTCGCGCCGGGCCATGACGCCGCTGACCAGATCATCGAGCAGCGCCCGATCGGCGGTGACGTAGACATCGCCCTCGATCTCGCCGCCCAGCCGGTGGTCGTGGAACTCCTTGAGCACCTTGGGCGCGGTCTCCTTGCCCATTTCGATCTGGTAGAGCGCCTGCACGGCGGCCAGTCGCGCGGCCGAGCGCGACGAGCCGGATTTGGGGCCTGGTTTGGAGGGAGCAGAGGTCATGATAGGATCAGCTGGCAGCATTGAAGCGGGTGCGCAGGTCGATCATCGCCAGCGCCGCCTCGGCGGCCGCCTTGCCCTTGTTGCCAAGACCGATGCGCGCGCGCTCCCACGCCTGGCGGAAGTTCTCGGTGGTGAGGATGCCATAACCGATAGCCAGCCGTTCGCGGGTCGCCAGGTCCATCAGGCCGCGGGCACTCTCGCCACAGACATAATCATAATGCGTGGTCTCGCCGCGCACGACGACGCCCAGCGCGATATAGCCGTCAAACCGGCCCGAGCGCGCCGCCATGGCGATGGCGCCGGGAATCTCGAACGCACCGGGCACGGAAATGCGCTCGCAGGTGCCGCCGGCGGCCAACACGGCCGCTTCGGCGCCGGCGACGAGCTCATCCGCCAGATCCTCGTAGAACCGGGCCTCGACAATGAGAAGATGGGGGGATTTGGTCATGGGCGCGGCTTTCAGATGGCGGGGAACGGCGGGATTTTCCGCTCGTCGACAATGTTGAGCCCGTAGCCTTCAAGGCCGACGAGCGTATGGCGGGGCGAGTTGGTCAGCAGCACCATGTCCTTGACACCCAGGTCGAGCAGGATCTGGGCGCCGATACCATAGTCGCGGATGTGGCCGTCACTGGCGGTCTCGCCGGCGCGGACCTTCATGGTTTCCGACAGCCGGTCGGGACGGGCGTCGCGGATCACGACGACAACGCCGGCGCCTTCATCGGCGATCGCCTTCATCGCGGCCTGCAGCTGGCCGGCGCGCGGACCAACCTCGCCCAGGATGTCGTCGAAGATCGACATGGCGTGCACACGCACCAGCACCGGCTTCGAGGCATCGATGTCGCCCTTGATGAGCACCAGGTGCTCGGCATATTCGGCCATGTTGGCGTAGGCCTTGACCGTCCAGTCACCGCCAATAACGCTGGTCATCCGGTGTTCCGCCACGCACTGCACCAGATTGTCGTGCCGCCGGCGGTAGGCGATCAGATCGGCGATGGTGCCGACCTTCAGGCCATGAAGCTGGGCGAAGCCCACCAGGTCCGGCATCCGGGCCATGGTGCCATCGTCGTTCATGATCTCGCAGATCACGCCGGCGGGGATGAGGCCGGCCAGACGGGCGATGTCGACCGCCGCCTCGGTGTGGCCGGCGCGCACCAGCACACCACCCTCGCGCGCCATCAGCGGGAACACGTGGCCGGGGGTGACGATATGCTCCTTGCCCTTGGTGGCGTCGATGGCGACGGCCACGGTGCGGGCACGGTCGGCCGCCGAAATCCCGGTGGTCACGCCCTCTTTGGCCTCGATGGAGACGGTGAAGGCGGTCTGGTGGCGGGTGCCGTTGTCCTGGCTCATCAGCGGCAGTTCGAGCTGCTTCACCCGGTCGACGGTCAGCGTCAGGCAGATCAGGCCACGGCCGTATTTGGCCATGAAGTTGATCGCTTCCGGTGTCGCCATCTGCGCCGGGATGACCAGGTCGCCCTCGTTCTCGCGGTCCTCGTCGTCGACCAGGATGAACATCCGGCCGTTGCGGGCATCCTCGATGATCTCCTCGATCGAGGACAACGCCGAGGAATAGACGGATGGAGCGGTTTGCGTCATGCGGCGACCTCCTTGAGCCGGGCGACGTAGCGCGCCAGCACGTCAATTTCCAGATTGACCCGATCGCCGACCTTGGCTGTCCCGAACGTGGTGCACTGCTGGGTGTGGGGAATGATGTTGACCCCGAAGGTCACCGCCTCGGCGCTGTCGGTGACAGCGTTGACGGTGAGCGAGGTGCCGTTGATGGTGATCGAGCCCTTCGGCGCGATGAAGCCGGCCAGCGCGCGCGG
Source organism: Parapedomonas caeni (assembly GCF_041060555.1). NCBI lineage: Bacteria > Pseudomonadati > Pseudomonadota > Alphaproteobacteria > Sphingomonadales > Sphingosinicellaceae > Parapedomonas > Parapedomonas caeni. The sequence goes on along the minus strand of NZ_JBEUDS010000001.1, from coordinate 325,369 downwards.
CGCGGCGAAGCTGAAGCGCCGGGAGTCGCCCTCGGGGGTGATGTCGGCGATGGTGCCGACGGCATCGACATGGCCGGTGACGATGTGGCCGCCCAGCTCGTCGCCGATCTTCAGCGCCCGCTCCAGATTGACGGCACTGCCCACCTGCCAATCGCTCAGATTGGTCTTGGTCAGCGTCTCGGCGGACACATCGACGGCGAACCAGTCGTCGCCCTTGTCGACCACGGTCAGGCAGGCGCCGGAACAGGCGATGGACGCGCCAATCTCCACCCGCGACAGATCGTAGGCGGTGGCGATGACCATGCGGGTGTCGCCGCGATGCTCGATGGCGCGCACGGCGCCGACGTCGGTGATGATTCCTGTGAACATGGGCGTCCTGTTAGCGGATACGGGCGAAGACCGCCAGCCGGTCGACGCCTAAAACACTGTCCTCGATCCGGCGCCAGCGACCGTGGGCGTCGGCCAGCCGGGCAAGACCAAGATCGCCCACCGCATCACGGCCCCGCCCCAGCAGGACGGGCGCGGTGTACCACAGCAGGCGATCCACCAGATCGGCCTTCAGCAGGCTGGTGGCAAGCCCCGCCCCCCCTTCGACCAGCACCCGCAGCACCCCTTCACCGCCCAGACGGGCCAGCAGGGCAGCAGGATCGGCTTCCGGCGCGACGGTGGCGCGCCCGCTCAGCCGCAACGCCGGCGGGATGGCGGCCAGTGTCGTACTGGCGACCAAAGGGCGCGGCGCGCGATTCTCCAGCCCCGGCAGACGCACGTCCAGCGCCGGATCGTCGGCCTCCAGCGTACCGCGGCCGATCAGGATGACGTCATGATGGGCGCGCTCCAGGTGGGCATGAGCCCGGGCCTGGGCGCCGGTGATCCAGCGGCTCTCGCCCGAGGCCAGCGCAATCCTGCCATCGAGCGAGGTCGCCAGTTTCAACGTCACTTGCGGCCGGCCGAGGCGCAGCCGGCAGCGGAAGCCCGCCTGCTGATCGATGGCCGCCGCCTCGCCGACGCCGACGGTGACGGCGATACCGGCTACCGTGAGGCGGCGGATACCGTCACCGTCGGTGCGCGGATCGGGGTCGTGCGCGGCGATGACCACCCGGGCCAGCCCCGCGGCGATCAGCAGATCGGTGCAGGCGGGCCCACGCGGGCTGACATGGGCGCACGGCTCCAGCGTGACATAGGCGGTAGCGCCCCGGGCCCGGTCGCCGGCCTCCGCCAGCGCCATCGCCTCGGCGTGCGGTCGCCCGCCCGGCTGGGTCCAGCCACGGCCGACGACAACGCCCTCGGAGACGATCAGGCAGCCGACCGACGGATTGGGCTGTGTGCGGCCGACGCCGCGCTCGGCCAGCGCCAGCGCCGCGCTCATCCAGCGCCGATCGGCCTCGCGGACGGATGTGGTTGGGGCCTGGGACATCAATGCGCCGTCCTTGACCTCAGGCTGTGACCTCAGGGCGCGCGGCGACCGTGGTCGTCAGTCGCGCTCACCCCAGACGTCGAGACGACGGCGGTCGGTGATTTTTTCACCCAACTGCCCAACAAACGTCTCGAAGTCTTTGGCTTCACGAAAGTTTTTATAAACGGACGCGAACCGGACATAGGCCACCGGGTCGAGCGTCTCCAGGCCTTCCATGACCATCTCGCCGATCACATTGGCGGGAATTTCGTTCTCGCCCATGGATTCCAGCCGGCGCACCAGGCCGTTGACCAGGCGCTCGATGCGCTCAGGCTCCACCGGCCGCTTGCGCAGACTGATGCGCACCGAACGTTCCAGCTTGTCGCGATCGAACAGCTCGCGCTTGCCTGACTTCTTGACGACGATGAGTTCGCGCAGCTGCACGCGCTCGAAGGTGGTGAACCGCGCGCCGCACGCCGGGCACTGCCGCCGCCGCCGGATCGCCGAGCTGTCCTCGGTCGGCCGGCTGTCCTTCACCTGGGTGTCTTCGTGACTGCAAAACGGACAACGCATGAGCGCCCCGGCCTTCCCCCTGAACGATGGATACAAGATATGGGGGCCTGAGGCCCCCATTCGTCAAGATCAATCCTGATAAATCGGGAAACGCTGGCACAGCGCGCGCACGCGCTCGCGTACCGCCGCCTCCACCAGCGGCGCGCCTTCCGGCCCGCTCTGGACCAGGCCGTCGAGCACGTCGGCGATCATGTCGCCGATCGCCTCGAACTCGGCGACGCCGAAACCACGGGTGGTGCCGGCCGGGGAGCCGACGCGGATGCCCGAGGTCTTGGTCGGCGGCAGCGGATCGAACGGCACGCCGTTCTTGTTGCAGGTGATGCCGGCCCGCTCCAGCGCCTCGTCCGCGTCCTTGCCGGTCAGGCCCTTGGGCCGCAGGTCGATCAGCGCCAGATGGGTATCGGTGCCCCCGGCGACGATGTCGCAGCCGCGCTGCTTCAGCTTGGCCGCCAGCGCCTGGGCGTTCTTCACCACCTGGGCGGCGTAGGCCTTGAATTCGGGCCGCAGCGCCTCGCCGAACGCCACCGCCTTGGCGGCGATGACATGCATCAGCGGGCCGCCCTGCAGGCCTGGGAACACCGCCGAGTTGATCTTCTTGCCGAGATCGACGTCGTTGGAGAGGATCATGCCGCCACGCGGGCCACGCAGCGTCTTGTGCGTGGTGGTGGTGACGATATGGGCATGGGGCATCGGGTTGGGATGCACGCCACCGGCCACCAGACCGGCGAAGTGGGCCATGTCGACCATCAGATAGGCGCCCACCGAGTCGGCAATGGCGCGGAACTTGGCGAAATCCAGCGTGCGCGGATAGGCCGAACCGCCGGCGATGATCAGCTTCGGCTTGCTCTCGTTCGCCAGCCGCTCGACCTCGTCGAAATCGATCTGGTGGGTTTCCGGGTGTACGCCATACTGCACCGCCTTGAACCACTTGCCCGACAGCGCCGGCGGCGCGCCGTGCGTCAGGTGACCGCCGGCCGCCAGCGACAGGCCCATGATGGTGTCACCCGGCTGCAGCAGCGCCAGCATCACCGCGCCGTTGGCTTGGGCGCCGGAGTGCGGCTGGACGTTGACGAACTCGGCGCCGAACAGCTGCTTGGCCCGGTCGATCGCCAGCTGCTCGGCGATGTCGACGTGGTGGCAGCCCTGATAGTAGCGCTTCGACGGATAGCCCTCGGCGTACTTGTTGGTCAGCACCGAGCCCTGCGCTTCCAGCACCGCCCTGGAGACGATATTTTCCGAGGCGATCAGCTCGATCTGCTCCTGCTGGCGAACCAGCTCGCCGTGAATGGCCTCGGCCAGCGCCGGGTCGGCGGCCTCAAGACCGGCGGTGAAGAAATCCGCGCTGCGGATGTCGGCGGACTGGGCGGCAGCTTGGGTCATGTGAAGCTTCTCCTGCTTACGCCGGCGGGTTCGACAGCTTGTCGATCCGCCGTTGATGGCGCCCGCCTTCGAAGGCGGTCGCCAGAAATTCCTTGAGGCAGTCACGGGCAACGTCGGCGCCGATCAGCCGTTCGCCCAGCGCCAGCACATTGGCGTCATTGTGCTGGCGGGCCAGGCGCGCCATCAACCCGGAGGTGCACAGGGCTGCCCGGATGGCCGGGTTGCGGTTCGCGGCGATGGAGATGCCAATACCGGAACCGCAGACCACCACGCCGCGCCAGACGCGACCGGATGCCACGGCTTCGGTCACCGCATAGCCGAAATCCGGATAATCGACCGACTCCGTACCGTTGGTACCGCAATCCAGCACCTCAAACCCGGCCGCCTTCAGGTCATCGATCAGCAGGTTTTTCAACGTGACGCCGGCATGATCGGAACCGATGGCGACAATGCGAGGGGTGTCAGACATGGTAACGCGCGACTCCGCGGCTCGTGACTCGTTATGCGGCGCGCTCCTAGCACAGGGGGGGCGCCGCCGCCATAGCCTGATGGCGCCCGAGTGCGGAGAGTGCAGACCCCACGGCCCGCCGGCTCAGACGATGATACCACCCCGTCGACCGGCAGGCCCTTTAGATGACGCATCGCCGCCAGACACATCCGTGTGGTCCGGCGCGCCTCGCCCCAGCGCCCTGTCGAGCTTGCGGGCGGCAAGCCGCGCCAGTTCCCCATGCGCCGCGGTCGCCGGACCGACGATGGAAACTTCCAGTCCGGTCAGCGGATCAACGGCCGACACCTTGACGGCGTTGCCGATCGGCGTGAATTCGATGAAATATCCCTGATCGTCGTCCGTCGGCATCTCAGGCCGCGAGACGCAGGTCCAAACGATCCCAGATTTCCAGCAGCGCGTCGCGCAGGGCCGCCATCATCTCGTCCGAGTGATTGGGCGACGGCGTGAAGCGCAGGCGCTCGGTGCCGCGCGGCACGGTGGGGTAATTGATCGGCTGGACGTAGATGCCATACTCGACCAGCAGGATGTCGGAGATCTTCTTGCAGCGCACCGGATCGCCGACCTTGACCGGCACGATGTGGCTGACCGACGGCATCACCGGCAGGCCGGCCTCGCCGAGCATCTGCTTCAGTCGCGCCGCGCGCTCCTGATGCATCTGCCGCTCGACCTGGCTCTCCTTCAGGTGACGCACGCTCGCCAGCGCACCGGCGACCAGCACCGGCGACAGCGAGGTGGAGAAGATGAAACCGGGCGCGTAGGAGCGCACGACGTCAACGATGGTGCGCGAGGCGGTGATATAGCCGCCCATCACGCCGAACGCCTTGCCCAGCGTGCCCTCGATCACCGTCAGGCGGTCCATCAGGCCCTCACGGTCGGCGACGCCGCCGCCGCGGTTGCCGTACATGCCCACCGCATGGACCTCGTCGAGGTAGGTGATGGCGTTGTACTTGTCGGCCAGATCGCAGATTTCCTTGATCGGCGCGATGTCGCCATCCATCGAATAGACGGACTCGAATGCGATCAGCTTGGGCTTGTCCGCCGGCGTCGCCGCCAGCAGCTCTTCCAGATGCACCAGATCATTGTGGCGGAACACATGGCGCTCGGCGCCGGAATTGCGGATGCCGGCGATCATCGAGGCGTGGTTCAGCTCGTCGGAGAAGATCACGCAGCCCGGCAGGATCTTGGCCAGCGTCGACAGCGTCGCCTCGTTGGAGACATAGCCCGAGGTGAAGGTGAGTGCCGCTTCCTTGCCGTGCAGATCGGCAAGTTCGTTTTCCAGATCAAGGTGATAGTGGGTATTGCCGGAGATGTTCCGGGTACCGCCGGAGCCAGCGCCGACATCGTGCAGCGCCTTTTCCATGGCCTCGATCACCTTGGGGTGCTGGCCCATGCCGAGATAGTCGTTGGAGCACCACATGACGATGGGCCGCTGGCCGTTGTGGCCGGCGAAGCAGCGGGCGTTGGGAAAGGCCCCGCGGTTACGCAGCACGTCGATGAACACCCGGTAGCGACCTTCCTGATGCAGGCGATCGATCGCTTCCTGGAAAACGCGTTCGTAGTTCATGGGCCGCTCTTCCCTGGGCCGTTTCTCACTGGCGCGACCCTAAGACTCGTCGGGGCGGCCCGCAATAGCCGAAATGTCGCAACCAAAGGTGAAATTTTCCCTGACTGCAAATGACTTTCTCTATTACTGGCCGCCCCGATGACGCAGGCGGGGATCAGAACTCGAAGGTCAGTTCACCACCCGGCAGCGGCGCGAAGTGGCCATCGACCGTCTCCGCACTGATGTCGGCCAGCGCCGCCGGTTTCCACTTGGGCGACTTGTCCTTGTCGATCAGCAGTGCCCGCACGCCCTCGAAGAAGTCATGACCGTGCTTGATGTGGCCAACGATACGGTATTCCTGGACCAGACAGGCCGCCAGGTCGAGCCCGCGGGCGGCGCGTACCGCCTTGAGCGTCAGCTTCATCGAGATCGGCGAGAAGCCCAGCAGCTTGTCGCGGCAGGCCACCGCCCAGTCGTCGCCCATCGACAGCTCACCCAGAATGGCCTCGACGGTCGCGCCGGCGAACGCGCGGTCGATGTCAGCGAGCCGGGCCTTGAGCGGCGCCTCGCCCGGATCAGCCGCGAAGCGGGCCAGGATGTCGTCAACACTGCAGGCCTCATCGGCCAGCGCGGTCACCAGCGCCTCGATGTCGCTCGCGCCCACCACATGGGTGGCGACGCCGGCGAACAGGCAGTCGGCGGTCTTCAGCCGGTCGCCGGTCAGGCCGAGATAGACGCCGAGTTCGCCCGGCATGTGCCCCAGCAGGTGGGTCCCGCCGACGTCGGGGATCAGGCCGATGCCGGTCTCCGGCATGGCGAACAGCGTCTTTTCGGTGGCGACGCGGTAGGGGCCGTGCACCGACAGGCCGACGCCACCACCCATGGTGATGCCGTCGATCAGCGCCACATAGGGCTTGGGGTAGACACTGGTCAGGTGGTTGAGGCGGTATTCGTCGAAGAAGAAGCCCTCCCAGCCCGGAGAGTCGCTCTTGCCGGCGTTGTGCAGGCCGATGATGTCGCCACCGGCGCAGAAGGCGCGGTCGCCGGCGCCGCGGATCACCACCCGCTCCACCGCCGGTTCGTCGATCCATGCCTTCATCTGGTCATAGATGGCGACACACATGGCGTGGTTGAGCGCATTGAGCGCCTGCGGGCGGTTCAGCGTGATGAGGCCGGCGCGGCCCCGGATTTCAAACAGAACGTCGTCGGTCATGGCTCTCGCTTCACTGTTCACGTGTTACAAATGTCGGGTTTTCCGGTGCGGCGACCGGCATGCCGGTGGCGGTCATCACCGCCAGCTTCTTGCCGCCGGCATCCAGCAGGGTGGATTCCATGAAGGCGATGGTACGCCCCAGCCGCAGGCAGCACCCCTCGGCGAACAGCACGCCCATGCGCGCCGGCGCCAGAAAGCTCACCTTGAACTCCAGCGTCGGAATGCTGATGCGGGCGCGTGACTTGACGATGACCGCCAGCGCGGCGGCATCGTCGAGCATGGCGGCGACGAAACCGCCCTGGACATTGCCCATCGGGTTGCAGAACTCGGCCTTCGCCTCGTAGCTGATGCGGATGGTGCCTTCATCCTGATCGAGGTCGAGCACCTGCATGCCCAGCAGCGCGCCGGTGGGCGGCAGCCGCCGGTTCAGGCGCTCGATCATTTCCTGCTTGTTCAAGACCACGTGGCTCGTTCCTCCCCCGGATGCCTGTTCCTGTTATCGCGCGCCCTGCCTTATGGTGCAGGCGGTGGCGCTACAAAATCTCCATCTGCGCCAATCCGTAGTGCAGCAATGCAGGGCGCAGCGCCACCAGGCTGTCGTCGTGGCGGGTGAACACCGCCAGCCCTTGCGGCGCATCCTGCCAGACATGGCCGGCGCTCAGATGAGCCGCGCGGCGGGCGATGCCGGCGCCGCTGTCGATCCACTGCACCGGGTGGGGTGCGACCGCCGTCAGTTCCTCGCGCACCAGCGGGAAATGGGTGCAGGCCAGCACCACCGTATCCAGCCGGTCGCCGCCGGGCTGGCCGAACAGGCCATCGAGCACCGCCCGGTAGGCCTCGGGCGCGGTTGGCTGGCCGCGCAGCTTCTGTTCGGCCAGCACCACCAGTTCCACCGAGCCATGGCGCAGCACGGTGCAGTCGGCGGCGAACTCGGCGACCAGATTGTCGACATAGGCCTGCCGCACCGTCGCCGGGGTGCCGAGCACGCCGATCACCCGCGTCTTGCTGGCCAGGGCCGCCGGCTTGATCGCCGGCACCGTGCCGACCACCGGCAGATCGAGTGCGGCCCGCACATGGCCGAGCGCGATGGTGCTGGCGGTGTTGCAGGCAATCACCACCAGCAGCGGGTCGTAGCGTTCCACCAGCCGGCCGAGCAGCGCCGGCACCCGGGCCGCCAGCTCGGCTTCCGATTTGGCGCCATAGGGAAAGCCGGCGTTGTCGGCGCAATAGACGATCGGCGCGGTCGGCAGCAGTGCGCGGATTTCCGCCAGCACCGACAGGCCGCCGACACCGGAATCGAACACCAACAGGGGCTTGCGACTGCGCGACACGTGGACCCGACGCCCGCTTGGTTGTAGATGGGCGGTGTCTAGCAGGTCCTGCCGCGACCTCAACCTCAATCAAGGATCCGGCCCCGTGCCCACCAGCTTCCCGCTTGCCCCCTTCCCGCTTGCCCGCCCGCGCCGGGTGCGCGCCACCCCCTGGTCGCGCGCCATGGTCGCCGAGCACCTGCTGACCCCGGCCGACCTGATCTGGCCGCTGTTCATCATCGAGGGCGACCAGGCCCGCGAGGCGGTGGGATCAATGCCGGGCGTCGAGCGGCTGTCGGTCGACCTGTGCGTCGAGGCGGCCCGCGAAGCGGCCAGCCTTGGCATCCCCTGTCTGGCGCTGTTCCCCAACACGCCGCGCGAGCGCCGCTCCGACGACGGCGCCGAGGCGCTCAATCCCGACAATCTGATGTGCCGGGCGACCCGGGCGATCAAGGACGCGGTGCCCGACATCGGCATCCTCACCGACGTCGCGCTCGACCCCTACACCGCCCACGGCCACGACGGCCTGCTGTCGCCGGAGCGCTATGTGATGAACGACGCAACGGTGGAGGTGCTGGTGGGCCAGGCGCTGAACCAGGCGCGCGCCGGCGCCGACATCGTCGCCCCCTCCGACATGATGGACGGCCGCATCGGCACCATCCGCACGGCGCTGGAGGCCGAGGGCTTCACCAACGTGCAGATCATGTCCTACGCCGCCAAATACGCCTCGGCCTTCTATGGCCCGTTCCGCGACGCGGTGGGCTCGGGCGGGCTGCTCAAGGGTGACAAGAAGACCTACCAGATGGACCCGGCCAACAGTGACGAGGCACTGCGGGAAGTGGCGATCGACCTTGCCGAGGGCGCCGACACGGTGATGGTCAAGCCCGGCATGCCCTATCTCGACATCATCCAGCGTGTGAAAACCACCTTCGGGGTGCCGACCTTCGCCTATCAGGTGTCGGGCGAGTACGCGATGATCCAGGCCGCCGCCGGCAACGGCTGGCTCGATGGCCGCGCCGCCATGCTGGAAAGCCTGCTGGCCTTCAAGCGCGCCGGCGCCGATGGCGTGCTGACCTATTTCGCCCGCGATGTCGCGCGGCTGCTCAACGCCTGACCGAAAGGCCGGGGCCGGCTATCGCGCCCGCTTCTCGGCCGCCAGCCGGCTCATCAGGATCGCCGCCCGCTTGGCCTGCCGGTCGAGGCTGGCGAGCTCCACCGTCTCGCCGGGCGCATGCGCCCCCTCGCCGGCAGCACCGGTGCCCACCAGCCCGTCGACATAGGCCGCGACGAACGAGATGTCGCCGGCGCCGCGCTTGAGCGGATCGAGCGCCGGCATCTCCGGCAGCCCGAGGTCGCGGTTGACCCCGTTCAGCCGGTCGAGCAGCGCCCGGTTGCCGGCGGTCGGCGCCATCGCCGGATAGCCTTCGTAGAAATCAATCTCGGCGCCGGTGCCCGGCAGATGGCGGGCGACGATCGCCCGCATCCTGGCCTGCACCCGCGCCGTCTGGCCGTCGTCGAGCGTGCGGATGTCGCCGCGCGCTTCCGCCTGTGCGGGGATGATATTGGGCTTGCCGGCGGCCGTGCCGCCGGTGTCGTCGGCGCTCAGGCTGGCGCGCGCGCCGCCCACCAGCAGGCCGACGTTGAAGGTCAGGTTGGGTTCCGGCAGCTCACTGCGGAAAGCCGCCAGAATGCGGGCCATCTCGTAGATGGCGCCATCTCCCGTGGTGGCACTGAAGATGCCCGATGAATGGCCGGACTTGCCGGTGGTCACCAGCCGCCAGGTGGTGCTGGAGCGCCGGGCGATCGAGCCCATGTCCCGGCCGTTCTCCCGCGCAAGTCCCTCGAACTCCAGCGCGATGTCGCTGGCCTTGGCGGCGGCGACGAGGTCGGCGCGCGCCTCGGCCTGGGGATTGCCTACCCGCTCCTCGTCGCCGGTCAGCACGATGGTGATGTTGGCGTCCTTCAGGGTGCCGGCCGCCTGCATCGCCCGCAGCGCCTCGACCATGATGACCAGCCCACCCTTCATGTCGTTGACGCCCGGCCCCTCGGCGATGTCGCCACGCCGCACGAAGGTCTGGAACGGACTGTCCGGTTCGAACACAGTATCAAGATGACCGATCAGCAGCAGCCGCTTCGTGTCGGCCCGCCCCTTGCGGGTGGCGATCAGGTGTCCGGCGCGCCCGGTCCCGGCCATCGGCACCCAGCGCACCGTGAACCCCAGCGGTTCCAGCTCGGCGCGCATCATGGCGCCGACCTGAGTCACGCCGGCGAGGTTCATGGTGCCGCTGTTGACGTTGACCAGCTGTTCCAGCAGACTGATCGCCCGCTCGCGGCCGGCCTCCACCGTGCGCACCATCGTCTGCTCCCGCGCGCTCAACCCACCGGCCTGCGCCGGCCCGGTCGCCGCCACGCCCAGCGTCAGCAGTGCGGCCCCCGCCGCCCGGCGCCAACCTGTCCTGCACCGACCCGCCCGCATCATCCGCTCCCCCGTCACTGTTGCCCCTCCCGCATGAACACCCGCGTCCCGGCGACCCAGGTCTGCAGCACCTTGGTCTGCCACAACGTCTCCGGCGCCACCTTGAAAATGTCCTGGTCGACCAGAATGAAATCCGCCCACTTGCCAGGCACCAGACTGCCGACCTGCCCCTCCTGGAAGCCGGCGTAGGCCGCATCCAGGGTGAACGCGCGCAGGGCCTCCTCGACGGTAAGTTTCTGCGCCGGCATCCAGCCGCCTTCGGGTTCGCCGTCGTGCCCCTGCCGGGTGACGGCGGCATGCAGGCCGAAGAAGGGGTTGGCCGGCTCCACCGGGAAGTCGGAGCCAAACGCCAGCCGGCCGCCGTGCGCCAGCACCGTGCGCCAGGCATAGGCGCCGGCCAGCCGTTCGGGGTCGAGGCGGGCCTCGGCCATCACCCGGTCGGACGTGGCGTGGGTCGGCTGCATGGAGAAGATCAGCCCAAGGTTGGCGGCCCGCTCGATGTCCGCCGGTGTCATCACCTGGGCATGTTCGATGCGATGGCGCAGGCCGTTACCGGTGTATTTGAGGATCGAGGCGAAGCTGTCGATCACCTGGGCGTTGGCGGCGTCCCCGATGGCATGGACATTGACCTGGAAACCCGCGCCGATGGCGCGCGACATCCAGTTGGCCAGCCGGGCATCGGTGTTGAACAGCAGCCCCTTGTTGGGCGGGTCGTCGGCGTAGGGCTCTGTCAGCGCCGCGCCGCGCGACCCCAGCGCGCCATCGGCATAGAGCTTGACCGCGCGCAGCGACAGCCGGTCGTCATAAAGCGAGGCCACCGGCCCCTTCCTGGCCAGCACATCAAAGTCTCGCCCCATGCCGCCGATCATGGCGCCGATGCGCACGGTCAGCCTCCCCTCGTCGCCGAACTTGCGATACAGCGCCCAGGTTTCGGCATCGATGCCGGCATCATGCACCGAGGTCAGGCCGACCGAGGCCAGCTCGGCCAGTGCCGCCGTCAGCGCCGCCGCGCGCTGCTCGGGTGTCGGCGCCGGCACCACCTTGTTCACCAGATCCATCGCCGCATCCACCAGCACACCCGACGGCGCGCCATCGGCATCGCGCTCGATGCGCCCGCCTGCCGGATCAACGGTGGCGGCCTTGACCCCCGCCTTGCTCAGCGCGGCGCTGTTGGCCCAGCCGGCATGACCATCCACCCGTTCCAGCCACACCGGGCGGTCGGCGATCACCGCATCCAGTTCGGCGGCGGTGGGAAAGCGCTCCAGCCCCCACCGCACCTGGTTCCAGCCGCGCCCGCGGATCCATGGCAGGTCGGGGTGGGCCTCGGCATAGGCCTTGAGGCGGGCCAGCGCGTTGTCGAGCGACGTGGTGTCGGCGAGATTGACCTCCAGCGCCTGGAAACCCAGGCCCATCACATGACCGTGGGCGTCGATCAGTCCCGGCAGCAGCGTCGCGCCGCCGCCGTCGATGCGGATGGCCGTTGTTGCACGATCGCCCATCGTCTTGAGGCTGCCGGTGGCCGCCACCCGCCCGTCGTCATCCACCAGCAGCGCCTCGAAGCGCTGCAGCCGGCCAAGTTGATCGAAGGTGTAGCCCTGCACGTTATCGATCAGGGTCGCGGCCAACGCCGGCGCCGCCAGCAGGGCCGCGAGACCCACCGTCAGCAGCAAGCCGCCCAACCGCCTTGCCGGCATCACGCGCCGCCCCCGTGCGCCAACAGCCTGATAGATGCGCATAATGTCACATGTCCTCTCGCCAAGACGCCGTTGCGGTCTTAGCATGGCGCGCGACGGAGGGGCGAGACCGGAAACCGGCTGCCCGCGGATTGGGGGTGGGTATGCGGCGATTGCTGTGGGTGCTGCTGTTCGTTCTGGTGCTGGCGGGTCTGGCCGCCGGTGGGGCCTACTACACCGCACGAGACAGCCTTCCCCGCACCGAGGGACATCAGACGATCGCTGGCCTGAAGGCCAAGGTGGAAGTGCTGCGCGACCGCCATGGCATTCCCCACATCTTCGCCGCCACGCCTGCGGACGCCTACCGGGCGCTGGGATACGCGCACGCCCAGGATCGGCTGTGGCAGATGGAGATGAACCGCCGTATCGGCCAGGGCAGACTCGCCGAGTTGTTCGGCCGGGAAGTGCTCGACACCGATCGTTTCATGCGCACGCTGGGGCTCTATCACCGCGCACGCCAGGACGTGGCGGCGCTGGACCCCGAGACCCGCCAGATGCTTGAGGCCTACGCGGGCGGTGTGAACGCCTTTCTTGAGACCCGCCGGACATCGCTGCCGCCCGAGTTTCTCATCCTCGGCACCAAGCCGGAGCCCTGGCAGCCCGCCGACACGCTGGTGTGGCTGAAGCTGATGGCGCTCGACATGGGGTACAACTGGCGGGTGGAACTCGGCCGGTTCCTGCTGCTCTCCCGCCTGACCCCCGAACAGGTGGCGCAATTCTACCCCGCCTACCCCGGCGAACCGGCCCACGACTTCTCCCGCATCCCGGCGCTCTATGCCGAATTGCCCGAGGCCGTGCTGGGTGCGTCGGCGCCGTCGGCGGCGGCCGATGGCGCAACGCCATTGGGACCGGAGGCCACTGGCGGCGGCTCGAACAACTGGGTGGTGGCCGGCAGCCGGACGGCCTCCGGCAAGCCGATGCTGGCCAACGACCCGCACCTGGCACTGACGACCCCCTCCATCTGGTACCTCGCCCACCTCAACGTCGCCGGCCATAATGTGGTGGGTGCCACGATGCCCGGCGTGCCGTTCGTGGTGCTCGGCCGCAACGACCGCTTCGCCTGGGGATTCACCAATACCGCGCCCGACGTGCATGACCTCTACATCGAACGTGTACGCGACCCCGAGGCGGGCACCTACGACACGCCCACCGGCACTGCGACCTTCACCCAGCGCGTCGAGGTCATCCGGATCAAGGGTGGCGCCAACAAGGTGCTGACCGTGCGCACCGGCCGGCACGGCCCGGTGATCTCGGACGTTCTGCCGGAGCTCAAGCAGAGGCTGGGGGATGGCTATGCGATGAGCCTGCAATGGGTGGCGCTGCAACCGGGCGACACCACCGCCCGGGCGGGACGGCTGATGGCGGCGGCACGGGACTGGCCGGGATTCGTCACCGCCGCGCGGGATTTCATCTCGCCCCAGCAGAACATCGTCTACGCCGACGTGGACGGCAACATCGGCTATGTCTCTCCGGGCAGGGTGCCGGTGCGTGGCCCCGACCACCCGACGCGCGGCCTGCTGCCAGCCCCGGGATGGCTCGCGGCGTCCGAGTGGACCGGCTGGATTCCGCCCGAGGCGATGCCAATGACCGCGAATCCGGCCAGCGGATGGATCACCACCGCCAACCAGAAGGTTGTGGACGCGGACTACCCCTATCACCTGACCGCCGACTGGGAGCTGCCTTACCGCTACAACCGCATCGCCCGACTGCTGGAAGCGACCCCGCGCCACGACATGGGAAGCTTCCGGGCCATTCAGGCCGATGTGGTGGATGGCGGCATGCACGACAGCGTGCAGGCACTTCTCTCGGTGCTGGGCGAGGTGCCGGACGATCTGCGGCCCGTCTTACAGGCCCTGCGCGCCTGGGATGGCGCCATGACCGCCGACCGGCCGGAGCCGCTGATCGCGGCTGCCTGGAATCAGGCCTTCTCCGCCCTGCTCTACCGCGACGATCTGGGGCCGCTTTTCGCCGAGCGCTGGAAGCCGCGCCCCGAATTCATCAAGTCCGTGCTGGCGGACCCGGCAAGCGGAAGGATCTGGTGCGACATCCGCCTGACGCCGCGCGCCGAGTCCTGCGCCGACCTCGCGCGACAGTCGCTCACCCAGGCGATGGATGCCCTCGGCCAGCGTCATGGTCGACACTGGGACCGCTGGCGCTGGATCGCAGCGCTGCGTGCCGACCAGCAGCATCGTCCGATGTCCGAGGTGGGCTGGTTGCGCAAGTGGTTTGCCTCGTCGACCGCGATCGGCGGCGGCCCCGACAGTCCCAACGTCGCGCTGTTCGATTACAGCGGCAGTGTTGACTTCAAGGCGCGCGTCGGCCCCAGCTACCGGGCCATCTATGACCTCGCGGACCTGGATGCGTCGCGCTACATCATTCCCACCGGCCAGTCGGGCCACCCGTTGTCGCCGCACTATCGCGATATGGAGGATCACTGGGCGCATGTGCGATCGATCACCATCGCCACCCAGCGCCCGTCGATCGAGCAGGCCCGGCCCCGGCGGCTGGAGCTGCTGCCTGTGCGGGAGTAAGGCGCGCCCTGGCCCGACAAGCGGATTGCCGTTTCCATCGCCCCCCGCTTTGGGCTAGAGCGGTGCCCTTTGATGATGATGGGAAGATGACCGTGGCACAGCCCGAGCTCAGCGACGCACGCACAGCCAATGATCGCCCGGATACCGGCCTGCCGGTGACCTTCAGCGACATCGCGGCCGCCCGGGCGATCATTGGCGATGCGCTTGTCACGACCCCCTGCCTCAAGAGCCGGACACTCAGCGAGATCGTGGGTGCCGAGGTTTACCTGAAGTTCGAGAACCTTCAGTTCACGGCCGCGTTCAAGGAGCGCGGCGCGCTCAACCGGTTGCACAACCTGTCGGCCGATCAGCGCCGACGCGGTGTCATTGCCATGTCGGCGGGCAACCACGCCCAAGGCGTCGCCTACCACGCCAGCCGTCTCGGCATCCCCGCCACCATCGTCATGCCCCGGAGCACGCCGATCGTGAAGGTGCAGCAGACGGAAGGTCATGGCGCCAGCGTCATTCTCCACGGCGAGAAGCTGGAGGAAGCGGCGGCGCACGCCAACAAGCTGGCCGAGGAGCGCGGCCTGACCTTCATCCATCCGTTCGACGACCCGCTGGTGATCGCTGGCCAGGGCACCGTGGCGATGGAGATGCTGGAAACGGTCCCCGATCTCGACTGCCTGTGCATCTCCATTGGCGGCGGCGGGCTGATCTCCGGCATGGCGGTTGCTGCCCGGGCCATCAAGCCGGATATCGAACTGATCGGCGTCCAGGCGGAACTGTATCCGTCGATGGCGGCCAAGGTGAAGGGCTTCGAGGCGATCTGCGACGGGGACTCGCTGGCTGAAGGCATCGCGGTGAAATACCCTGGCGAGCGCACCTTCCCGATCGTCAAGGCTCTGGTGGACGACATCCTGCTGGTGTCGGAGCCGGAACTGGAGCGCGCGGTGTCGCTGCTGCTCACCATCGAGAAGACCGTGGCCGAAGGCGCTGGCGCGGCCGGCCTGGCCGCCCTGCTCGCCCGCCCCGAACGGTTCCGCGGCAAGAAGGTCGGCCTGGTCATCAGCGGCGGCAACATCGACACCCGCCTGCTCGCCAACGTGCTGCTGCGCGAACTTGCCCGCGAGGGCCGGCTGGCCAGGCTGCGGGTGCGCCTCAAGGATCGGCCGGGCGAGCTGTATCACGTCGCCAAGGTGTTCCACGAACAGCAGGTCAACATCGTCGACGTCAGCCATCAGCGGGTATTCACCAAGCTGCCGGCCAAGGGCACCTACGCCGACATCGAAGTAGAGACCCGCGACCGCCGCCATCTCGACCGGCTGATGGAGGCGCTGCGCGAGCAGAGCTACGATGTGCGCCTGATCGAGGCGGTGTGAAGCAGCCCTGGAAAGACCAGGTCGGGGCTCGTGCCGGCGATACTAACTCGGCCTTAACCACCCGCGCGGCAGACTGATCGGAGAAAACTCCGACCAGCAGCTGGATCATGGCCAAAAAAGGCGACGAGAAACCATCGATCTTCATCAAGAAGGTCAAGAAAGTGGCGGGCGGCCATCACGGCGGCGCCTGGAAGGTGGCCTATGCCGACTTCGTGACCGCGATGATGGCCTTCTTCATGCTGCTGTGGTTGCTGTCGGTATCCGACAAGGTGACGCTGCAAGGTCTCGCCGACTATTTCACGCCGTCGAACTCCACCATGTCCAACTCTTCCGGCTCCGGCTCCATTCTCGCCGGCACCGCCATGGAAAGCGAAGGTGCCAAGTCATCGGGTTCGGTCACCATGGCCATGCCCAGCGCCTCGCCGCAGAAGGAATCGGAGGCCGAGCAGGCATCAATGGAAAGCCAGAGCCAGAGCGCGTCGTCGTCGTGGCAGACCAAGCTGCCGCCACAACCCGACGCCAAGCTGCTCCAGGCCGAGGACGAGCTCAAGTCGGCGATCCAGAGCACGCCGGAACTCAACCGCTACAAGGACCAGATCTCCATGGAGCAGACGCCCGACGGTCTGCGTATCCAGCTGGTGGATCGGGATCAGCGACCGATGTTCCGCCCCGGCACCGCCGAGTTGTACCCGTTCGCCGAACGCATGATGCGGGTGGTGGGCGGAGTCATCCAGGGCCTGCCCAACCGCATCTCGATCCAGGGACATACCGACAGCACGGGTGCCCAGAGCGAAAGCCTCTATGGCAACTGGGAGCTGTCGGCGGACCGCGCCAACGCCAGCCGGCGGGCGCTGCGCAGCGCCGGCGTGCCGGTGGACCGATTCGCCGAGGTCACGGGCCGAGCCTCCACCGACCCGCTTTACCCGGACGATCCGCTGCGCCCGGAGAACCGGCGCATCTCCGTTCTGATCATTCGCGAGGCACCAGTGATGGCGCCCAACTTCGGGGCCACCTATTAACGCTTTTTTTACGGGTCCGCGGTTCCGTTAACTCTTCATCCCCCTTCCCCAAGTGTCCAACGGCCTGATACTGTGGGCTAATCGCCTGCCGCACCCGCGGCCTGGCGGGCAAACAGGCGCTCAGGGCACGAGGGATGAACGACCAGTTCCTGCAATTTCCCCGGTTTTTCGTGACCGCTCCCGGCGCCTGCCCCTATGTCGAGGGGCGGACCGAACGCAAGCTGTTCACCGAATTGCGGGGCCCCGACGCCGCGACCTTCAACGAGGCGCTCGGCCGCATGGGGTTCCGGCGCAGCCAGAACGTCGCCTACCGGCCTTCCTGCGACGGCTGCACCGCCTGCCGTTCGGTGCGGGTGCGGGCCGCGGAGTTCCAGCCCAATGCCAGCATGCGCAAGCTGATGAAGCGCCACGACGACCTCCAGGTCTCGGCGTGCGAGCCCTGGGCGACGGCCGAGCAGTTCGATCTGCTACGCCGCTACCTCGCGGCACGCCATCCCGGCGGCGGCATGAGCGAAATGGACAGCGACGACTATGCCGACATGGTGGAGCGCACGCCGGTCGATACGGTGGTCTATGAATATCGCGAGCCCCATCCCGACAACCGGGGGGCGCTGGTAGGGGTGTGCCTGACCGACCACCAGTCTGACGGACTGTCGATGGTGTACAGCTTCTACGCCGCCGACGGCCAGCGGCGCGGCCTTGGCACCCATATCATCCTCGACCATATCCGCCGGGCGGTGACCATGGGCCTGCCCTATGTCTATCTCGGCTACTGGATCGCCGACTGCAAGCAGATGGCCTACAAGGTTCGTTTCCAGCCGATCGACGTCCTCTCGGGCGAGGGCTGGCACCCGATGATGACCGATACGCCCGCCTAACCACCGGTCGCCGGCTCACATCAGGCCATCTCTTACGTCCCTCACGGCAACCGGATAGCGCAGCTGTCCGGACGCGCGAACGGGCCCAGCGGTGGCTGGCGGGCCGACATCATCCCGCCGCAGATGTCGGGCAGTGGCGCGGGCAGCGGCCGGCCGGCAGGGGTCGCGCCGGCACCGGAAAACCACTCGCCATCGCCGCTGAACGGCGCACTGACGGCCCCGGTCACGGCGGCAAGCCAGCCGCTGGTCGCGTTGTCCTGCGCCGTCAGCGCACCGCCCTGGCGCGCGCGGATGCCGCCATCGACGACGCTGTTGAAGACCAGTGCGCTGCTGCCGGGCCGGCGCAGGTCGAGGCCACGGGTGCCTGCGATCAGACTGTTGTGCACCACGGCGCCGATTGCCCCATCCAGATCGACGCCGACCTCGTTGGGGCAGGCACTGACGATACTGTTGCGCACCACCCCGCCCTCACCGCCCAGCGCGATGCCGATGCGCAGACCGCCGCGATGGCGCCACTGGCAGGCAACCAGCGTACGCTCCACCAGATTAGGCCCCCGCAGGTTCACCCCATAAGCGGTCCGATCACCGCCATCGCGGGCAAAGTCGGCAATGACACTGGCGTGCAGACGCCACCCCTGTGCTGCAATGTCCACCATCTTCACCGCCGCATCAGTGACACGCGGGTGACCGTTGAAGATCAGCGCATATTCGATCAGGCCGTTGTCGGGGGAGATGCCCGACGATCGGTTGACCTTGATGGGGCTGCTGAAATCCCGGATCACCAGATCCCGCAGGGTGACCCCGCGCGCCTTGCCGGTGACGTGAACCGCATGCTCGCAGGCGTCCGCCGCGCAGGCGCCGCGCAGCTCCACGCCTTCGATCACCCAGTAGGGTGCCGTAACGCGCACGGCCTCGCTGGCGATCGACCGCAGTGTCACGGTGCCGGACGTTTCCGCCCTGAGCACGATCGGCGCCTCCGGGCGACCGGCCCTGGCCAGCGACAATCCCCGCACCAGGCGATAGCTGCCTGGAGCCAGGGAGATGACCTGACCAGGCCGGGCACGCGTGACCGCCCGGAGCAACGATTGGATGTCGGCGACATGAATGATCTCCAGGTCGGGCCCGATGGCGCCGGCCGCCGTCATGTCGCCGCGCAGCGCGCCGTCAGGGCCGGTGGGCAGCGGTACCCCCGCCGAATCGTAGTAGAGCGTCCGCGGCGTCCGCGCACGCGGACCGATGGGCCCGAAGGCGCCGGCCACCGGCGCCTCCAGCGTGTCGGCGGCGGCGGAAAACACCCGCGTCACAACATAGTGACGGCCAGCGGCAACACCGGCGACCAGCACCAGTGCCGCCGTTGCCGCCACGCCAAGCCGGCGGGCTTTCAGGGGCGCCCGGCGGAAGCGTTGCCAGACGATGTTCGCGAGCACAGCGCCCACGGCCGCCGGCACGCCGGCAGCCATCATGCCGATGCCGTTGGCCACCACATCGATGATGCTTGGCAAATCCTCCGGGTCGCCCAGGCGGACAATCTGGATCACCAGCGCCGTGAGCAGGCCCAGCGCCAGCAGCGCCCGGAGTGCCATGCCGCGTCGGCGCTCAAGCGGCGAGCGCAGCGCCATCATGACGCCGTAGGGCATGGCGATGAGGATATTGCGCGCGATGTCCCGCAGGCCCTCCGGCGGCCAGTTCAGACCGAAAATCGCGAGATCAAACGCCTCGCGCTCGAAGCGGAACGGCTTGAGGCCGAACCACACCAGCAGGCCCCAGGCAACCGCCAGCCCCGCCAACATCAGGCCACGCATGATGATCGCCGGGCCTGCCATCATCAGTCCGCCGGACCGACGGAGGAGAGGATAAAGCCCTCGGTGCGGTTCGCCTCCAGCCGCGCCACGGTACGCGTCTGATTGAACAGCAGGATCGTCGGGCCGCCGGTCGCGTTCTCGACCCTGTTGCCGCGTACGAGGAGGGGCGCCGGAGGATTGGTGACGCCCTCGGCGCCAACCCGGATGATGCAGCAGCGGTTGCTGGCTCCCGGACCCTTGATCAGGGTGTTGCCCTCGATGCGCGCACCGCCGCCGTTGGGGATGTCGACAAGGTAGCTTGCCGTCCCCAGGCGGTCGTCAATGACCGACTCCACGACTTCCGTTTGTCGGGCCCGGCTCTTGATATAGTGGCCGGCCTTCACCCGCTCGAACCGGCTGCGCCGGACGATCAGCCGGCCGATGCCGTTGGCGTAGATGGCGTGACTGAGGTGGACCGTCCCGCATTTGGGGGGGCACAGATGGATATCGCTGAACCGGCTGTCCTCGATCACCAGCTCGGCGATGTTGCGCCAGATCTCCTTGCCCGCCGAGGTCAGCACGCCCATTTCGGTCCCGGCGAAATCTGCGCGGCGGATCAGCGCCGAGCCTCGCTCGACCCGGATGCCTGCGCCGTTGAGGTCACGCACCCGGATATCGCGAAACCGCAGGCCGTCGATGACAAAGCGCGATTCCGGCTTGCCGCGCAGCACCAGCGCCGCCTTGGCCTCGCACGCCACATCCCGGAACGTTACGGTACCCGGCGTCTGCGCGCGCAGCGTCAGCGACTTTCCCAGCACCGCGCATTGCCGGTAGTCGCCCGGTAGCAGCGTGATGACGACCCCTTCAGGCGCGGTCCTGGCCGCCCGCGCCAGCGAGTCTCGCGGCCCGATGACAATCTCGCCGGGGATGCCAGGATCCGCCGGCGCCGCCGCCGGCAATGCCAGCAGCGCGGCGATGGCAAACACCCGTCTCAATAGCCGAGGTTGGGCCGCAGCCATTTTTCCGCCTGTTCCATGCTGACGCCGCGCCGGCGGGCGTAGTCCTCCACCTGGTCACGGCCGATCCGGGCCACGCCGAAATACTGCGCCTGCGGATGGGCAAAGTAAAAGCCGGAAACCGCGGCCGTCGGCACCATGGCGAAGCTCTCGGTGAGCTGGATGCCGGCGTTCCGGCTGGCGTCCAGCAGCCGGAACAGCTCGACCTTTTCCGAATGGTCCGGACAGGCCGGATAACCGGGCGCCGGGCGGATGCCCCGATATTTCTCGCGGATGATGTCTTCGTTGCTCAGCGCCTCGTCGGCGGCATAGCCCCAGTGGCGCGTGCGCACTTCCTCGTGCAGCGTCTCGGCCAGTGCTTCCGCCAGCCGGTCGGCCAGCGCTTTCAGCAGAATGTCGGAGTAATCGTCGTGGGCGGCCTTGAAGCGCGCCAGATGCGCCTCGATGCCATGGCCCGCCGTCACCGCGAACCCGCCGAGATAGTCGCCTTGTGGCGCCACGAAATCCGCCAGGCAGAAATTCGGCCGGCCATCGCGCTTGGCGATCTGCTGGCGCAGAAAATGCGCCCGGCTGAGCTCCTGCGTGCGGGTGTCGTCGGTGTAAAGCACCACGTCGTCGCCATCGCGGGCCGCTGGCCAGAGACCGATCACCGCCTTGGCGGTGAGCCATTTCTCGCTGACAATCTGCGCCAGCATTTTCTGCGCGTCGGCGAACAGCTGGGAGGCGCTCTCGCCGACCACCGGATCGGTGAGGATGGCGGGGTAGGTGCCGGCCAGCTCCCAGGAGCGGAAGAACGGCGTCCAGTCGATCCGTTCGACCAGCTTGTCGAGCGGGTAATCGTTGAAAACACGCGTGCCCAGGAAGCTCGGCACCGGCGGCGTATAGCCCGCCCAGTCGATCGCGACGCCATTGGCGCGCGCGGCCTCCAGCGGCAGCAGTTCGCTTTCGGTGGCCCCGGCGCGCTTGCGGCGGATCTCTTCGTATTCCGTCGCCGTCTGGCTGGCGAAGGCGTCGCGCTGGGTGTCGGAGGTCAGGGCGGAGGCCACACCGACGGCACGGCTGGCGTCGAGCACATGAATGGTGGGGCCGCTGTAGTGCGGCGCGATCTTGAGCGCGGTATGCACCTTCGAGGTGGTGGCGCCGCCGATCATCAGCGGCATCGTCAGCCCGGCGCGCTCCATCTCCTCGGCGACCGTGGTCATTTCGTCGAGCGACGGCGTGATCAGGCCCGACAGTCCCACGATGTCCGCCTTATGGTCGACGGCGGCCTTCAGGATATCCTGAAACGGCACCATAACACCCAGGTCGATGACCTCGAAATTGTTACACTGAAGCACGACGCCCACAATGTTCTTGCCGATGTCGTGAACGTCGCCCTTCACCGTCGCCATCACGACACGCCCCTTGGCCTGGGCGCCAGCGGCTTTTTCCGCCTCGATGAAGGGAATCAGGTGAGCCACCGAACGCTTCATCACGCGCGCGGACTTCACAACCTGCGGCAGGAACATCTTGCCGGCGCCGAACAGATCGCCGACCACGTTCATGCCGGCCATCAGCGGCCCTTCGATGACCTCGATGGGACGCGCGAAATGCTGGCGGGCCTCTTCGGTATCCTCGACGATATGGGCGTCGATCCCCTTGACCAGCGCGTGTGACAGCCGCCTGTCCACCGGCCAGCTCCGCCACTCCTCGGTGACCGCTTCCGCCTGGGCGCCGCTGTCGCGGTATTTCTCGGCGATCTCCAGCAGCCGTTCGGTGGCGTCCGCACGGCGGTTAAGAATGACATCCTCCACCCGCTCGCGCAGCTCGGCGGGGATTTCGTCATAGACGTCGAGCTGGCCGGCATTGACGATGCCCATGTCCATACCCGCCTGGATGGCGTGATAGAGGAACACAGAGTGCATGGCGCGGCGCACCGGCTCATTGCCGCGGAAGCTGAACGAGATGTTGGAGACGCCGCCGGAAATCTTCACATGCGGGCAACGCGCCTTGATGTCGCGGCAGGCCTCGATGAAGTCGACCGCGTAGTTGTTGTGTTCCTCGATCCCCGTCGCCACCGCGAAGATGTTGGGATCGAAGATGATGTCCTCCGGCGCCACATGCGCCTTGGTGGTCAGCACATCATAGGCGCGCGCGCAGATTTCCACCTTGCGGGCGCGGGTATCGGCCTGGCCGGTCTCGTCGAAGGCCATCACCACCATCGCAGCGCCATAGCGGCGGACCTTGCGGGCATGTTCGAGGAACGCCGCCTCGCCTTCCTTCAGGCTGATGGAGTTGACGATCGCCTTGCCGGCGACGCATTTGATACCGGTCTCGATGACGCTCCACTTCGAGCTGTCGATCATGATCGGCACCCGCGCGATGTCGGGCTCGGCCGCCACCAGCTTGAGGAAGGTCTCCATCGCCAGTTCTGCGTCAAGCAGGCCCTCGTCCATGTTGATGTCGATGATCTGGGCGCCGGCTTCCACCTGCTGGCGGGCGACGTCGAGCGCGGCGTTGTAGTCGCCGGCAAGGATGAGCTTCTTGAATTTCGCCGAGCCGGTGACGTTGGTGCGTTCGCCGACGTTGATGAAGGTTGCGGTCTGGGTGCTCATGTTGGCTCTTACGCGGCAAAGGCTTCAAGGCCGGAAAGGCGCAGCTTCGGCTCGATGACGGGAATGGCGCGCGGTTTCAGGCCGGCGACAGCGCGGGCGATGGCGGCGATATGCGCCGGCGTGGTGCCGCAGCAGCCGCCGATGACGTTGATCAGCCCCTGCTCCGCCCAGTCGTGGATGAGGCGGGCGGTCATCTCCGGCAACTCGGCATATTCGCCCATTTCATTGGGCAGACCGGCATTGGGGTAGATGCACAGCAGCGTATCCACCGTCTTGGCCAGCGTGGTGACGTAGGGCCGCAGCTCGGTGGCGCCGAACGAACAGTTGAGGCCGACGGTCAACGGTCGGGCGTGGCGCACCGAATTCCAGAAGGCTTCCACCGTCTGGCCCGACAGATTGCGCCCCGACAGATCGGTGAGCGTCATCGACACCATGACGGGAATGTCCTCGCCGCGCGCTTCCGCCAGTTCGTCCACCGCGACCAGCGCCGCCTTGGCGTTGAGCGTGTCGAACACCGTTTCGACCAGGATGAAATCGACGCCGCCTTCCAGCAGGCCTTCGATCTGCGCCTTGTAGACGTCGCGCACGAAATCGAAGCTGACCTCGCGGTGGCCGGGATTGTTGACGTCCGGCGACACCGACAGCGTCTTGTTGGTCGGCCCCAGCGCACCGACGACGAAGCGCGGCTTGTCCGGCGTGTCATAGGCGTCGGCCATCCGGCGGGTCAGCCGGGCCGCGGCGACATTGACCTCGCGCACCATGTCCTCGACGCCATAGTCGGCCAGGCTGATGGCGTTGGAGTTGAAGGTGTTGGTCGCCAGCACGTCGGCGCCGGCCTCCAGATAGGCGCGGCAGATGCCGGCAATGGCCTCGGGCTGCGTCAGGTTCAGCAGGTCGTTGTTGCCCTTCTGGTCGTGGGCGAAGTCGCGACCGCCACGAAAATCCGCCTCGCCCAGCTTCAGCTTCTGGATCGCAGTGCCGTAGGGGCCGTCCTTCACCAGAATCCGGTCATGGGCCAGGCGCCGGAACAGGGCGGCTTTTTGTGCCCGCGTGGTGCTCATGCCTTGGTCTCCGCCTTGATCGCCGCCGTGGCCGCAGCGGGCCGCACACCGAGCAGGTGGCAGATCGCCGAGGTCAGTTCGGCCCGGTTGAGGGTGTAGAAATGGAACTGGCGGATGCCGCGTTCATACAGACGTGCGCACTGCTCGGCGGCGACGGTCGCCGCCACCAGCTGGCGGGTCGCCGGCCGGCCGTCGAGGCCCTCGAACAGGCGGGCCATCCAGTGCGGTACGCTGGCGCCGCACATGCCGGCCATGCGTTCCAGCTGGGCGAAATTGCTCACCGGCAGAATGCCCGGCACGATGTCGACATCGAGGCCGGCCGCACCGGCCAGATCGAGAAAGCGCAGGTAGACGTCGGGATCGAAGAAGAACTGGGTGATCGCCCGCGTCGCCCCGGCATCGAACTTGGCCTTGAGGTTCTCGATGTCGGCGATGCGCGACGGGCTGTCGGGGTGGCATTCGGGATAGGCCCCGACGCTGATCTCGAATGGCGCGATACGGCGCAGGCCGGCCACCAGGTCGGCGGCGTTGCGGTAACCTTGCGGATGCGGCTGGAAGCGCGCGTCGATGCCTTCCGGCGGATCGCCACGCAGGGCGACGATATGTCGAACACCAGCCTCCCAGTAGGCGCGTGCCACGGCGTCCACCTCGTCACGGCTGGCGGCGACACAGGTCAGGTGCGCCGCCGGCGCCAGTGAGGTCTCCGAGAGAATGCGCGTCACCGTGTTGTGGGTGCGCTCGCGGGTCGAGCCGCCGGCGCCATAGGTCACCGAGACGAACTTCGGCGCCAGCGGCGCCAGCGCGGTGATAGACTCCCACAAAGTGCGCTCCATCGCCTCGGTGCGCGGCGGGAAAAATTCGAACGACACCTCGATGTCGCCGGGCAAATCGGCGAACAACGGGCGATAGCTGGGGGTAACGACATTCATCGGCAAGGTTCCAGATCAAGCAATCAGGCGGCCGGCTTTTCGCCGAGCCACAGGGTGACGGTGAGTTCGCCGCCACTGAGATGATCGGCGACGCCCGCCTTGAGGCCGGCCGCTTCCATCCAGTCGACGACCTGGCGGTCCGAAAACCCCAGGCGGCGATGCGCGTGGGTCTCGCGCAGGAATTCCTTGTCGTGCGGCGCGAAGTCCACCACCAGCAGCCGTCCACCCGGCCGCAGGGCCCGTGCCGCCTCGGCGATCGCCGCCTGCGGCATCTCGGCATAATGCAGCACCTGATGCAGCACCACCGCATCGACATGAGCGGCGCCATTGAGGGCATACATGTCGCCCAGCCGCACCTGGACATTGGCGAGCCCCGCCGCTTCCAGCCGGGCCCGCGCCGCCTTAAGCATTTCCTGGCTGGCGTCGATGCCGATGGCGCGACCGACCTTGGGCCCCAGTATTTCCAGCATTCGGCCGGTACCGGTGCCGACGTCGAGCAGATTGTCGATCGGCCGATCGAGCAGATGGCGGACAACCGCCTCCTCGACCTGCTGCTCGGGCACATAGAGCGAGCGCACACGGTCCCACTCCGGCGCATGGGCGGCGAAATAGCGATCCGCCTTCTGCACACGCTCCGCCTGTACTTCGCGCAACCGGATAAGGTCACCCGCCACCAGCGGTTCATCGGGCGACAGCAACGAGTCGAGCAGACCCCCCACCATCGTTGCCACAGCGCCTTCCGCCAGCCGGAAGAACACCCAGGCGCCCTCCTTGTGCCGCTCGATCAGCCCGGCCTCGGCGAGAATCTTCAAGTGACGGGAAACACGGGGCTGGCTTTGGCGCAGGATGCGTGTCAGATCGCTCACCGCCAGCTCGGCATGACGCAGCAACGTCAGAACCCTGAGTCGGGTCGGGTCGGCGGAGGCCTTGAGAACGGTCAGAGCGGTTTCCATCCATCAAGACATAAAGATGTCTTTATGTCTTGTCAACGCGCCGCCGGCCTGTCGGCGAACGGTTCTCCCGGCCTGTCAGACCGCCGCCACCGGCAACGCCACGGTGAACCTTGCGCCCTGCCCCAGCTCGCTTTCCAGCGAAATGTCACCGTGCATCAGCCGGGCCAGCTGTCGCGAGATGTGTAGCCCCAGACCGGTGCCCTCCGGCTTGCCATGGTAGGCGTCATTGACGCACTGCTGGAATTTCTCGAACACACGCTCGTGATTGGCCGGCGCAATGCCGGTGCCGGTATCCCAGACGGTGCAGGTCACCAGGTCTCCCTTGCGACCCACGTCAACGCCGATCCGGCCACCCTCGGGCGTGAACTTGACCGCGTTGGTGAGCAGGTTGACGAATATCTGCAACGCCCGGCGCTCGTCGGCCAGCACCCGGATATCCTCGGCACACCGGACGGTACTCATGTCCAGCCGCTTCGCCTCCGCCCGGAGCACCAGCAGGCTGCGCGCCTGATCCAGCAGATTGGCCAGCGACACCGTCTCGATGGTCAGCGCGATTTCGCCGGTCTCGATCACCGAGACATCAAGCACGTCATTGATCAGGCCGAGAAGGTGATGGCCCGCCGTCACGATATCGTTGGCATAGGCCACGTAATGCGGCGTCAGGTTGCCAAACACCTGCATCTGCATGGCTTCGGCGAATCCGATGATGGCGTTGAGCGGCGTGCGCAGCTCGTGGCTCATGGCGGCAAGAAACTCGTTCTTGGCGTGCAGCGCGGCTTGCGCTTGGGCGGACGCGGCGTCCAGCGCTACGTTCTTCCGGCTCAGCTCCCCCATCGCGGTCTCCAGCGACCGCCGCGTCGAGCGCGCCTCCTCTTCCATCATGTAGACGCGGGTGACGTCCATCCCGGCGCCGCGATAGCCGATGAACCGGCCCTTGTCGTCAAACATCGGCACGCCGGAGAGATGGAACAGCGCGGCCTCGCCGACATCGGTCTCAAGCACGAACAGCTGATCACGAAACGGCGCATGTTCCAGCATCGCCCGATCGATGGGGCGCTCTCCGGCGATATTGGCCTCCAGCCTGCCCAGCGACAGCACCGGCTTGCCGATCAACCCGAAGGTGGGCTGCCCCAGAACACCGGTGAGGCGATCGGAAACCGCGGTCAGGCGCCATGCCGCGTCAGTCTCCCAGAACCAGTCCGAGGAGGCCCGGGCAAAGTCGCGAAAGCGCGCCTGATCGAGCATGGCAGAGTTCAGTCGCCCCAGTTGAGCCGTCCAGTCCTGGCAGGCTCCGCCGACACCCACGACCATACCATTGTCGTCGATGATCGGCACGAAACGCAGCCAGTAATGCCTTGTCTCGCCATCGACCTCAAGTGCTTGCGGCCTCGTAACGGTTTGCGCCAGCAGGGCGCAGCGCTGCACGCCGGCGCGGACACCCGGCACCGCCGCCATGGTCTCGCTGCCACCCAGCGACGCGTTCAGGCGCTGGAACGCCGGGTTGGCCTCGACGAGGTCACCTGACGGCTGGGCACGGAACACCGCGACATCCGCCGCGTCCATGATCATCGTCGTTAGCGCCGCCAGTTCGGTCTCGCCAGTGACCGTCCAGGCCGGAATGAAGCGCCGTCCAGGCCGCAGACTGACCACGTTATCCGTGGCCACCGCGTCGGCGCGAGCGTCAGGCGGCGTCATCGGTCACGTCATCGAGTGCGCGCACCAGGGCGGTATCGCGCTGCCACACCCGCAGCACGTCGCGGGCCTGGGCGGTCGACAGATCATCGAACAGTTTCAGGATGGTCGTGATGACATCCGGCCGTCGGGCCGACTCCGGATTATTGAATTCCGCCAGCAGCAGCACCAGCGAGGTCATGGTCTGGCGATCCATGTCGATCGCCTTGGCCAGCACGATGAAGCTCTCGGCGCCACGATCGCTGATGAGACGCCAGGCCATCTGGAAGGTGATTCCCGCCCGCTCGGCCAGCCCGGCGGCGAACACCGTGACCCGCTGCTGTCGCAGCGCGCTGAGCAGGAACGGGTCGGTCAGTTCACCAAGGTCCATCAGCCGGCGGGCCAGCCGCAGCGCGCGGGCCTGCGCACCCTGGCCATGATCATGCTCGGCGACCGCACGGCGGGTCGAATCTTCCAGCGCCCGGTCGAGCACATCGGCCGGAATGGTGAAGTGGCGCAGGATATGCCGGCGCAAGGCCGCCGAAACCCACCAGTACATCCGGTGGGCAAGGTCGCCCGGAAGGTCGTTGCGACCCAGCAGCGGCTCCTGGAAGCGGTCCACCCGGCGGCTTTCCGCCACCAGATACTCCATCGCCCGGCGCGACAGCACGGCGTCCTCGTTGCGGATGAGCCGTTCGATCACGTCATTGGACCCGTGCTCGATCAACGCATCGGAAACCTCGGCGCTGACGTGGTCGCGCACGGCAATAGCGAGCCGATGCTCGTCGCTGCGGGTCCGGATGATCTCGATGAGTTCCGGATCGCGTAATGCCTTGCTCTTTTCCAGAACGGGACGGGCGACCTCGATCTCGTCACTGGCCAGAAGGCGTTCCAGCTCCGGCAATTCCACGCCCGAGCGCTGCAGCGCCGCCACCAGGTTGCGCCGCACGTCCATCTCGATGGAGCCGATGAGCTTGCACAGCACATCGGTCATCAGCGCCCGCTGCTGTTCGGTCAGACGGTCATTGTCGGGCAGGAAGAAGTCAACGATGGTATTGACGAGCTGCATCCTGGCCTCGCGGGAGCGATCCGCGGCCAGCACCAGCAGTCTTGTCACATCCTCGTTACTCATCGCAGCCACCGGTCAGATCCCCTCTCCCGATACCGGAAGAGTTAACGCAGCGACCTTAACAAGCTCTAAACTGTAGGTTGGCCGTCACGGGCGGCGCGACCTCAGATATACTTCGACAGGTTGAGTTCGCTCAGGGAGCCAATCACCCGATACGACACCTCGAGCGCCGACTGGTCGTTCTGCAGCCTGGTGATCGCCTCGGCCATGTTGACGTCCTCGATATTGGAGACGAAATCCTCCAGATAAGCGCTCCGGTTGCTCATCAGGTCGCCAATTTCCTCGACCCGCTTCTGGCGCAGGCCGTTGGCCACCTGATACTGCTGGATGCCCTGAATGGCGCTGTCCAGTGCCGCGAGTTCGCTTTCCAGATAAGCCTTCTCGGTGTCGTCAAGCTGCCCGTTCAGGCCGCCCGGCGTGGTGTCGTGAAACTGCTTGATACGCTGGATGACCTCCATCAGCGGCTGGGCCACCTCGTCGGCAAGGACGCCATACTGCATCTCGTAGGTATCGGCGATGCGGACGGTGGCCTTGATCTGGTCGTTGTTGAACGCATCCGCGACGTTGCCGAGCGCGGCCAGGTCGTCCAGGGTTTCGGCGGAAAACGGCTTGGTCGTGGTGCGCGACCCCGAGAACAGGTAACTGCCGCCCACCATGGTGTTGAGCGTCGATTTCAGCATTTCGAAGCTCGTCTCCAGCGTCTGCTGAAACCCCTGGGCATCACCGGTGGCAACCACCTCCAGCACCGACTGGCGCAGGGACCGCGAGGAATCGATGAACGCTCCAATCTGAAGATCCAGGGTCGACAGTGTCTGGTTGAGATAGGTGCCGGTCTTGATGAACGAATCCGTCTGCGCCTTCAACGCCTTGGCTGAAACCAGCGTGGAGGTATCGGAGGCAATGCCGGCATAGTCCTGCGACTTCTTGCCGGTGTTCACCTGCTGTTGCGCCTTGAACAGATCGGTCTGGCTCTTCAGCACCGACGACAGCAGGGCCTGGTTCTGGGAAAAACTCGCGACGCGGGTCATGGCTCGGTCTCCTGATGCCAGCAGTTACTGGATGACGGTAAGCAGCGTGTCGTACATGTCACGCGCGGTGGTCATCAGCCGTGCGGCCGCACTGTAACTGTTTTGATAGATCAGCATGTTGCTCAGTTCCTCATCGAGGTTGACCCCCGAATAGTCGTCGCGGCGCTTGGTGACGTTGGACAGCAGCGCCTTGGCATCGTCGGACGAGGCGGAAGCCTGCGACGCCATGATGGCGGAGTCGCCGAGCACGAAGCCGAGATACTGCGACAACGTGCCCGACAGGCTGGCGATATTGCCCGCTGCCTCGAAGGTGAAGGCGGCGTTGGCGAAGTCACGCAATGCGGCAGCGCCGCGCTGGTCGCCGGTGCCCAGCGCCGTCTCGCCGATGGCGGCGCCGGTGTCGAGCTTGGCCAGGGACAGTTTGTAGGGGTCGGAAATGATGTCGTCGCGCACGCCCAGCCCGGTGACCGCCGAGGCCTTCACGCTGTGACCGACGCCGAAGAAACTGCTGATGGTGGTGCCGGTGCCCGCCCGGTTGGTGGTGTCAGACACCACCCGGATATCCGCGTTCTCATATCCCGGCTTTGGCGTCGAGATCAGCTGCCCCTCGGCATCGAGCGAAAAGGTCATGAACCGGCCCATGCCGGCCGGATCGTTGAGCTGTGTCAGCAGGTCATCGAAGGTGGCGCCAGCAACGGTAAGGGTATAGTCGCCGACGAGGCGGTTGCTGGCGTCGCGCACCTGCATGTAGGTGGTGCCGCCCAAGGTGAAGCCGTGCGCGTCGCTGCCCTGCACCCCGGTATTGTAGTTGCTGGTCTGGTCGGCGACGATCAGGTCGTTCATGCCGAAGAAGTGCGAGAAGCCGCGCCCGCCGCGATCGCTCGGATTGGTCTCGTCGTCCGCGATCACCACGCCATTGCCGCTATTGGTCGCGCTGAAGGACAGCTGGCCATTGGTCAGGCTGAGCGTGCCGGCACCGCCAAGGTCGGCGTTCACCTGGGCCAGCAGCGCCGAGATCGGCGTACCGCTGCCCAGGGCATCAAAATCCACGGTGCTCTTGGCCACGATGACGCCGTTGGCGTCCACCACCGCGAAGGTGGAAACACCGGTGAAATGCAGCGGATCGCTTGTCGCCAGCGACGTCTGTCGCCCGGTCAGTGCATTGGCCGGCGGCACTGCCGTGCTGGCATTGTGAATGGCGTTGATCTGTTCGGTGAATTGCCGGGCAAGCTCGCCCAGCTCTTCCGCCAGCGCCGGCAACTGCTGGTCACGCAGCGTCAGCAGACCCTTCAGGCGACCGGAGCGAATATCGCCATCCAGCACCGTGCCGGTGTCGACCTTCTGATTGGTCCGGGGATCAAGGTTGTAGATCTTGATCTGCGAGAAGTTGGTTTCCGGCGCCGCCGAGCCGGGAGACAGATATTCCAGCTGGCGCAAGGTCTGGTCGACGAGCACGACACCCGTGGTCGTGGCCACCTGCACCGAGCCGTCATCGGCCTCCTCGGTGCGAATATCGATCAGCTGGGACAGCTGCTGCAACGCCTGGGCCCGCTGCTCCTGCAAGCCGCCGCTGTTGCCGCTGATCATGTTCTCACGCACGATCAACGGGTTGAGGCTGTGGATACGCTCCAGCAGGGAATTGATGGTGGTGACGGTCTCGACGATCTGGTTGCTGGCGTCGGCACGCAACTGCTGGATATCCGAGGAGATGCGGCTGATCTCGTCGGTCATGCTCTGGACGCTGTCGATCACTGCCCGCCGGCGCACGGCGTCGGCCGGGTCGGCCGTCACGTCGGCGATCGCGGAGGTGATGTCGTTCAGCCGCGCCGCCAGCCCGCTGTTGGAGTCAGGACTGCCGATCAGGCCCTGCAGACGCGAGTGGAACTCGGCCATCTTGTCGTACTGGCCGGCGTCGCCGTTGGCGGCGTAGACCGCGCTCTCCAGGAACTTGTCGGTGACCCGGCGGATCGCCGCCACCTGCACGCCGCCATTGTTGGCGCCGTAGGCGAGTGCCTGGAGACTGACGGTCTCGCGGCCATACCCTTCCGTGTTCACATTGGCGACGTTGTTGGAAATCGACCGCATCACCGTCTGCGAGGCGGACAGTCCGGTGTAGGCCATGTGCAGGATATTGCTGATCGACATGCGCGCCCCCTCAGTCCTGCCGGCCGGCAGGAATTGCCGGGCCGATCGCGTCAGCGATAGCGGACCTCGAAACCACGGGCGGGGCGGTCAATGCTTTGATTTGGTTCAGTTTCAACATGTCGGCACCAGGTTTTCCCCTGAGGTTCGGGAAAACATGAGCAAGTCTGATGCCAACTGCGCCAACGCAGGCCGCTCGCTGCCGGCGACCGGGCTCGCCGCGAGCCCTGATCTTCAGAACTGGGTGCGCCAGCCGATCTCAAGCTGCGCCTTGGCCGGCGAGCGGCCCGGCGTATCAGGGGCATCGGTCTGCCAGCGCGCCTCCACCCGCACATCGCCCCATTCGGTCGGCCACTGCACGCCCGCCTCGCCGATCCACAGGCGTTCGGCGTTGCGGCTGATCCGGTAGCGCGCGGTGTTGGTCACGTTGATGCTCGCCCGGCGCACGGCGCTGTAGAAGCGGCGGTTGCCCGGATCGGTCCACGATCCGGTCAGCGAGAACAGCCGGCTGTCGCCATCAAGGCTAAAGCCGATGGGCCGACCTCGGTAGGTATAACCAGCCGAGTAGATGAAGTTGTTGTAGGTCGAGCCTTCGGCGCGGTTGTTGTTGTCGGTGGCCGGCTTTTCCACCAGGTAGAAGGCATAGGTGTCGGTGTATTCCACACCCGCCTTCCAGGTCGAACCGTCGCGCAAGCCGCCGCTGGCGGTACCGCCGACGGTGTAGGAAAGCTGCTCGATGCCGATGCCGTCGCCGTCCTCGCCGATCACCTCGCCGTAGAGCGATGTCGCGACCGGACCCAGTCGCCCGGCGATACGCAGGTCGACGCCGGCAATCTGGTTGCCCGGCTCGTCAAGCGTGCCGGTATTGTCGCGGGTGCCCACCGGCAGCAGGGCATCGCGCCAGATCTTGAGACCGCACGGACGGCCCTCGCCACACAACTGCATCATCCGGCTGAAGCCAATCTCCACCTGACGCGCCGGCTGGAACGACAACCGCATCGCCGCCACCAGCGGATTGTCGTAATCGGTGCGGTTTTCGTTCAACTGGCCGACGAAGGCCTCGAACCGCCACGGCCCCAGCCAGTTGAGCACCGGCCAGGTGAAGGCGTCCGGCGACAGCCGCTTGAACCCGATCTTGGGAAACGGCCGGCTGCTGTTGGAGAACAGCAGGCCGCTCTCCTGACCCGGCCCCCACCAGGTCTCGACAAAGCCGGCGTAAAGCGCCCAGTTGCCCAGTGCGTGCGCAAGATAGGCATCCTCGAAATGCACATCATCGCCCCGCTGCCCGGAGCGCCAGCCGACGCCGTAGCCGATGGTGGTGCCACCGAACTCATGCTCGACATGGGCCGCCACGTCGCCATCCTCGCGCGCCGTGTCGGCGAAATCACGCACCAGCGCCGCACCATTGGTGGCCGACGCCTCGATGACATAGCGGGTGCGGGCCTCCGCCAGCCCGAGGTGGATGCGGATGCGTTCCAGGGCCGCGCGCGCATGGGGCGGCACCGCCCCCGGGTCGACACCATCAAGACCGGCGGCAATCTGCGCCCAGGGCAGCGGCCAGCTCGACACTGGCCCGCTGATGACCCCGTAAGCCTGCAACAGTTCGATGTCATCGCGCAGCTGGCGATCCCCCGCCGTGGCCCAGGGGGCGGCATTGGCCGCGGGCACCACGGTGGCCAGCAGCATCGCGGCGGCGAGCGCGACGCGGCAGCCGTAATGAAAGGGTGACTGTTTCAAGCTGATTTCCCCTGTGTCGAAGTCATTGCCGCCGCCATGGTCAGGAGACGGCGGCATCCCGGCCACCGGCCAATCGCCGCCAGAACACGGCCATCACCGCCGCATAGGTGAGCAGCGCATACCCGGCAAGGCACCACAGGCCGGCATACCAGCTCTGGGCAACCGCGAACGGCAGCAGCATCCACAGGTTCAGCCGGGCGCCGCTGGCCAGCAGGCGCAGCAGCGCCGGCCAGCGTCCGCCCTCGTCCAGCGCCATCCTGAACAGTCGCTCATGGTAGAGCCGGTGCGCGTCGGCCGACCCCCGCACGACGATCAGCAACAGGGCGAGCACGACCGGCGCCAGTCCATGAGTCTCATGCAGGAAAGCCGCCAGCGCGCCATACCAGGCGGCCTCCAGCACCGGTTCGGCATGGCGGCGCAGCGCCCGCGTCCGGTCGGGCTCCAAGCGGATGCGCGCCAACCGGTCGGTCAGCTCGAACGTGAAGCCGCCGCAGACCGCCAGCAGCAGCCCCATCAGCGGCCAGCCGAAAACCGCGCTCGTGACCGCCGACACGAACAGCAGCAGTCCGCCGATGGCCATGTGGACGACCCGAACCGGCCAGCCCTCGACCCAGCCCATGACCAGGCCGGCCAGCGGTGCGTAGATGAAACGGGTCGGCGCGTCGCCGGCACGGGTCTCGACCGAGGCGGAAAGGGCCAGACCGGCGCGTTCCGCCGCCTGCCGTCCGTCCACCACCTGCCACAGCAGCGGCACGTGCGCCCGCTGGGCCGGATCGTAGGTATCGATGCGATTGACGTCGAGAAACCCCGTCTCCGACCGTGCCACCGCTGCCCGGATCAGTGTCTGCTCGAAATCCCAGTCACCCAGCCCCTTGGCGACCTGACGCACCAGATGGCCGGGAAACAGGCCAACCGCCGCCGAGAAATGCTGGGCATCAAGGCGGACCGCCCGTTCGGGAATGGCCGGACCGGCAGGCCAGATCGCCACCACGCTGTCGGCGGCAACCTGGGCCACCGCCTCGACAAGACGGCTGTCCACCAGCACGCCCTCATCGATCAGCAGCACCCGGTCATGCCCCTCGACCATGGTGGCCAGCACCTCCGCCTGACGCACTACCTCCAGCTCGGGGTGATCGTCCCGCAAGGCGTCGATCTCGGCGGCGAGACGTGGCGGCAGCCGTTCGGCCAGCACCATCAGCCGTTCGACGCCGGCGCCCTGGGCCAGGCGCAGATTGCGCGCGAGCAGGCTGACGCCGCCGACCGTCAGCAGGCCCCGGGGTTCGCCCTCGCCATCGACGTCGGGATGATTTGCACAGAACAGCCCGATCAGTGCCATTGCACCCTCATGCCTGTAGCCGGCCGCCCGGCGGGCGGCGTGAATCCAGCGTGCCAGTCGTCATCCGACTGCCGACGCCTGGCTCAGTCCCGATACTTGCTGATGACCTGTTCCAGCCCCCGGGTCAACGCCGCGCCGATGGCACCGCCGTCGCCCTTGATGCGGTCGCGGATCACCGCGCGCATGGCATCGATATGCGCCTTGATGATCTCGACATGGCTGTCGCGGATATCGTTGCGCAGCGTGGAAAAGCGATTGAGCGAGGTGGCGAAGGTGGTCACCAGCGGATAGCCGAAGGTACCGCCCTGCCCCTTGAGGTCGTGCGCCATCGCGGTGATCTGCTCGAACAGGCCGCGCCGCTGCTCCGGGGTGTCGACGCAGCGCCGGTGCAGTTCGTACAGCTGCGCGATCTGGTTGCTCACCCAGTCGGGGTAATCCTCGGCCATCTCCTCGAAGATCTTCTGCGCGGCCTCCAGCGCCGCGGTATCGATCTCGATGCCGCCGTCCATGCCGGAACCCAGGCCGGCGGTCTTGTCCTTCAGGCGGTTGCGCAGCCGGTAGAAGCGCACCTTGACGCCGGGTTTTGCCGCCTCAGCCATGGATGATCTCCACTTCCGGGCTCTTGTCGGTCAGGCTGCGACGGTCCTTGCCGTCGAACGGCAGGTTCTGGCGGCGCCGGTCCGGCCCGAAATAATCCCGCGTATGCACGAACTGCCGGTTCCGGTTGATGACGGCAATCAGCTTCTCGCCCAGCGTGCGGATGGTGAACGGCTTGGTCATCACCTCGTTGACGCCCAGCTCGCGCGCCTCCTGAACCCGGGCCCGCTCGGAATAGGCGGTGATCATCAGGAACGGCATGAAGCGGTCCGGGCTGTCCTTGTGCCGGCGCAGCCAACGCAGCAGCATGGCGCCATCGACCGGCGACATTTGCCAGTTCGACAACACCAGGTCGACGTTCATGGTGCCGGCACGCACCGGGTCTTTCTTGACCAGCTGGAGGAATTCGATGGCCCGGCTGCCGTCCTCGGCCAGCGACACCTGACCGACCCCGAGCACCTTGAGCGAATTGGCCAGAAGCGAGCGAATGAACGGACTATCTTCGACAACCAGCACACTCAAACGCTGTAAATCAAGCTTCATACCACCCTCGCCAGGACCGGTCCGCGACCGATCCGATGCTCCCCCCGGCCACGACCATGGCTAATTGGACTTAACCTATAAGCATCGCCGCGCCGGCGATGCAACTGGCGATGCGCGATGATGTTAAGAATGATTTCACTTCGACGCGACGGGGCAAACAGGCATTCCACGCCGCCCGCGGTCCGGGAGACTGGCTCAGCCGCAAGGTCAGGACATCACAACGAACAGGCCGGCGCAATGCGCGCGCAACGCCGCCAGTTCCGTCGCCAGGGCCTCGGCGACCGCCGGACGCGGCGTTGTTTCACGTTCGGCACGGGCCGCCAGCGCACCCAGCCGGCGCGCGCCCACGCTGTTGGCGGCCCCCTTCATCCGATGTGCCAGCGCGCGCCACTGCGAGATGTCGGCGGCATCGGCCATCGCCTTGAGTTGTATATCGAAGTTCTCAAGAAAATCGCTGAGGATCGAGAGCGTCAGCGCCGCGTCGTTGCCGGTCATTTCCAGCAGCACAAGGGAATCGAAAAGCGGCAGGCTGTCGCTGTCGGGCGTATCAGGGATCATCGACACATCTCTCCGGTGATTGACGCTGCGCCGGAATTCGCTAACGCTGCGTTAAGCGCCCGGTCTATGGACGGCCTCGGCCGCGCCGACCGTCCTCATCCCCGGCGTGTGTCCGTGCGTATCGCCGAAGTGTGGAGGCAAGGTGAACAGAGCCGCAGTCCAGCATCAGCCCGTCGAGATCGACGACCTGGCATCGCCGCCCGCGGCGACGGAGAACGTCTTGGCCACCAGTGACGAGGCGATCCAGCTCCGCTCCCGGGCATCGCGGCGCGCGCGACGACTGGAGCGGGCGCCGATCCTCATGGCCGCCCTGCTGTCCCTGGTGTGGCTGGCCGCGGTTGCCGCGACCATCCACCTGCTGCTGCGGTTCCAGCCCCCCGGCCAGCTCGGGCTCGACGACTACGCCGCCTATGCCGCCGGCGCCACCGCGCCGCTCACCGTGATCTGGCTGATCGCTTTCGCCGTCACCCTGCGCAAGGCTGCCGGCGCGCCGCGCATGGCGCTGGACGAGGTGATCGCCGCCGAAATGCGGCTGCGGCTCGCCGCCGACCGGCTGAAGGACGAACTGGCGGTGGTGGAAGCGACGCTGGCCAGCGCCGAGGACCGCACCGGCAGTCTCAACCAGCGCCTCGACGGTCAGGTCAGCGCGCTGGTCCAGGCCGCCGGCACCCTGCACAGCTCGGCGGACGCGGCCGATCAGCGGATCGACGCCGTGCGCGCCCATGTCGACGCCGCCGCGACCTCGCTCGCCGACGCCAGCCAGCGGATCGAGGTGGCCGCCAGCCAGGCCGCCGACCGGGTGGCCGAACTGCCCGCGACCCTTGATCCCGTCACCGGACGCCTGGACGGCCTTGCCCAGCGGCTGGAGGACGCCGGCGCGCTCGGCCGGGAACAGACCGAACTGGTGTCCAAGGCGCTCAACCAGCTGGTGATCCGCCAGCGCGACC
Source organism: Parapedomonas caeni (assembly GCF_041060555.1). Taxonomy (NCBI): domain Bacteria; kingdom Pseudomonadati; phylum Pseudomonadota; class Alphaproteobacteria; order Sphingomonadales; family Sphingosinicellaceae; genus Parapedomonas; species Parapedomonas caeni. The sequence goes on along the minus strand of NZ_JBEUDS010000001.1, from coordinate 287,429 downwards.
TCAACGCCGGCCTGGCCGCCGTCGATCAGGCGGCGCAGGACAGCGAACGCCGTCTGGCCGAAGCCGGCACCGCGCTCGCCGACCAGGCGCGCGCCATCGAGCAGCGCGCCCATACGCTGGCGGAAAGCGTCAGTGAACGCGCCGAGGCCGCCGTCGGCTCGCTGAACGCGCTGCTGGACCGGGTCGCCGATGGCGCCAGTGCGACGCACCAGACCATCATGACCCAGAACGAGGCAATGGCGAGCGCGCTGGACGCGCTGCGCACCCGCTTCCTCACCACCAGCGAAGAGCTGCTGTCGGCGTTCCGCGACCAGGCCGGCGCCGTCGGGCTGGACATCGACGCCATTGCCGCCCGCTTCCAGGAGCAGCGCCAGGCCGCCCTGCGGGATACCGACGCCGTGCGCGACACCTGGCTGCGCACCCAGCAGCAGATCGCCGCCGGGCTGATCGAGCAGACACGGACGCTGGGCGACATCCAGCAGCGGCTGGGCACGGTGCTGGACAACGCCGGCGCCCTGCCCGACCAGCTCGCCCGTGGCGCCACCGCCACCCAGCAGCTGGCGACGATGCTGGATGGCGTCAACCACGACAGCGAGCGGCTGGCCCAGTCGGCCGACACCGCGCGCGAGCGGGCGCTGGCGGCGCGCGACGCCATGTCGGCGGCGGCGGCGCAGGCGGCAGCCTCGGCGGCGACGGCCAACACGCTGGGCGGGGCCGTCGCCCGGCTCAGTGACGCCGCCACCGCCACTCATGGCACGCTGGAGCGCCAGCAAGCGGACATCGAGGCCGCCCGCGCCAACCTCGAAACCATGGTGACCGCGCTGACCACCGCGCTCGCCGATGCCCGCGCCGCCACCGAACAGACGGCGCTGCAAGGGTCGGCGCATCTGCTGGAAACGCTGTCGCGGATCAGGATGCTGGCGACCCAGACCAGTGACGCCCTGCGCGGCAGTGCCGACGAGATCGTCACGGCGGCCGAAGCCGCGCTGGCCAAGCTCGACATCGATACCCTGCACGGTCAGCTGGTGACGCCGCTGAAACTGTCGGTGGCCGAGGTCGAGGCGGTCAGCCAGCGCGGCGTCAACGCCACCAAGGCCGCCGTCGGGCGGCTGGGCGACGAGGTCAAGCGCATCGACGCGCTGGCGACGGCCATCGAGAAACGGGTGGCCCAGACCGACGAGTATCTCGACACGCTGGCCCAGCAGGACTTGTCGCGCGCCGCCTCGCTGCTGATCGAGAGCCTGAACTCCGGCGCCATCGACATCGCCAAGATGATCGGCACCGAAGTGCCGGACACCGACTGGGACGCCTATCTCAAGGGCGATCGCGGCATCTTCGTGCGCCGGGCGGTGAAGCTGGTGGATCGCGGCGCCCGCGCCCAGATCAACAAGCTGTTCGAGAGCGAGCCGGAGTTCCGCGACCAGGTCCGCCGCTATGTCCGCGATTTCGAGCGGCTGATCGCGCGCGCCATGGCCGAGCGCGACGGCCAGCCGCTCAGCGTCGCGCTGCTGTCGTCCGACATCGGCAAGCTTTACGTCATCCTCGCCCAGTCGATCAGCCGCATCGCCTGACCTCATGCCTTCATGGCCGGAACCGCCGCACGCGGCGGCTTCCGCCGCTGTTGCCCGCCAGCCCTTGTTCGAGAAAAAACCGATGATCCCGCCCGCCACCCGCATCGCCCCGTTCTACGCCATCGGCATCGGCCAGACCGCCTACGCCATGCAGGCGCGCGGGGAATCGGTGGTGCACATGGAATTCGGCCAGCCCTCCACCGGCGCGCCGAAGGCGGCGATCGCGCGGGCGCATCAGGTGCTCGATGCCGATGGCCTGGGCTACTGGGAGAGCCCGGACCTCAAGGCGCGCATCAGCCGCCATTACGCGACCCGCTACGGCGTCGACATCGCCACCGGCCGCATTCCGCTGATCAGTGGCGCGTCGGGCGCGCTGGTGCTGACGTTCACCGCGATGTTCAAGCCCGGCGACACCATCGCCATCGCGCGGCCCGGCTACCCGGCCTATCGCAATACCTTGAACGCGCTGCACCTCAACGTGCTGGAACTCGATTGCGGCCCGGCCACCGGCTACAAGCTGACCGCCGCCCAGGTGGCCGCCCTCGACCCCGCCCCGGCCGGCCTGCTGGTGGCGAGCCCGGCCAACCCGACCGGCACCATGCTGACCCGCGACGAGCTGGCCGAGCTGGTCGATGTCTGTGCCCGCCGCAATATCCTGCTGATCTCCGACGAGATCTACCATGGCCTGACCTACGGCGCGCCGGCCCATTCGGCGCTGGAGATCACCAACGACGTCATCGTCGTCAACAGCTTCTCGAAATACTTCTCGATGGCCGGCTGGCGGCTGGGCTGGCTGGTGGTGCCCGAGGCGCAGGCGGAGACCTTCGCCACCTTCAACGGCAATCTGTTCCTGACCCCGCCCAGTCTGGCCCAGCACGCCGCCCTCGTCGCCATGGACCAGACGGCGGAACTGGAAGGCCATATCGAGAATTATCGCCGCAACCGGGCCTTGATGCTGGAGCGTCTGCCGCGCATGGGCATCAGCCGCATCGCCCCGCCCGATGGCGCCTTCTACATCTACGCCGACATCGGCCACCTGACCAACGACACGCTGGCCTTTTGCGAAAAACTGGTGCGGGAAACCGGCGTCGCGGTGGCGCCGGGCATCGACTTCGATCCGCTGGAGGGCAACCGCTTCGTGCGCTTCAGCTTCGCGGTGTCGACGCCGGAGGTCGACGACGCGCTCGGCCGGCTGGAACGCTGGCTGAAGGCCTGAGCCGGCGGGAACGCCGGGAGCGGTCGCCGGACCCGCCTCCCGCCCCGCGCTGTGGCGTGACTCGCCCCCACCCCGCCGTCATGGCCGGGCGTGACCCGGCCATCCACGCGAACACCGCCGGTACCGCCGGTGGCACCACCGTCCGCCCTTCGACGGGCTCAGGACGAACGGAAAGAAACCGCCAGACAGGGGCGGGCGGGCTGAAACCGCCGGCGCGTTACGGTCGCCGCACATAGATTTTTAAGACTACGCAAAAGCATCGAGGTCCGAAATCGCTTTTAAACGCCCGTACGGCGTTATTTTCCTATTCCGCTATCCAGGTAGCCGGCGGCCGGCAATTCACGTCCAGCATGCCCCTGCGTGGCGCCACGGGCCATGCGGTACGTCGGCCGACCCGGCCATCCTCCGCGAACACCGCCAGTACCGGACAGGGCCGCCGGCCATCCCCTCACCCCGCCGTTCATCCCGAGTCCGTCGAGGGGCCGAGCCCGTCACGGGGCGCGGTCGCGCCGCCCGTGCCGCCGCCCGTGGATCCCCGGGTCAAGCCCGGGGATGACGATGAGAGGTGGCGACAAGGGTCCGGGAGGCGCGATCCGCCTCCCGCCCCGCGCTGTGGCGTGACTCGCCCCCACCCCGCCGTCATGGCCGGGCGTCACCCGGCCATCCACGCGAGCACCGCCGGTGCCGCCGGTGGCGCCGCCGCCCGCCCTTCGACAGGCTCAGCACGAACGGACTGAAACCGCCGCTGGCTCAAGACGAACGGACTGGGACCGCCGCGGCTTTGCCAACGGACCGACCGGTAGCGACGTGCCCGGTGGCTACTTTTTCAGTCGGCTGGCGCATTTGGCGCGGAACTTCGCCACCTTCGGCCCCACCACCGCCGCGCAATAGGGCTGGTTGGGGTTGTGGGCGAAATAGTCCTGATGATAGCCCTCCGCCACCCAGAACGGCGCCGCCGGCACCACTTCGGTGACGATGGGATGCGGCCAGCTGGCCTGGGCCGCCGCGATCGCGGCCACGGCCGCCGCCTGCTGCTCGGGCGAGTGATAGAAAATCGCCGAACGGTATTGCGGGCCGACGTCGTTGCCCTGGCGGTCCGGCGTCGTCGGGTCGTGGATGTGGAAGAACACCTCCAGCAGCTCGTCGTAGGTGATCACCGCCGGATCGAAGCGGATGCGCACCGCCTCGGCGTGACCGGTCAGCTTGCCGCACACCTGTTCATAGCTCGGGTTGTCGACGTGGCCGCCGGTGTAGCCCGATTCCACCGACTCCACGCCTTGCAGCGCGTCGAACACCGCCTCGATGCACCAGAAACAGCCCCCCGCGAGCGTCGCGGTTTCCAGCATCCCGGTCCCTGTCGTCATCGCGTGTCCCTCCTGACTGCCGTCACTGCGCCGCCTGCATCTGCGTCGGCGCCTTGTAGGTCAGCACCGGCTGACGCGCCGCGCGGGTCTCGTCGAGTCGCTGTACCGGCGCGAAGTGGGGCGCCCCGGTGAAGCGCTCCTTCTCGCCACGCCGGGCCGCCGCCGCCAGCGCCCGCATCGCCATGATGAACTCGTCGAGCGCGGCCTTGCTCTCGGTCTCGGTCGGCTCGATCAGCATCGCGCCATGCACCACCAGCGGGAAGTACATGGTCATCGGGTGATAGCCCTCGTCGATCATCGCCTTGGCGAAATCGAGGGTGGTGACGCCGGTGTCCTTGAGGAAACCGTCATCGAACAGCGCCTCGTGCATGCACGGTCCGGCAAAGGCCGGGCTCATCACGTCCTTCAGGCGGGCGAGGATGTAGTTGGCGTTGAGCACCGCGTCCTCCGCCGCCTGCATCAGCCCGTCGGCGCCGTGGCTCAGCATGTAGCTGGCCGCGCGCACGAACATGCCCATCTGGCCATGGAAGGCGACCATGCGGCCGAAGGTCTGGCTGGCGAAATGCTCGTCGCCCTCGCCGCGATGCTCCACCAGCTCGAAGCGGCCATGCGCCTTGTGCACGTAGGGCAGCGGCGCGAACGGCGCCAGTGCCTCGGAGAATACCACCGGCCCCGCGCCCGGACCGCCGCCGCCGTGCGGCGTCGAGAAGGTCTTGTGCAGATTGATGTGCATGGCATCGATGCCGAGGTCACCCGGGCGCACCTTGCCGACGATGGCGTTGAAGTTGGCGCCGTCGCAGTAGAAATACGCGCCCGCCGCGTGGGTGGCCTCGGCGATCTCGATGATGTCGCGCTCGAACAGGCCGCAGGTGTTGGGGTTGGTCAGCATGATCGCCGCCACGTCCGGCCCCAGCCGGCTTTTCAGCGCCGCCAGATCGACCCGGCCATCGGCGGTGGCGGGAATATCCTCCACCTTGTAGCCGCAGAAGGCCGCCGTCGCCGGGTTGGTGCCGTGGGCGGATTCCGGGCACAGCACCACCTTGCGCGCGTCGCCCCGCGCCTCATGCGCCGCGCGGATCGCCATCAGGCCGCACAGCTCGCCATGCGCGCCCGCCTTGGGGCTCATGGCGACCGCCGGCATGCCGGTGAGCGTCATCAGCCAGTGGGCGACGAGGTCGATCAGCTCCAGCGCGCCCTGCACCGTATCCTGCGGCTGCAACGGGTGGATGTCGGCGAAGCCCGGCAGGCGGGCCATTTTCTCGTTTAGCCGCGGGTTGTGCTTCATGGTGCAGGAGCCGAGCGGGAACAGCCCCATGTCGATGGCGTAGTTCTTGCGCGACAGCCGGGTGTAGTGGCGCACCGCCTCCGGCTCGCTGAGCCCCGGCAGCTCGATCGGCGCCAGCCGCTCAAGCCCGCCCAGGCGGGAGGTGACCCTGGGCGGCACCGGCACATCGACGCCCGAGCGGTCGGTGCGGCCGATCTCGAAAATCAGCGGCTCGTTAAGGTCGAGGCCCTTGTGGCCGGTGAAGGTTTCTGGTGTGGCGGTGTCCGCCGCGTCACCCGCGGCAGTGGGACGGCCCTGACGGTTCAGCATGACAGCAGCTCCTCAAACCCGCGCACCAGCGCGTCGATGTCGGCATCGGTGGCGGTTTCGGTCACCGCCAGCGTCACGCCGTTTTCCAGCCCGGCGACGCCGGGGTACAGCCGATCCAGCGCGACGCCGGCCAGCACGCCCTTGTTGCCAAGGTCGCGCACCACCGCGCGCGAGGGTCGGTCGAGCAGCAGCGTGAACTCGTTGAAGAAGGCGCCGTTGACCAGCCGCACGCCCTTCACCGCCGCCAGCCGCTCGGCGACCTGCACGGCGCGGGCGTGATTGTAGCTGGCAAGCTGACGCAGCCCGGCCTCGCCCAGCAGGCTCAGGTGAATGCTGAACGCCAGCGCACAAAGCCCTGAATTGGTACAGATATTCGAGGTCGCCTTCTCGCGGCGGATATGCTGCTCACGGGTCGAGAGCGTCAGCACGAAGCCGCGCCGGCCGCTGGCGTCCACCGTCTCGCCGCACAGACGCCCCGGCGCCTGGCGGACATGCTTTTCGCGGCAGGCGAACAGGCCGAGATAGGGCCCGCCGAAATTGAGCCCGACGCCGATTGACTGCCCCTCGCCGACCACGATGTCCGCGCCCATGTCGCCCGGCGCGCGGATGGCGCCCAGCGACACCACTTCCGTCACCACCACCACCAGCAGCGCCCCCTTGGCGTGGCAGGCGGCGGCGAGGTCCGACAGATCGGCGACATGACCGAACAGGTTGGGGTTCTGCACCACGACGCAGGAGGTGCGCTCGTCGAGCTCCGACAGAATCCAGTCGAGATCATCGCCGGGGCGACCGTCGGTGAGTTCGGGCGTCCCGATCAGCAGCGTCTCGTCGGAGAACTGGGTCAGCGCCCTGGCGACGTCGACATAATGGGGATGCACGCCGGCGGAAATGATGGCGCGGGTGCGCCTGGTGACACGCTGGGCCATGAAAATGGCCTCGGTCATCGCCGTCGAGCCGTCGTACATCGAGGCGTTGGCGACTTCCATGCCGGTCAGCCGCGCCACCTGGCTCTGGAACTCGAACAGATACTGCAGCGTACCCTGGGCGATTTCCGGCTGATACGGCGTGTAGGAGGTCAGGAACTCGCCGCGCTGGATGATGTGGTCGACACTGGCCGGCACATGATGCTTGTAAGCGCCGCAGCCGATGAAAAACGGCGTCGCGCCGGCGGCCCGGTTCTTCGCCGCCATGGCGCCCAGCAGCCGCTCCACTTCCAGCTCGGTCATGTGATGGGGCAGCCCCTCGACCGGCGACGTCCGCAGGGCCGTGGCCGGCACGTCGCGGTACAGCGCGTCGATGCTGTCGACGCCGATGGCGCCCAGCATCTCGCGGCGGTCGACATCCATGTGCGGCAGATAGCGCATTATCCGTGTCTTTCACTCACGTCCGGCGCGCCCGACGCGCCGGCGTCATTGATCCCGTGCAAGCCTCAGCCCAAGGTGGCGACGTAGGCCTGATAGGCCGCCGCATCCATCAGGCCTTCCAGTTCGGCCGGATTGGCAAGCGCCAGGGTCAGGAACCAGCCGTCGGTCTCGGCCGCGCTGTTGACCAGCGCCGGTTCGGCTTCCAGCGCGTCATTGACCGCCGTCACGGTGCCGGACACCGGGGCATAGACTTCCGAGGCGGCCTTCACCGACTCGACGACCGCCGCCTCGTCGCCCTGGGCGACAGACTTGCCCACCGCCGGCAGTTCGACGAACACCACATCGCCCAGCTGGCTCTGGGCATAGTCGGTGATGCCGACGGTGCCGTTGGCGCCCTCGACGCGCACCCACTCGTGATCCTTGGTGAAATAGACGGTCATGATTTACCCCTGAGCTTGGGAGGTGGAACGAACATAGCGGTGCGGCACGAACGGCATCGGCACCACCGTCGCCGGCAGCGGCTTGCCGCGCACGTCGATGGTCAGCGCGGTGCCGTCGGCGGCGAAATTGCTGTCGACGAAGGCCATGGCGATCGGCCCGCCCACCGAGGGCGCGAAGCCGCCGCTGGTGACGGTGCCGATGGTGACGCCATCATTGGTGAGCACCGCCGCGCCCTCGCGCGCCGGCTGACGGCCGTCGAGCTTCAGCCCGACCCGCTTGCGCTCGGCGCCGTTGAACAGCTGGTCGAGCACCACCTCGCTACCGATGAAGCCGCCTTCCGCCTTGCGGCGCTTGGAGATGGCGAACGCCAGATCGGCCTCGATGGGCGTGATGTCCGGCGCGAGATCATGGCCATAAAGCGGCAGGCCGGCCTCCAGTCGCAGCGAATCGCGGGCGCCCAGGCCGATCGGTTTCACGTCCGGCTGGTCGAGCAGCGCCCGGGCCAAGGCCTCGGCCGCGTCGGCGGGCACGGAGATCTCGAAACCGTCCTCGCCGGTGTAGCCTGAGCGGGAGATCCAGGCGCTGGCGCCGCCGAGATCGAAACGCCCGGCGGTCATGAAGGTGAGTGCGGCGACCCCTGGCGCCAGTCGCGCCAGTGCGTCGACCGCCTTGGGTCCCTGCAGCGCGAGCAGCGCCCAGTCGTCGCGATAGTCGACGGTCACGCCGCGCGGCTCCAGCTGCGCCTTGAGGTGGGCGATGTCGGCCGCCTTGCAGGCGCCATTGACCACCAGCAACAGGTCGTCGGCACGACGGGTGATCATCAGATCGTCCAGCACGCCGCCGCTGGCATTGAGCAGCAGCGAATAGCGCAGCCGGTCGAGCTTGAGGCCCTGCACGTCGGCCGGCACCACCGCTTCCAGCGCCTGATCGACATGCGCGCCGGTCAGCACCACCTGGCCCATGTGCGAGACGTCGAACAGCCCGGCGGACTCACGGGTCCACAGGTGCTCGGCCATGATGCCGGCGGGATACTGCACCGGCATCGCATAGCCGGCGAACGGCACCATGCGGGCGCCGAGCGCGACGTGGAGGTCGTACAGCGGGGTTTTCAACAGGTCGGCCGGGGTATCGCCCACGCGGGAATCTCCATGACAGGTCGTGATCGCCCGGATGGACGACCCTGCCCCCTCTGTCACGGAACCTGAGAGCTTTCACGGCACCGGCGAACCGGGCCGCTTACCCCTTCGGTGATCCGCACAGGCCGGGGCCCGGGCGGATGCTTTCCAGAGTGCTGCTACGCGTACGCGGTCCTTTGGCCTGAGAGATTCCGGGGCGGTTGCTCCTTCGGCGCCGGCCCTTGTCGGACCGGCCTCTCCCGCGCGTGCGTCGGATTGCTCCGCAGCGCCCCCACTACTAAGAGTCGTCGCCGATCTGTCAATCAGGAAGCGCGACGCGCCTGGCCTCAGCGGGTGATGTTGTAGAGCACGTCGCTGTCGGCGAGCTGGAAACCCACCAGCACCTCGAACGAGGCGGCCTTGGGGGCGGCGTCCATGAACACGTCCTCGGGATTTTCGTCGCGGCGCTTCTTGTCCGGCTTGGGCGGCAGCGCGGCGAGCGCCGCCGCGCGGTCGATGTTGGCGCGCACTGTCTCAACCGTTTCGGCCCGCAGCTGACCGGCCGGGAAGCGCACCGTCGCCTGATAGACCTGCTTGGAGATCAGCTGGTTGCCGCCCTTCACCACGGCGACGAAATAGGGCAGCGTCACCGTCTGCTCAGACCCGGCCGCCGGGCGCTGGGCGCCGATGGTGATGCGCAGGTTGCTGGCTACCGGGTCCGCGCCTTCGGTGCAGTTGTTGGTGAGGCCGGTGATGGCCGCGCTGGCGACCATGGCGTCGGCGTTCCGGCTCTCGGGCGGCGAGAACAGGGTCATGGTCCCGGCGCTCTTGGCCACCGCATGGGCCGGGCACAAGGTGCGCGTGATCTTGAGCGGATTCTTCTGACACCCGGCCAGCAATACAACCGGCAGGGCCGCCATCAGGGCCAGACGCACAACCTTCACCGACGATCTCCTCTTTCACGGCAACGCCGACAAGCTCTAGGCGGCTGTGGCGGCAAACACAAGAAGGCCGGCCGGCGCCTGGGCGCCGGCCGGCCTGTCTGGCCGTCCGTTGGACGAAAAATCCTAGCTGAGCTTCCAGGTGATCGGCACCACCAGGCTCATGCCGTTGCCGCTCGGCGGCGCCGGGAAGTTGCCGATCTTGGTCATGATCTTCTCGGCCTCGCGGTTGAGAATATCCGACGAGGTCGGCTGCACGACTTCAACAGCGGTCACCTTGCCGCTGGCGTCGAGCGTCACCTTCACCTTCGCGGTACCCTCTTCCTTGCGGACCTGGGCCGAACGGGGATAGCTCTGGTTGTCGGCGATCAACTGGGCAACCTTCTTCTGCCAGTCAGCGCCCTGAGCGAACGACGGCGCCGCGACACCGGCCACGGCAGCGAACACCACGGCTGCACCCACCAATTTGTTCACACAATTCCGGACCATTTTCAGACCTTCCTGATTCTTCAGTTGAATTCGTGAGCTTTTGCTCTGTTCCACACCTCACGCCGAAGCGCATGACACGGCCTATGTAGCAATCAGGGGTAAACGATCGGTTGACGAAACGGTTTGTTGTCGGATCGCTATTGAACAAAAACAGCGATAATTCGCGTCAAACGATAAATCGGTTCTAGCGGTCGAGGGGCAACGCCGTGCGATAGACGATCGGCCGCAGGGCAAAGCTGGTGGTCACCTGGGAAATGCCGGCGATTCGCGTCAGCTTCTGCCGCAGGAAATCCTCGAACTCCGCCAGCGACCCCACCAGAAGGCGCAGCTGGTAGTCGCTCTCGCCGGTCATCAGATAGCATTCCATCACTTCCGGGAAGCGCTGCACCTCGGCTTCGAAGCGCTGGAGATGATGATCATCCTGCTGGTCGAGTCGAACCCGCACGAATGCCGTCACCGACAAACCCGCCGTCGCCGGATCGACCAGCGCCACATAGCCGGAGATGACGCCCGCCGCTTCCAGTGCCTTGACCCGCCGCAGGCACGGGCTGGGCGACAGCCCCACCCGGTCGGCCAGCTCCTGGTTGGTCAGCCGGCCATCGGCCTGCAAGGCCTCGACAATGCGGCGATTGATAGGGTCTCGCAGGATTTCAGCCACAATACACCCACATACGTAAATTTATTGGCAGATCATGCCACAATACAGGCAATACTGAGCCATCTTTGGCAGGATTTTCCCACCCCTTCCAGCTTATTGTCAGGCCGCGTGCTGCGTTGCCGAAGCGGGAGATCTGTATGAGCGTTGACCTGATCGAGTCGGACATTGCCATCCTGGAAGCGCTCGACGCGCGCCTGCGCTGGCTGTCCGCCTGGACCATCCACAACGCCAATCACCTGCGCGACAGCCGCGACGGCCTGAAGGTCGGCGGCCACCAGGCCTCCTGCGCCTCGATGACCGCCATCATGACGGCGCTCTATTTCCATGCCCTGCGCCCCAACGACCGGGTGGCGGTGAAGCCGCACGCCGGCCCGGTGCTGCACGCCATCCACTATCTGCTGGGTCACCAGAGCCTCGACCAGCTGCAGCGGTTCCGCGGCCTGGGCGGGGCCCAGAGCTACCCCAGCCGCACCAAGGACGCGATCCCGGTCGATTTCTCCACCGGCTCGGTCGGCCTCGGCGTCGCCATCACCGCCTTCGCCAGCCTGGTGCAGGACTATCTCATCGCCCACGGCCAGCTGCCCGAGTCGGAGGCCGGCCGGATGATCGCGCTGATGGGCGACGCCGAGCTGGACGAAGGCAACATCTACGAGTGCCTGATCGAGGCCTACAAGCACGACATCCGCAACTGCTGGTGGATTGTCGACTATAACCGCCAGTCGCTCGACGCCACCACCGCCGACCGCATGTTCGGCCGCTTCGACGACATCTTCCGCACCTGCGGCTGGCGGGTGCTGACGCTGAAACACGGCCGGATGCAGCGCGAGGTGTTCAAGCGTCCCGGCGGCCAGGCGATCGCCGACTGGATCGACGCCTGCCCCAACGCCGAATATGCCGCGCTCACCTATCAGGGCGGTGCGGCGTGGCGGGCGCGCCTGCTGGCCGACCTCGGCACCAAGGGCCCGACCGCCAAGCTGATCGCCAGCTTCGACGACACCGAGCTGGCGCGCCTGATGACCAACCTCGGCGGCCACTGCCTGGAGACGCTGCTGGAGGCGTTCAAGGCCGCCGACGACGACAAGCCGACGCTGTTCATCGCCTACACCGTCAAAGGCTACGGCCTGCCGTTCGCCGGCCACAAGGACAATCACGCAGGCCTGATGACGCCATCGCAGATCGAGGGTCTGCGCGAGTCGATGGGCATCCGCCCCGGCGAGGAATGGGAACCCTGGGCCGGCATGGGCGACAACGCCGCCGCCCGCGCACGCGCCTTCATCGCCGGTTCAGCACTGGCCGTCCCGCCACCGCCGCCGGTGGCCGCCCCCGTCCCCCTGCCCGCCCGGCTGCCGGTGCCCGAGGGCGCGGAGCAGTCGACCCAGGCCGCGTTCGGGCGCATCCTGCTCGATCTCGCCAAGTCCGGCGAGCCGCTGGCGGACCGCATCGTCACCACCTCGCCCGACGTCACCGTCTCCACCAACCTCGGCGCCTGGGTCAACCAGCGCGGTCTGTTCCGCCGTCAGGAACTCGCCGACGTGTTCCAGGCCGCCCGCATCCCCTCGGTGCAGAAATGGCGCGGCGACGGCGCCGGCCAGCACGTCGAGCTGGGCATCGCCGAGCACAACCTGTTCCTGATGCTGGCCGCCATGGGGCTGGCGGCGCCGCTGTTCGGCACCCGCCTGATGCCGGTGGGCACGGTCTATGATCCGTTCATCGCCCGTGGCCTCGATGCGTTGAACTATGGCTGCTACCAGAACGCCCGATTCCTGCTGGTGGCGACGCCCTCGGGCCTCACACTGGGCCCGGAGGGCGGCGCCCACCAGTCCATCAACACGCCGCTGATCGGCATGAGCCAGCCGGGGCTGACCAGCTTCGAGCCGGCCTTCGCCGACGAGCTGGCGCTGGCCATGGGCTGGGCTTTCGAGCACATGCAGGCCGAGGATGGCGGCGCGGTCTATCTGCGGCTGTCGACCCGCGTCATCGACCAGCCCCGGCGCATCGACGACAGCTGGCAGGCTGATGCGTTGAACGGCGGCTACTGGCTGAAGCCGCCGGCGCCCGGCGCCAAGGCGGCGCTGGTCTATTGCGGCGTCATCGTGCCGGAAGTGCTGCGCGCCTGGGAGGCGCTGGCCGACGACGTCAAGGGGCTGGGCATCCTCGCCGTCACCTCGCCGGACCTGCTGCATCGCGGCTGGAGCGCCCGGCGCGCGGCCCGCTGGACCGGCAAGCCGGTGGCGCCGTCGCACATCGAGAAGCTGCTGGCGCCGCTGGCGCCGGATGCCGGCCTGGTCACCGTCATCGATGGCAGCCCGGCGGCGCTGTCCTGGATCGGGGGCGTCAAGGGCATGCGGGTGAGCCCGCTGGGGGTCGATCGCTTCGGCCAGACCGGCGACCTGCCGGACCTCTACCGCACCTACCGGCTCGACGCCGATGCCATCATCGACGCCACGGCCGAGCTGTTCCTGACCGCCTGACGGATCAGCCCGCACGCCAGTCCCCCCGCCCGGACGGCGTGCCGGGTGACTCGCAAGCCGGCGATGGATTTCCGCTGGCGATGCGTGTAACCAGCGGCTAGCGCGGCCCCGTAGCTCAACAGGATAGAGCACCTGCCTTCTAAGCAGGATGTTGCGTGTTCGAGTCACGCCGGGGTCGCCACTGGTGGCGCCGCGCCTGCGGCATTCCCGCCACAGCGCGGGGGCGTGATCGCCCACCCCCCGTCATCGCCGTACGGGACTGCTTGACCGCTCGCACCGCTTCGATGAAGTCTGGGACCGACAGCGTGATCGCCCTCCCCCGGCAACCACGTCGCGGACACGTTTCATTCGGAGCATCTCCCATTCGCGCCATGTTGATCGGTCGGTTCTTCCTCGCGCTGCGGCTGGCGGCCGGCCGGCCGCTACCCGAGGGCGGGGCAACGCAGGGCATCGGCGTCTGGCTGCCAGCGGTCGGGCTGGCGCTCGGCGTGCTGATCGCGGTGACGGTGCGAATCGCCATGAGTATCGATGTCTGGTTCGCCGCGCTCGCCGGCCTGGTCGCCTGGGTCGGGCTCAGCGGCGCCCGGCCGCTGGCGGGGCTGGCCACCATCTGCCGCGCCCCCGGCGACGACGGCGCCCCCGGCGCGCCGCCGGTCGGCAGCATCGTCGTCACCCTGGCGATGATCGCGATGCTGATCCTGCTGATGCTGCTCAGCCTGCACGGCGGCTGGTGGAGTCTGGCGCTGCTACTGGCCTGGGCGCGCTTCGCGCCGCTGATGTGGGTGACCTCGCTGCCGCCCGCCGCCACCGAGAACGCCGAACCCGCGCTTGCCGCGTGGGTAGTGGACCCCGCCCAGCCGACCCGCTGGGCGGTGGTGCTGTTCATCGCCAGCCTGGTGGTCAACTGGGCCTTGCTCGCCGCCCCCATCGCCATCGTCGGCTGGCGGCTGTGGATGAAGCGCCGGCCGGTGACTGGCGCACCCGGCGGCCTCACCGTCGAGCGGTTGTTCGCCGGCATCGTGCTGGTCGAACTGGCCAGTCTCGCCTGCGTCGTCGTCCGCCTGATGATGGCCGATTACGGCGCCTGACGCGCCGGCTCGGCAAGCGTTGCCTCGCACGCGCCCACCAGCAACGCTTCCGCGCCACCGTCGCCACCGGTGCTGCCATCGGCACGCAGCAGCGCGATGCGCCGGCGGTAGTTGAAGCCGGCCAGCGGCAGCCGCGCCACCGCCGGGTGGCGGTAGCTTTCCGGCATCACCGTGACGCCGAGCCCGGCACCGACCATCGCCAGCGCCCGCTCGTCGTTGACTGTGCGGAAGGAGAAGCGCGGCCGTACATTGCGGTCGGTGAAATAGCGGCTGGTCTCCGACAGCACCTCGCAGCGCTGGCGCACGATCATCGCCTCGGTCATCAGGTCGGTGGCGGTGAGCATCGGCCGGCCCGCCAGCGGGTGGGCGCGCGGCAGTGCCAGCGCATAGCCTTCCTCCGGCCCCAGCAGCAGCACCCCGCCGGGGTTCTCGCCGCGATCCAGCGTCAGCGCATAGTCCAGACTGCCGTCCTTCAGCCGGTTGGCGATCTCCTGCTCGGTGCCCTCGACCAGCTCCAGCGGCGGGGCGCCCGCCGCCACCAGCCGGGCCACCAGATCGGCCGCCAGCGCGCCGGGGATGGTCAGCAGCAGCCCCAGCCGCACCACCGGCGCCCGCTCGGTCTCGGCCGCCTCGCGGGCCGCCAGGTTGCACAGGTGCAGGATCTCGTGGGCACGCACCAGGAAGCGGCTGCCGGCATCGGTGAGGAACACCCGCCGCCCGGCGCGCTCGAACAACGCCACGCCGAGCACCGCTTCCAGCTTGGCGATGCCGGCCGACAGGGTCGGCTGGGTGATATGCAACGTCGCGGCGGCCTTGGTGAAACCGCCGGCCTCCACGACGGCCAGGAAATAGCGCACCAGATAGAGCTCAATCATAGATGTCATCTATCTCAAACGCCGGATAATATCAATTTTACCTATGCCACGCCCGGCGGTAAGACGGGTGCCCTGAGGGAGAGAGCCATGGCCACGTCCAACGTCATTCCGATTTCTGGCGCCGCGCCGGCCCGTCCCGGCGCCTGGCTGAAGGATCTGGTGGCCGAGCTCAAGGCCCGCACCGCCGAGATCGCCCTGGGCGGCTCGCCGGAGGCCCGCGCCAAGCATGTCGGCCGTGGCAAGCTGCTGCCGCGCCAGCGCGTCGAGCGGCTGCTCGACCCCGGCACGCCGTTCCTCGAACTCTCACAGCTCGCCGCGTACCAGGTTTATGACGACGACGTGCCGGCGGCCGGCATCATCACCGGCATCGGCCGCGTCCACGGCCGGCTGTGCATGATCGTCTGCAACGACGCGACGGTGAAGGGCGGCACCTACTATCCCCTGACGGTGAAGAAGCACCTGCGCGCCCAGGAAATCGCCCGCGAGAACCGCCTGCCCTGCCTCTATCTGGTGGACTCCGGCGGCGCCAACCTGCCCAACCAGGACGAGGTGTTCCCCGACAAGGAGCATTTCGGCCGCATCTTCTTCAACCAGGCCAACATGTCGGCGGCCGGCATCCCGCAGATCGCCGTCGTCATGGGTTCCTGCACCGCCGGCGGCGCCTATGTGCCGGCGATGTCCGACGAGACCGTCATCGTACAGAACCAGGGCACCATCTTCCTCGGCGGCCCGCCGCTGGTGAAGGCGGCGACGGGCGAGGTGGTGTCGGCGGAGGATCTCGGCGGCGGCGACGTCCATGCCCGCACCTCCGGCGTTGTCGATCATCTGGCCCGCGACGATGCCCAGGCGCTCGACATCGCCCGCAAGATCGTCAACACCCTGCCCGACCCGCGCCTGCCCGACGTGGCGCTGCGCGCGCCGCTGCCACCGAAGTTCGCGCCGGAGAGCCTGTACGAGGTCATCCCGCAGGATGCCCGCACCCCCTTCGACGTGCGCGATGTCATCGCCCGGCTCGTCGACGATTCCCGGCTCGACGAGTTCAAGCCGCTCTATGGCCAGACGCTGGTGACGGGCTTTGCCCACCTCTGGGGCATGCCGGTGGGCATTATCGCCAACAACGGCATCCTGTTCGCGGAATCGGCGCTGAAAGGCGCCCACTTCATCGAGCTGTGCTGCCAGCGCAAGATCCCGCTGCTGTTCCTGCAGAACATCACCGGCTTCATGGTCGGCCAGAAATACGAGAACGCCGGCATCGCCAAGGACGGCGCCAAGCTGGTGACGGCGGTGGCCACCGCCGCGGTGCCGAAGATCACCGTCATCATCGGCGGCTCGTTCGGCGCCGGCAACTACGGCATGTGCGGCCGCGCCTATGCGCCGCGCTTCCTGTACATGTGGCCCAACGCCCGCATCTCGGTGATGGGCGGCGAACAGGCGGCGAGCGTGCTGGCGACGGTGCGGCGCGACAACATCGAGGCCAAGGGCGGCCAGTGGCCGGCGGCGGAGGAAGAGGCGTTCAAGGCGCCGATCCGCGAACAGTACGAACACCAGGGCCACCCCTATTATGCCAGCGCCCGACTGTGGGACGATGGCATCATCGACCCGGCCGCCACCCGCGACGTGGTGGGCCTGAGCCTGGCGGCGGCGCTCAACGCGCCGGTGCCCGAGACGAAATTCGGCCTGTTCCGGATGTGAGGAGGATCAGATGAGCGCCCTTCTCTATCAGATCGACGAGCGTGGCGTCGCCCATGTGACGCTGGACCGCCCCGAGCTGCACAACGCCTTCAACGAGGAACTGATCGGCGCCCTCACCGACGCCTTCACCGACATCGCGTCCTCAAGCCGGGTGCGGGTTGCCGTGTTGCAGGGCAACGGCGCCTCCTTCTGCGCCGGCGCCGACCTCGACTGGATGCGCCGGGCGGCCCATTTCGACGAGGCGCATAATCTGAAAGACGCCCAGGCGCTTTCCGACATGCTGAACGCCATCGACGCCTGCCCGAAGCCGGTGATCGCCGCCGTCAACGGCGCCGCCTACGGCGGCGGCGTCGGGCTGGTCGCCTGTGCCGACATCGCCATCGGCACCGCCCGGGCGAAATTCATGCTGAGCGAGGTGAAACTCGGCCTGACACCGGCGACCATCTCGCCGTTCGTCATGCGCGCCATCGGCAGCCGCAACGCCCGGCGCTATTTCCTCACCGCCGAAATGTTCACCGCCGAGGCCGCCCGCGACATGGGCCTGCTGCACGAGGTGGTGGCGGACGATGCCGCGTTGCCGGCAGCGGTCGACGCGAAAATCACCACCCTGCTCGCCAACGCGCCGGGCGCCGTCGCCGAGGCCAAGGCGCTGGTGCGCGATTTCGGCCAGCTGCCGGTGACGGGCGAGGTCCGGGCCGAAACCGCGCGGCGCATCGCTGCCCGCCGCGCCTCGCCAGAAGGCAAGGAAGGCCTGTCGGCCTTCCTCGACAAGCGCAAACCGAGCTGGGTGCACTGATGCGTCGAATCCTGATTGCCAACCGCGGCGAAATCGCCCGCCGCATCATCCGCACCGCACGCCGCATGGGCATCGAGACGGTGGCCGTCTATTCCGACGCCGACGCCGGCGCGCCGCATGTGCGCGAGGCGACGCTGGCGGTGGGCATCGGCCCGGCACCGGCGGCCGAGAGCTATCTCAAGATCGACACCATCATCCAGGCCGCCGCCAAGACCGGCGCCGACGCCATCCACCCCGGCTACGGTTTTCTGTCGGAAAACGCCCAGTTCGCCCAGGCCTGCCACGACAACGGCCTGATCTTCATCGGCCCGCCGCCGTCGGCGATCCGCGCCATGGGGCTGAAGGACGGCGCCAAGAAAATCATGAAACAGGCCGGCGTGCCGGTGGTGCCGGGCTATCAGGGCGAAGACCAGAGCCTCGACCGGCTGGAACGCTCGGCCCGGGCGATCGGCTATCCCATTCTCATCAAGGCGGTGGCCGGCGGCGGCGGCAAGGGCATGCGCCGCATCGACGACGGATCGGAATTCGCCGACGCGCTGATCGCCGCCAAGCGCGAGGCCGGTCGCGCCTTCGGCAACGACTCCGTGCTGCTGGAGAAATACCTCACCAAGCCGCGCCACGTCGAAGTGCAGGTGTTCGCCGATGCTCACGGCAACGTCGTCCACCTGTTCGAGCGCGACTGCTCGCTGCAGCGGCGTCACCAGAAGGTGGTCGAGGAAGCACCGGCGCCTGGCCTGCCGGAGGCACTGCGCCAGGCCATGGGCGAGGCAGCGGTGAAAGCGGCGCAGGCGATCGGCTATGTCGGCGCCGGCACCGTCGAATTCATCGTCGACGTCTCCGAAGGCATCGACCGGGCGCCGTTCTATTTCATGGAAATGAACACCCGCCTGCAGGTCGAGCATCCGGTGACCGAGTTCATCACCGGCTATGATCTGGTGGAATGGCAAATTCGCGTCGCCCGCGGCGAGGCGCTGCCGGCGGCGCAGGCCGACATCGGCATCAACGGCCATGCCGTCGAGGTGCGCCTGTACGCCGAGGATGCCGAAGGCGGCTTCCTGCCCTCGACCGGCCGACTGGACAAGCTGGAGCTGCCGCAGCGCACCGGCGTGCGAGTCGATTCCGGCGTCGAGCAGGGCAGTGAGATTTCCATCCACTATGACCCGATGATCGCCAAGTTGATCGCCCACGGGTCGACCCGTCAGGTCGCCATCGACCGGCTGATCGCCGCGCTGGACGAAACCATCGCCGAAGGCCCCAAGACCAACCGTGCGTTCCTCGCCCGGCTGATCGGCCACCAGGCGTTCCGGCTCGGCGACATCGACACCGGCTTCATCGAGCGCCACCTCGCCGACCTCAAGCCGGTCAACGATCTGCCGGACCGGTTGCTGGCGCTGGCGGCACTCGCCGCCACGACGCCGCGTCAGGCACCCACCGGCACCTCGCCATGGGAGGCGCTGGGCAGCTGGCGGCTCAACCTGCCGCACCAGCAGAGCGTCGACTTCTACTTCGAGGGCGGCGCCAAACGCTCGCTGACGCTGACGCGCGGCGAGGACGGCGCGGTCACGGTCACCGGCATCGACGAGGAACTGGTGGCCTCGCCCGCCTGGCGGTCGGCACATCAGTTCGAGGCGGATTTCGGCGGCTCGCTGGCGCGGGCGACCGTCCTGCTCGATGGCCCGGCGATGGAATTGCGCACCGCGGGCCAGACCTTCCGGCTCAACCTGCGCGAGGCCAGCCTCGACAAGGGCGAAGCCGTGCCGCGCGATGGCCGCATCAAGGCGCCGATGCCGGGCAAGGTGTTGTCGGTGTTCGTCAAGCCGGGCCAGAGCGTCCAGGTGGGCGATCGCCTGCTGGTGCTGGAAGCGATGAAAATGGAGCATCGGCTGACCGCGCCGGCCGCCGGCACCATCCGCGCCGTGCATGTCGGCGATGGGGACCAGGTGGCGGATGGCGGCGTGCTGGTCGAGATCGAGATGGAGGCCGGCTGACGCCCGGCATTCAGGCCGTTTGTCCCGAGCCCGTCGAGGGATGAGCAGCCACAGCGACGTCTGAAGTCGTCCCTCGACCGAGCTCGGGACGAACGGGGTAGATAGGAACACGGATCATGATGAACTCTCTGCGCTTCGACCACGGCGAAACCATCGATATGCTGCGCGAAAGCGTCGCGGCGTTCGCGGCGGCCGAAATCGCGCCGCGCGCGGCCGAAATCGATGCCACCAACACCTTCCCGCGTGACCTGTGGCCGAAGCTTGGCGCACTGGGCCTGCATGGCATCACGGTGAGCGAGGCCGACGGCGGCTCGGGTCTGGGCTACCTCGCCCACTGCATCGCGGTGGAGGAAATCAGCCGCGCCTCCGCCTCCATCGGCCTGTCCTACGGCGCCCATTCCAATCTCTGCATCAACCAGATCAAGCGCTGGGGCACGCCGGCCCAGAAAGCGAAATACCTCCCCAAGCTGATTTCCGGCGACCATGTGGGCTCGCTCGCCATGTCCGAGCCCGGCGCCGGTTCCGACGTGGTGTCGATGAAGCTGCGGGCGGAAAAGCGCAACGACCGCTATGTGCTCAACGGCAACAAGATGTGGATCACCAACGGTCCGCACGCCGATACGCTGGTGGTCTATGCCAAGACCGACCCCGCCGCCGGCCCGCGCGGCATGACCGCTTTCCTGATCGAGCGCGGCTTCAAGGGCTTCTCCACCGCCCAGAAGCTCGACAAGCTCGGCATGCGCGGCTCCGACACCTGCGAACTGGTGTTCGAAGACTGCGAGGTGCCCTACGAAAATGTCCTCGGCGAGGAAGGCAAGGGCGTCAATGTGCTGATGTCCGGCCTCGACTATGAGCGCGTGGTGCTGGCCGGCGGGCCGCTGGGCATCATGGCGGCGGCGCTGGACGTGGTGCTGCCCTATGTCCACGAGCGCGAGCAGTTCGGCCAGCCGATCGGCACCTTCCAGCTGATGCAGGGCAAGCTCGCCGACATGTACACCACCTTCAACGCCTGCCGGGCCTACACCTACGCCGTGGCCCAGGCCTGCGACCGCGGCGAGACCACCCGCAAGGACGCCGCCGGCTGCATTCTCTATGCCGCGGAAAAAGCCACCCAGGTGGCGCTGGACGCCATCCAGTGCCTGGGCGGCAACGGCTACATCAACGAGTATCCGACGGGCCGCCTGCTGCGCGACGCCAAGCTCTACGAGATCGGCGCCGGCACCTCGGAAATCCGTCGGTTCCTCATCGGCCGCGAGCTGTTCGCCGAGACGGCCTGAGCGGCGGACGCGCGGGTGACGGCAGACGCGATCGCCACTCCGGCAGGGACCGGCGGCGTGCTGGGTGCGATCCTTGCCGGCGGGCAGTCGCGCCGTTTCGGCAGCGACAAGGCGGCGGCGCCCTATGGCGAGACGACACTGATCGACCATGTGGCGCGACTGCTGGCACCCCAGGTCAAGGCGCTGGTGGTCACGGGCGGCGCGGCGCGCCCGGGGCTGGAGGTCGTCGCCGACCGCCCGGCGCCGGACCTCGGCCCGCTGGGCGGCCTCAACGCCGCGCTGCACGCCGCCCTGGCACGCGGTCTGCCCTGGGTCGTCATGGTGCCGTGTGACGCCGCCACCTTCCCCGCCGATCTCGTGACCCGGCTGTCTGCCGGCCTCGGCGACGCGCCGGCGGCACTGGCCCGTACCGCCACGCGCGGCCATCCGACACTGTCACTGTGGTCATCCGCGCTGGCGCCACGACTGGACGCTTTCATCGCCGATGCCCGCACGCCCCGTGATCGCAGCGTGCGGCGCTGGGCCGACAGCATCGGCGGGGTGACGGTCGAGTTCGCCGACGGCGCAATCGCCAACGTCAACACACCGGCCGATCTCTCCGGCCTTGAACCACCGCGCTGAGGCGCCTCCCCCGGACACGCCTCAGGCGCCGTGCCCGGCCCACCAGCGCCGATAGCTCGCCGCCGCCGACAGCAGGTATGCCAGCTTGTCCTGCCCCAACCTCGTCATCCAGTAAGCGGCGATCTCCGCCCCGGCGCGCACGAACGGCGGCCGGTGAGGCGCCACCCGCCGCGCGACGGCATAGGCATTGAGGGCGTTTTCGCGCAACTGGCGGTGATAGGCGGCATCCAGCGGCTTCCACTGCATGTCACCCTCGGGCAACGGCTGGGTCGGCTGGACGTGCCCGGCATAGGCCTGCCACGCCACCGAGCGGATGACCGGCGGGAAGCGGTCCATCCACTGGTCATAGAGCTTGTGGCCCACGCAGTCATCAAGCGGAAAGCGCTGAAACGCCGCCACCAGCTCGGCATCGAACAGCGGCAGCAGATATTCAAACCGCCGCACATCGATATTCTCGTAATGCTCGGCGACCTGATGGCGTTCCTGCGTCGTCAGCAGGAACCAGTGCAACGCCCGCCCGGCATCGCGGCCGCGATAGCGTTGCAGCTCGGCCGTCAACGCCTGCTGGAAATGATCGGTGAAGCGTGTGCGCTCCGTCGCCGACAGCAGCGCGCCGCGCAGCACGACGAACTTGCGCTTCAGGTGAATCCGCGCCGCCTCCGCCGCGTTGCCTGCCCGCAGCGCCGCGAGAATCTCCGGGGTCGAGTTGACATAACCCAGGCACACGCTGCCGCCATCACCCGCCCACACCACGCCGGGGCGCGCGCCCGGCAGGTCGCGGAACGTGATCTCGCGGTCGAGATACTCCTTCACGTGATGGCCGATGTCGTAGGGAATCGGTCGCGGCACCGGCTCGGCGTGATGGTCCGCGCCGACGGCCGCCGCGTAGAGACCGGCAATGCGAGCATCCAGCGAACGATCATAGGTGAAGGTGAGCGTCCTGAGCTTGAGGCCGCGCCGCGCCAGATCGGTGACGATGGTGCGCGAATCCAGCCCGCCGCTCATCATCGCCCGTGCCGCCGTGTCCTGCTTGAGCCGCAGCGCAATGGCTTGCTGGAAAGTCTGGTACAGCGTGTCGACAGCCTCCGGCGTTACCGCCTGATCGTCGGCCAGCCTGTCCCATTCGAAATAGGGCTCGACGCGGACGCCGACGGCATCCGCCACCACCGCCTCGCCGCCACGCACCATGCGCACACAGGCATAAGGCGTGCGATCCCCCAGCGCGAACCCCATCGACACCTGTTCGTGCAACGCCGCGTGATCGACCGCCTTGGGAACCACGTCGAGTGCCTCGATGATGCGCAGCGCCGTGGCGAACACCACCAGGTCACCAACCGCCGCCCAGTAGAGCGAGCGCACGCCAACCCGGTCGGTGATCAGGCACAGCCGTTTGCCGGGCCGGTCATGGAAAGCGGCGGCAAACGTGCCGCGGGTCTGGCTGAACGCCGAGAGATCGCCCGCCAGCCAGCCCTGCCACAGGGCTACCAGATCCTGCTGGCGCGGCGTGCCTACCACCGGCGACAGCAAGGGTTCGCCCACCGCGACGGCGGTGCCGCGCGCATCGTCGGCCAGCGCCGGGCCGTCGAACAGGCCGATGTCGAGCTTGGCCAGCGCCAGCCCCGGCGCCTCGACAAGCTGCGGCCGGTCGCCAGGGTGGCGTGACAGCGCCGCGCCCAGCGCCTGGACATGCCGAGGTGCGATTGCCGCTCCCGAACGATCGAAGATGCCTGCGAATACCGTCATTTATCTGAAACCATCCACATAATGCTGCCGCGTCTGCCTTCTAGAGCCCGCAACGTGGCAGTCAATCAACTGGCATGACGATGCCGTTCCGGCAACGTGTTCATCCTCAGCGTTCCGAGAACGCGGTGTCGAGCGCGTTGGTCACCGGACGCACCAGATAGGCCAGCAGCGATTTCTCGCCGGTCTTGATGTCGGCGACCAGTGTCATGCCGGGACTCAGCACGTTGCCAGCCTCCCTGCTCCCCACATAGGCGCGCTCCAGCTTCACCCGCGCCTTGAAATAGGGCTTCCCCTGCTCGTCGAGAAAGGACGAGGCGGACACAAAGTCTACCGTGCCCCGCACGCCGCCGTAGCGGCCGAAGTCATAGGTCGCGACCTTGACCAGCGCCGGACTGCCCGCCTGCACATGACCGATGTCGGCCGGAGACACCCGCACCTCCGCCATCACCGCGTCCTCGTAGGGCACGATCTCGGCAACCATCGAACCAGGCGGGATCACCGCACCCGCCGACGTCACCTGCAACCCCTTCACGGTGCCATCAACCGGCGCCACCACCATCAGCCGGCGGACCTTGTCTTCCAGCCGCTTCAACTGCTCCGTCGCCTCGGCGAGCTGCACCGTCACCTGTCCCAGTTCCTGCAGCGCGTTCTCCTTCAGCCGGGCCGCCACCTCCTGGCGGCCGCCGGTAGCACCGCTGACGGACGCCCGGGCCCGCTTCTGCTGGCTGCGCACATCAGCCAGCTCCCCCTGCAACCGGGAAACGTCGCGCTCCGAGCGCAGGTAGGTAAGGCGCGATGTCAGGCCCTTGTCGAGCAGCTTGCGACGTGCGCCCAACTCCTCCTCGGCCAGTTCCAGTTCACGGGCCAGCGCCTTCTCCCGCGCCGCGAGGCTGCCCTCGTCATAGCGGCTCTCGCTCACCTTGCTGCCGGCGACCGCGAGCTGCACGCGCCTGTTCTCCATCTGCATCGACCACAGCGCATGCTGGTCCTGCTTCAGGTGATCAAACCCGGTGATGCGCGGGTCGAAGCGCGGCTCGCGGTCGAGCGCGAAGGCCCGCAGCCGCTCGGCCTGGAACGACAGCGCCGCGTGTCGGGCACGAATCTGGTCAAGATCGGCCGCGAACTGGGCGTCATCGAGCACGATCAACGGATCCCCCTGTTTCACCGTCTGCCCCTCGCGCACCCGCACCTCGGCGACAATACCGCCCTCCAGGTGCTGCACCGGACGCACGAACGACTGCGGCAGGATCTGGCCCGGCGCCGCCGCCAGCTCGTCAAGACTGATCACCGCCGACCAGCCGACAAAGCCCGCCGCCACGGCGGCGATGGCGCCGATGGTCCAGCGCATGACACGCGGCGGCGCCGCCTCCTCCAGCATGATCGAACGCGACAGCAGGCGCGACGGCGCCTTGCCGATACCCGAGGCTCTCGCCACCAGATCGGGCAACGCCGAAAACAGCCGGCGCGACGGGTTGGTGAACGTCGCGGATGCGGTGGACGCGGTCGTCATGCCGCCTGCTCCTTCATGGATTGCGAGAGTACATCGTCAGGGCGGCCGATCGCCGCCACCTGGCCGCGCGCCATCAGCACCGCGCGATCGGCCATGCGGATGTGACTGGGGCGGTGCGAGACCATCAGCACCGTCACTCGCCCCTTCAGGCGCTCCAGCAGCTTCATGAAGGCGCGATCGCCTTCCTCGTCGAGCCCCTGGGCCGGTTCGTCGAGCAACAGCAGACGCGAGCCCTTCACCAGTGCGCGCGCGATCGACAGCGCCTGGAGAAAGCCGCTGTTGAACTGGGCGACGGTGTGGTCACCCAGCCGCGTATCGAAACCGCGCGGCAGACTCTGGATACGTTCCAGGATGCCCGCCTCGGCACAGGCACGATGCAGATCCTCGTCGCTGGCGGTGGGATCAGCCAGCCGCAGGTTCTGGGCGATGGTGCCATGGAACAGGCGCACGGCCTGCGGCACATAGCCGATCATCTGGCGCAGCTCGATGGGGTTGAGCTGCCGCATGTCGACGCCATCGAGCAAGATCTGGCCGGCCTGACAGCGATCCATGCCGATCAGCATGTTGAGGAGGGTCGACTTGCCGGCGCCATTGCCGCCGATGATGGCCACCAGCTCACCGGGTTCCGCCTTCAGGCTGACACCCAGCAACGACGGATCGACGGCACCGCGATAGCGGAAGCTGACACGCTGGAACTCGACGCCGCCATAGAGATTTCGCTGCACGCGCCGGTTACGCCGCTGCGGTTTGGGCTCGGTTGGCATCCGCATCAGCTGGTTGACCTGACGCACCGCGATCTTGATTTGCTCGATACGGCTCAGCGTCAGGAACAGGCTCTGCAACGGCGACAGAATCCGCCAGATGATCGCCATCACCGCCACCAGCGCGCCGACGCTCATCTGCTGGTCAACCACCTGGACGACGCCAAGCGCCATGGTGATAATGCCGGCAGCCAGCATGATGAGGTGGCCCAGCGTCTGCAGCAGCGTCGACAACTGGTTGAGGCGGAACTGCGACCAGGCGCCCTCCGCCGACAGCACACGGAACCGCTCCAGCCACAAGGCTTCGGCCGACATCTGTTTGATCGCCCGCATGTTGCCCAGCAGATCGAGCATGAAACCGTGGCGCCGGGCGCGGATGCGCGAGGACGCCTGCACCGCCTTTTTCAGCACCGGCGCCAATGCCATGCCGACCAGCAGATAGGCCACCGCCAGCCCGACCGGCACCCAGGCCAGCGGGCCACCCAGCCACCACACGACGCCGATGAAGCCAAGCAGGAAGGGGGCATCGAACACCAGTGTCGCCAGCGGACCGGTGAAGATCTCCCGTAATGAATCGAACTCCCGCAGCCGCGAGGCCTGGGCGCCGATCGGCACCGATTCCGTCAGCGCCGGCGGCAATCCCAGAATCTGCCCGAAGGCCCCGGTGGTCACCGCATAATCGATGCGCGCGCCAATATAGGCCACCATCCGCGCCCGCACCCCGCGCAGCACCGCCTCGACGCCGATCAGCGCCAGCACGCCGGCCGCCAGATAGGCCAGCGTACCGAGATTCTGGGTCGGAATCACCTTGTCATAGAGCGTCATCACATACAGCGGCACTGCCAGCCCGATGGCGTTGAGCATGGCGGTGGCCAGAAACATCAGCGCGAAAAGGCGCCGGAAGCGCCATAGCAGACCGCCGATCCAGTTCTGCTGCTGTGCCACCGGCTCCTCGTCGCTGGCGCTGGCTGGCATCAACGCATGGACGATGCCGTTCAGCAGCGCCGGCGCATATTCGGCCTCCTGCCGGCTGTCACCGTCGAACACCCGCCAGGCCCCGTCCCCTGCCCGGTCGAGCACCACCAGCGGCGCGCCTTCGTCACGGACCAGCAGCGCCGGCAGCAGACGCGGATCGAGGCGTCCATGATGTACCGCCGCCGTGCGGGTCTCGATGCCCAGTTGCGCGAGAATGTTGAGGATGTCGGTGAGGTCGAGGTCGGACGTGAAATGCGGCAGTGCCTCGCCGAGATCGCGCGCCGCACCACGCCAGCCCGCAGCCGACAGCAGGGTCAGCAGGCAGGCGGCATAGGGTGACGTCGCCTCGAACGCGCCGACGTTGCCGCCGCGCAGCGCCCCGGCAAGCTGATCCTCGCCCGCCGAGAACAACGCCTGCCCCCCACCGAAGGCGTCCGCCAGCTCAGCCGCCAGTTTGCGCGCCCCGTGCGGGGACGCGTCGGTGAAAATGTCGCGCACGCCGCTCATGCCGTCACCGCCGGGGTCATGGCGGCAGGCGTCGCCGGCACTTCCACCAGCGTCCCGCCCTGAAGGGTATAACGACGGTCGGCCAGTGCCAGCAGTGAGGGACGGAAGCTCACCAGCACGATGCCGGTGGTTTCTCGATAACGCATCAGCACGGCCTTCAATCGCTCGTCGGCCCCGCGATCGAACGCGGCGTTGGCCTCATCAAACAGAATGAAACGCGGGCCGCCCACCAGCGCCCGCACCATGGCGATGGCCTGCACGCAACCGCCCGGCAACGCACCGCCCGCCCCCTCGCCCACCGGAGTCTCGAAGCCCCCCGGCAGTGCCGCGAACACCCGGTCGAGACCGAAGGCCGCCGCAAGTTCCAGCGCCTCATCCAGATGTCTGTCGCTGTCGAAGCGGGTCAGATTGTCGAGTACCGTGCCCTGGAACAGATATCCGCGCTGCGGCAGATAGGCGATCTGGTCACGCACGCTGTCGGCCGAGAGGTCGTGGATCGACCGACCGTCGACCAGCACCTCGCCCGCGCGCGGGCGCAGGCCACCCATCATCATCCACAGCAGCGACGACTTCCCGGCGCCATTATGGCCGGTGATGGCGACGATCTCGCCGCGCCGGACGCTCAGGTTGACGTCACGGAACAGGGGTTCGCCGTCCGCGTCGTAGCCGAAGGTCGCGCCGCGCATCTCCAGTGTCTCCAGCGGCGGCGCCTCGGCGGCATTCTCCGCGCGCTCCGCCGGCAGGCTGTTGAGTTTCTGGAAGCGCTGCTCCGCCAGCCGGATCGACTGGAAACGCGTCCATTGCGCCATCGCCCGCAGCACCGGCTGCATTGCACGGCCGGCCAGCAATGTACTGGCCACCAGCTGCCCCACGGTCAGCGTGCCGGCGATCACCATCATGCTGCCGATGGACGCAACGGCGATGGTGGTGATCTGCGAGAAACTGGCGCCGATGCCCACCGCGATCGCGCTGGCGATATTGACCCGCCAGCCAATGGTGGCGGCATTACCCATCAGGCGTTCGTAACGACGCGCCATCTGGTTCTCCATCGCCAGGCCCTTGACGGTATGCAGCCCCGCCAGCGTCTCGACGATGAAATTATAACGCCGGTCATCCAGTTCACCGCGCTCGACGATTGCCTTGTGCAGCGAAACGCCGGCCGCCCAGGCGAGAACGCCGAACACCAGCATCAGCGCCAGCGGAACCAGCGCCAGCGGGCCACCGATGACGGCCAGCAAGCCAATGAACATCAGGGCGAATGGCATATCCACCAGCGTCAGGCCGACCTGACTGGTGTAGAAATCGCGCAACGGCTCGATGCTGGCCAGCCGGTCCATGTGCACCCCAACCGGCGTCGCCTCCACCGTTGCGACATCGGCATGCAGCAGGCGCTTCACCGACCGCACCGAGGCGGCATGTTCAAAACGCGCGCCTTCCCAGCCGGCGATGTGCGCGCGCGCCTGACGCAGCGGACCGTCGAACAGCAGCGCCACCCACAGCCCCAGCACCAGCAACGCCAGCGTCGGGAAGGCCGCGTGGGGAATGATCCGATCATAGACGTGGAGCATGGCGACGGGCAGCGCCAGAGCGGTGAAATTGAGCAAGGCGGAAGCCACCAGCACATCCCGATGCAGCAGCGGGGCATGTTCCAGGCGCCGCCACAACTGGCGCAACCGGCTGGCAAGCGGTACGGCGACCACTGGCTCCTGGGTCGCAACATCCATTTCGACAGGTTTCGACATGCTCGGCGCGGCCCCTCTTTCCACGCGCCGCCACGGTAAGGATCGCCGCTTACTCATTGGTTAAGACGCGGAAAAGCATGTTCGCGCGCCGGATGCTTGACACCGTCTTAACCACACCCGTGAACCGCCGGCTAAACCCTGGCCGTTATCCTCCGATGCCACGCACGAGGGGTTTCATGCGTGACGGGCGGCTGAACGGGCAGCCCGGAGAGGGGCAGAATGACCGGTAAAACGCCGGGCGCCGGTGCGCCACCGACATCCGAGGCTGGAGACGACGGTCTCCAGCAGCTGTTCGCCTTTTCGTCTGCCGCGCCGGCGGAGCCCCGGCGCGACCCCGCCGCTATCACCACTCCCGACAATCGCGATGGCTCGACTCCGGGCATTGGACCCGCCGCGGTCGACGGCACTGGCGCACTGGGCGCGCATGCCGGCCTGTCCGCCACGCCGACGCCAGTCGAACCGGGCCTTGCCGCGCCTTCTCCCTCGCCTCACGCCCTTGCCGGCCAGAGCGATTCCACTGTTGCCGATGCGCGCACCGGGCACGAGCGGTCCGGCTTGGCGGCGACACTCGACAGCGAGGCCATGCCAGGCCACACCGGCACCGGCCAGTCACCGACGCTGGAGTCCCACGCACACGGCGCAGCAGGTCTGCCCGCCAGCGCCAGCGGTACCAACCTGTTCACGCCCACCGCGATCACCGCGCCGACCATCGCCGGATCGGACACGCCCGCGCCGGTCAGCGAGCCGGAGGCCCCGGTCGAGCCGGCACCGCCGGTTGATGCCGCACCGGATGAGGTTGCACCGGTCAGCGAACCGGAAGCGCCGGCCGAGCCGGAAGCCCCGGTTGAGGCCGCGCCGGATGAGGCGGAGCCGGTCACGGAACCGGAGGCGCCGGCGGAACCGGAACCCCCGGTCGAGGCCGTGCCGGACGACGCCGCACCGGTGAGCGAGCCGGAGGCCCCCACCGAGCCGGCACCGCCGGTTGATGCCGCACCGGATGAGGTTGCACCGGTCAGCGAGTCGGAAGCGCCGGCCGACGCCGCGCCGGATGAGGCGGAGCCAGTCACCGAACCTGACGCGCCGGCCGAGCCGGCACCGCCGGTTGACGTTGCGCCGGACGACACCGCACCGGTGAGCGAGCCGGAGGCCCCCACCGAGCCGGCACCGCCGGTTGATGCCGCACCGGATGAGGTTGCACCGGTCACCGAACCTGACGCGCCGGCGGAACCGGCACCGCCGGTTGACGTTGCGCCGGATGAGGCGGAGCCGGTCGCCGAGCCTGACGCGCCGGCGGAACCGGAACCCCCGGTTGACGCCGCGCCGGATGAGGCGGAGCCGGTCACGGAACCGGAGGCGCCGGCGGAACCGGAACCCCCGGTCGAGGCCGTGCCGGACGACGCTGCGCCAGTCAGTGAGCCGGAGGCCCCCGCCGAGCCGGCACCGCCGGTTGATGCCGCGCCTGACGACACCGCGCCGGATGAGGCGGAGCCAGTCACCGAACCTGACGCGCCGGCGGAACCGGAAGCCCCGGTTGACGCCGCGCCGGATGAGGCGGAGCCGGTCGCCGAGCCTGACGCGCCAGCCGAGCCGGCACCGCCGGTTGACGTTGCGCCGGACGACACCGCACCGGTGAGCGAGCCGGAGGCCCCCACCGAGCCGGAAGCCCCGGTTGACGCCGCGCCGGATGAGGCGGAGCCAGTCACCGAACCTGACGCGCCGGCCGAGCCGGCACCGCCGGTTGACGTTGCGCCGGACGACACCGCACCGGTGAGCGAGCCGGAAGCGCCGGTCGACCCGGCACCGCCGGTCGAGGCCGCACCGGATGAGGCCGCGCCGGTCACCGAACCTGACGCGCCGACGGAACCGGAAGCCCCGGTCGAGGCCGCGCCGGACGAGGCGGAGCCGGTCGCCGAGCCTGACGCGCCGGCGGAGCCGGAAGCCCCGGTCGACGCCGCGCCGGATGAGGCGGAGCCGGTCAGCGAACCGGAAGCGCCGACGGAACCGGAAGCGCCGGTTGATGCCGCGCCGGATGAGGCGGAGCCAGTCACCGAACCTGACGCGCCGGCCGAGCCGGCACCGCCGGTTGACGTTGCGCCGGACGACACCGCACCGGTGAGCGAGCCGGAAGCCCCGGTCGACCCGGCACCGCCGGTTGACGTTGCGCCGGACGACGCTGCGCCGGTGAGCGAGTCGGAAGCGCCGGTCGACCCGGCACCGCCGGTTGACGTTGCGCCGGATGAGGCGGAGCCGGTCGCCGAGCCTGACGCGCCGGCGGAACCGGAAGCCCCGGTCGACGCCGCACCGGATGAGGCGGAGCCAGTCACCGAACCTGACGCGCCGGCGGGACCGGAAGCCCCGGTCGAGGCCGCGCCGGATGAGGCGGAGCCGGTCACGGAACCGGAGGCGCCGGCGGAACCGGAACCCCCGGTCGACGCCGCACCGGACGACGCTGCGCCGGTGAGCGAGCCGGAGGCCCCCGTCGAGCCGGCACCGCCGGTCGAGGCCGCGCCGGACGAGGCCGGGCCGGTGAGCGAACCTGACGCGCCGGCCGAGCCGGCACCGCCGGTTGACGTTGCGCCGGACGACACCGCACCGGTGAGCGAGCCGGAAGCGCCGGTTGACGCCGCGCCGGATGAGGCGGAGCCGGTCACCGAACCTGACGCGCCGGCGGAACCGGAAGCGCCGGTCGAGGCCGCGCCGGATGAGGCCGCGCCGGTCACCGAACCTGACGCGCCGACGGAACCGGCAGCCCCGGTCGAGGCCGCGCCGGATGAGGCGGAGCCAGTCACCGAACCGGAGGCGCCGGCGGAGCCGGAAGCCCCGGCCGACGCCGCGCCGGATGAGGCGGAGCCAGTCACCGAACCTGACGCGCCGGCAGAACCGGAAGCCCCGGTCGAGGCCGCGCCGGATGAGGCGGAGCCAGTCACCGAACCTGACGCGCCAGCCGAGCCGGCACCGCCGGTTGACGTTGCGCCGGACGACACCGCACCGGTGAGCGAGCCGGAGGCCCCCACCGAGCCGGAAGCGCCGGTCGAGGCCGCGCCGGATGAGGCGGAGCCGGTCACGGAACCGGAGGCGCCAGCGGAGCCGGAAGCCCCGGTCGACGCCGCGCCGGATGAGGCGGAGCCAGTTACGGAACCGCAAGCGCCCGCCGAAAGCGAAATCATCGTGCGCGTCGCTGGCCACCACTATCAGGGCGCGCCGGTAATGACCGTGTTCGTCGACGGCCAGCAGGTGCACAGCGAGGCGATCAGCGCCGACCATCGCCAAGGCCAGTGGCAGGACGTCATCATCCGTGGCGACTTCGGCGCCGACGGCCCCGGCAAGGTCGAGATCCGCTTCGGCAACGACGCCTATGGCGGCACCAGCGACACCGACCGCAACCTGGTGGTCGACAAGATCACCATCAACGGCACCAGCTTCGAGGCCGAGGACGCCAGCTACGTCCGCAGCAGCGACACCATCGCCGGCCGCGAGGTGATGGCCTGGAACGGCACGCTGGTGTTCGATACCAGCGACGCCCCCGGCCCGCTCACCGCCAGCCCGGCCGGACCGGAGGCCCAGCCCGAACCGCCGGTCGCTGCCGCGCCCGACGAACCTGAGCCTGTCACTGAACCGGAAGCGCCGGCAGAGCCCGAGCCGCCGGTCGAGGCCGCGCCCGACGCGGCCGAACCGGTGACAGAGCCCGAAGCCGCGGCGGAACCAGCGGCGTCCGGGCAACTCCCCGCCGCGCCCAACGACCAGCATCATGCCCCAAAGCATGCCGACAATGACCGCGATCAACGGGGCGACCGCGATCAACGTGGTCGTGCCCACCGTGACGATGAGTCACCGGATCGCCATCCAGACGAGTCCTATCGCCGGCAGGATCGGCATGAAAATGAGCCTGAGCGATCCCGCCCGGACGACAGGCAGGATCGGGAAAAACCGGACAGGGATCATCCTTCCCGCCAGCAGCAGACTGACGGTCCCGGCTGGAGCAGTGGCGATCCGGTGTCACGGGGCAAGGACGCGAACGCGGAGACACGTGACCGTCACGACAAGGATCACGGCGACAATGGAAAAGCCGGTGATGACCGGGACAACGCGCCCCTCGGCGCGGATGACGCCCACGATCATCATAAGGCGCGGGCCGACAATGCCGCCGGCAAGACCCTGACAGGCGACTGGCGGGACGAGACAATCACCGGCGGCTCGGGCGACGATACCATCACGGGCGGAGGCGGCAACGACACCCTGAATGGTGGCGCCGGCGACGACCAGATCAAGGGCAGCTACGGCAGTGACAGCATCGATGGTGGTGCCGGCAACGACATCATCGTCGGCGGTGGCGGTCATGACGTGCTCGATGGCGGCGCCGGCAATGATCACATCACCGGAGGCTACGGCAACGACAAGATCACCGGTGGTGCGGGCAACGACATCATCGTCGGTGGTGGTGGCAACGACCAGCTCGATGGCGGCGCCGGCAATGATCACATCACCGGAGGCTACGGCAACGACAAGATCACCGGTGGCGCCGGCAACGACATCATCGTCGGTGGTGGTGGCAACGACCAGCTCGATGGCGGCGCCGGCAACGACCAGCTCACCGGCGACTACGGCAATGACACGCTGCTTGGCGGCAGTGGCAACGACGTGCTCGGCGGCGCGGGCGGCAATGACCAGCTTGATGGTGGCGCCGGCGACGACATCCTGATCGGCGGCAACGGCAATGACATGCTGACAGGCGGGGCCGGCGATGATCTGTTCATCTTCGGCGCCAACGAATACGGCCGGGATAGCGTCGATGGCGGCCAGGGCTGGCTCGATACCATCGAGATTCAGGGCGCCGGCGCGCCTTCAGCCGAAGGCAGCTGGCTTGTGCTGCTGGAGGACGGCACGCAGCTCACCGGCAAGGGCGACAGCGGTGAGCTTGACCTGGCGCGGGACAGCGCTGGCACCATCATCTTCGACAACGGGCACGAAATCGCCTTCGAGGGCATCGAACGCATACAGTGGGGCAGCTAGACTGAGGTCGCTGGACCGGGGTCGCCCCAGGCTGACACGACCGGACACAGGAAATGCACTCAACCTATTGAAATCAGCCCGCTTCATGGTCGGGATGACTAAACGGCCATGGCCAGCGCCATCGGCGCTGATGAACATCGACACCCCTGCGGGTGCGAGTGGCTCAGTTGACCTCGTAGAGGTCGATGAATTCCTTG
The DNA here is from genome assembly GCF_041060555.1 of Parapedomonas caeni. NCBI lineage: Bacteria > Pseudomonadati > Pseudomonadota > Alphaproteobacteria > Sphingomonadales > Sphingosinicellaceae > Parapedomonas > Parapedomonas caeni. Next base: position 253,423 of record NZ_JBEUDS010000001.1, on the reverse strand, counting down.
AAATGGCTCATGCGGAACGGCTTGAGCACGAACCCACGGACCCTGAAGCCATTGCCTTGGGCGATCATGCAGGCCGACTTGGCGTAGAAGGGGTCCGAGCCGGTGACGAAGATCAGATCCGGGAAACTGCCCCTGCCCTTGAGTTCACTGATCAGCTCGATACCGTCCTGGTCGGGCATGAAAACATCGGAAATCACCAGATGGGGTTTGAAGTCACCCACCGTCGCGCAGGCGCGCGCCGCGGTATCGACACTGCGGACCTCGGCGCCGAACGAGGTCAGAATGTCCGTTATGGTAGCTCGCACCGTCTCGACGTCGTCGATCACCAGGGCACGCAGAGGTCCCTGGACCTGCGTCGTGGTCCGATCCAGCAGCTCGCTGCCACCGCCCGTCATCGCCACCACTTCCACGCCATAGCCGGCACTCCTTGTCACGCGCTGGCAGCGGAAACGACATGTCGCCAACTCACCCGCGCCGGTCAGGAAGCGGGAGTTTTACACCGCGACGACACGGGAGCAAGTCGCGCGTCTCAATTTAAAGCGGTTCCAGGCGCCACCGCCGCCACGCCGAACAGCGCGACGTGGAAATAGACCAGTACGACATAGAGGGCGACGCCCCCCATCACCGGCAGCCATCCTGGCCACAGGCTGGACAGCGGCAGGCGGCCGCGCAGCTGCGCCGCCAGTGGCCAGAACGCGGTCTGCTGCTCGAACCGCTGCCAGGCCGCGCCCAGTTGCTGGCGCTTCTTGAGGTCGACGCCCCGCGCGCCCGCGATCGCCAGGAACGCCATGCCGGCCGCCAGCACCACCGTCGGCGCGTCCCCGTTGACGAAGGCATGGACCAGCCCCCACAGGCCGATCCCCCACATCATCGGATGGCGGGTGAGCGCGAACACGCCCTGCGGCGTCGGCATGCGCTGCAGCGCCGCCCTGCCCATCTTCGGCAACGAGGGATTGGGGGTCACCAGCGACCCCACCAGCAGAATCGCCGCCACGATCATGCCAATATGGGTGAGCGTATAGGCGAACAGCGGCGGCACCCACCAGATGACCACCGGCGCTGCCCGATAGGCAAGGATCACCCAGCCCAGGGTCAGCGCCGCCACCAGCGAATAGACGACCAGAAAACCATTCTCGCCCAGCCGCGCCACCAGCGGCTTGCGCCAAGGGTGGGACAGCAGGAAGTGCGTGCCGATAAAGGCCACCAGCGCCAGCACCAACATCGACATACGCACCTCCCCCGGGTCAGTTATGGCCTTCTCGTCGGCTCAATGCCGATACTGTACCGGCAGGGCCTGTTCGTCGAGTGTACGGTAGCGGTCCCGCAGTCTGGTCTGACGGGAGGTCAGCGCGACTTCCCGCCCCTGGATCAGCACATGCGCGGGTGCCGCCATCAGGTCAAGCGGATCACCGTCCCATACCACCACGTCGGCGAGCTTGCCCGGCTCCAGCGTGCCCAGCGCCTTGTCGACACCGAAGATGCGCGCCGGATTGAGGGTCACGGTCTTGAGCGCTTCGGCCCAGCTCATCCCCTCACCACCCGGCAGCCGCGACTGACCCACCAGATTGCCGGCGTACTGCAGCACCACGCGGGCCTGCATCGCCTCATCACGCGACACCGTGCCCAGCGCCACCAGCACCCCCCTGGCGGCCATCCGGCCGGGGTTGTTCATGGTCGCCGCCAGCGTCTCGAAGCGGCTCGGCAGGTTCTCCAGCGTGTTGACGATCACCGGCACCCCCGCGGCGGCCAGCTGGTCGGCGACCATCCAGCCCTCCTCGGCACCGACGATGATCGGCCGCAGCGTCGGAAACTCGCGCTTGAGCGCGATCACCTGCAACAGATCGGCGGCGCGGCTGGCATGCACCATCACCGGCATCTCGCCTGTCACGACCGGTACCAGGGCGCGCGCGTCGGCATAGTTGGCGAACACGCCCTTCTCGCCGATCTGGCGATAACGGGTGGGACCTGCCTGATATTCGCGGGCCTCGGCCAGGGCCGTCTTGAAGGCGGCAAGGGCGGCCGCGCGCGAGCCGCCGGCCAGTTCACCGCCCTCTTCGCCCAGCTCAACGAACTGGAAGCCGCGCGCCTTGAACACGGGCGCGAAACCGTCCCCAAGCTGGATCAGCGCCCCCTGCCCGGCGAATACGCCGCGCGACGCCTTGGGCGCCACCGCCACCCGCGTCACGCCCTCGATCCGCGACACCGGAATCGCCGTCGCCAGCGGATTGATTGCCGTGCTGACATCGAATGCGGCGGCGATGGGGGCCCCCTTGGCGGCGGTGTCGTTACTCTCCCGCACCGCCTCGACGTCGACCAGACCAACACGGGTGAAGCCGTTGAACAGGCCCGGCGTCACCGCCCGGCCGGCCGCGTCGATCACCCGCGCGTCGGCAGGCACCGAGATATTCCGGCCGACGGCGACAATCCGGCCGTCGCGGATCAGTACCGTGCCGCCCTCGATCGGCTGGGGCGAGGCCACGGTGTGCACCGTGCCGCCGGTAATGGCGATGGTTTCTGCCCGGGCGGCGACACTGCTCACCAGGGCCAGCGCCAGCAGCGCTACCCGCTTCATTTCACATCTCCCTGGCCCGGCTGGCCGAGCTCGAAATCGGCCACCGGCCGCATTTTCGGATTGGCGGCGTCAAACATCAGCGCCCCGTCGACCCACACCTTCTCCGCGCGGGTATAGGCACTGAACGGATCGCCGTTCCACAGCACCACGTCGGCCATCTTGCCGGTCTCCAGGCTGCCCGTGCGGTCAGCGATGCCGATGGCCTTGGCGGGGTTCAGACTGAGCCACGTCCACGCCACCTCGCGCGAGATGTTGAGGCCGATGCGATTGCCGGCGGCCATCGCCTTGGCGGCCTCCTGGTTCAGCCGCTGCACCCCGTAGGGGTCATCGGAGTGGACGATGGCGCAGGCGCCACCCGCGTGCACCAGCGGAATATTCTCCTTGATGCCGTCATAGGCTTCCATCTTGAAGCCCCACCAGTCGGCCCACATCGCCGAGCAGATACCCTCCCGCGCCAGCAGGTCGCGGATCTTGTAGGCCTCCACGGCGTGGTGGAAGGTCGAGACCTTGTAGCCGAATTCCTTGGCCATATCGATGACGATGGCCATCTCGTCGGCGCGGTAGCAGTGGTTGTGCACCTCGATACGGCCGGCCAGCACTTCCGCCAGGGTGTCGAGCTGGATGTCGCGTTTGGGCGGATCGGCATCCTTGCCAGCGGCGATCTTCGCCTCATACTGCTCCCAGGACCGCTTGTACTCGGCGGCTCGGGCCCAGGTCTGGCGGTTGAGCGCCACATTGCCCATGCGACTGCCGGGCATCTGCCCCTTGGAGCCATAGACCCGCTTGGGGTTCTCGCCGCAGGCCATCTTCAGCCCGTAGGGTGCGTCCGGGAACTTCATGCCCTGCATGGTGCGTGCCGGCACCAGCTTCAGCGTCACGCTGCGACCGCCGAACAGGTCGGCCGAACCGGGCAGGATCTGCACCGTCGTCACGCCAGCGGCCACGGCGCGGGTGAACTGCGGGTCCTGCGGCCACACCGAGTGTTCCGCCCAGACCTCGGCACGCACCGGCCCGGTGATCTCGTTGCCGTCCTCGTGCGCGGCCACCTCGGGCGCCGGATAGTCGCCCATGTGGCTGTGGACGTCGATGACGCCCGGTGTCACCCACTTGCCGGTACCGTCGATGACAGTGCCACCCGCAGGCACCGCGAGGTCGCGGCCCACCGCGACGATCTTGCCATCCTGAAAGAGCACGTCACCGCCATCGAGACGGCCACCCTTGCCGTCGAGCACCGTGGCGCCGCGTACCAGCGTCGGCACGCCGGGGTAGGCCCTGTAGGTGGACGGATAGGGATCGCGGTTGATGCGCACCGGCGCCGCCTTGGCGGTTGCCGTGATCTTGGTGGTTGCCGCCACCGGTTTGTCGTTGGCGGCGGTGGCACAGGCGGAAAGACCCGCCAGCGCCACGCCGAGGAGAAGCTTATTGTACACCATGCATCCACTTCTTGATCAGCGGGGAAAGCAGCAGCAACACGACACCGATGCCCAGCGAAATCAGACCGATGGTCTGGAACACCTGGGCATAGGTATCGAGCGACACCTTGAGGTTGGTGACCCTGCCGCCCACCGTTTCGACGCTGGCGAACTGGGCTACCACGCCGGCGACATACTGCGCGCAGGCGATGGACAGGAACCACACACCCATCATCATGCCGACAATGCGGGCAATCGACAGCTTGGTGATCATCGACAGGCCGACCGGCGAGATACACAGTTCGGCGATCGAATGGATCAGGTAGGTTGCCGCCACCCACCACAAGGCCACCTTGTAGTCGTCGCCGGCGAAGCCCGTGCCCCAGACCAGAACGACAAAGCCCAGCCCCGCGCCCATCAGCGCGACCGCGAACTTGACCGGAATCGACGGTTCCAGCCCGCGCCGGGCAAGCCCGGTCCATAGCAGGCTCATGATCGGCGCGAACATGACAATGAAGATGGGGTTGAACACCTGCACCGACCCCGCAGGCATCAGGCCGAACACCGTCTGGCGGTCGGTATTGCGATCCGCGAAGAAGGTCAGGGACGAACCGGCCTGCTCGAACAGGGTCCAGAACACGACGTTGAACACCACCAGGATGATCGCCACCGACATCATCTGGAACTCCGCCCGGTTGCCCACCGACCACGCCCAGATCGGAATCCCGACCACCGAGACGAGGAAGGTGCCGAACAGCACCTTGCCGAGCAGCGGCAGCGAGGCGATGTAGCCGAGGAAGCCGCTGCCCCCCTGGGCGGCCGCGGCGGCCGCGGCCGCATTGGTCAGCATGTTGTCGAACAGGAACCAGGCCAGCGGAATCGCAAGGACCGCACCGACATAGATCAGCAGGGTGCGGTCGGTGCCGGTTTGTGCCGGCGGTTCGCCATAGCCGTCGAGACGGCCGCCGTCGAACTGGATCAGGAACCACGACAGCGCCATGCCGATGGCCGCCAGCAGGAAGCCGGCCCACCAGCCCACCGACTCGGCGAGAATGGGGCACAGCATCTGCGAGGCCACCGAGCCGAGGTTGATGCCCATGTAGAAGATGGTGAACCCGGCATCGCGGCGTCGGTCACCCTGTGCGTAGAGCGACCCGACGATGGTGGAGATATTGGGCTTGAAGAAACCGTTGCCGATCGTCACCGCCGAAAGTGCCAGCAGCATGACGGCGACATAGAAGGGCGAACGCTCGGCGCCCGATTGCAGCGCTCCCGGCGGCAGCTGCCGCGTTTCCTGGCCATCCGACGCCAGCAGCGACACCGACTTGTCCTCGTTGCCGCGGATCTCCAGCTTCTGTTCGCCGTCGACCAGATACTGGAGCTTCTCGCCATCGCGGGTGCCGTTGACGACTTCGTAGCGCTGTCCGTCGATCACCGCGTATGGCTTGGCGGCCTCGCCACCGAAACACAGCACGAAATAGCCGACCGACATCAGGATCGCGCCCAGTTTCACGGCCCGTTTGGAGCCGAGGTAACGGTCGGCCAGCAGACCGCCGATCAACGGCGTCAGGTAAACCAGGCTGGTGAAGGCACCATAGAGTCCATTGGTGGTGGCGTCGTCGAACAGAAAATGGTTGGCGAGATAGAGCGTCAGCACGGCACGCATGCCGTAGTAACCGAAGCGCTCCCACATCTCGGTGGTGAACAGTCGCGCCAGCTGTGGTGGGTGCCCGAACCAGGTTTTCTCGGGCTCGGCCGACAATCGGGCCGTATCCGTCATAGTGCCTCCCTGACAGTCTCTTCCGGCCCCGACGGGCCGCCATCGCGGCAGACTAGCGGCTTGATCGGCACAGGGAAACATTATTGCGGCGCATCCGTTACAGATCGCCCGGCGCCGCCCGCCGTGCGGCCCCTCCCCCTTTCACAGGCCGGAGGAACGACCCGCAACCCCTTCCGACGCACGATTATTGCGGCGGCGGGCAGGAAACGCCGGCATCAGCCGTCCGCCTGCACCGGCGTCACTAATATCCCGCCACCTCTCCGCCCCGAATCACGCACGACTGCCCCCTGCCCGCACGCGGCCATCGGCGGCGCCGTTTCGTCCTGGCCGCGCTCTCGGTTAGGATGACGCCGTCGTGGTATCCGGGGGGAGTGTCCAGATGACGATGAACCGGCGGCATGTACTCAAGAGCGTAAGCCTCGGCGGTGGCGGCCTGGTCCTGCTGGCGGCCGGTGGCCTGGCCTGGCGCGGATACCAGCGCGGCAGCTTCGCCGATCTCACCAGCGGTCCGGCTTTCGAGCCATGGCGGCAATGGCGCGACGCGCGCCCCGACGGTCTCGAAGCCGTGGCACTGGCGGGTACGCTGGCGTCCAACCCGCACGACAGCCAGCCCTGGCTGTTCCGCATCCATGACGGCAGCATCGATCTGGTGGCCGACCGCCGTCGCCAGATGCCGGTGGTGGACCCGTTCGGCCGGGAGCTGACCATCGGACTGGGGTGCGCCATCGAGAACATGGTGATCGCGGGCCATGGCCTTGGCCTGACAGCCACGGTCACGCTGCTGCCCGAGACGGCAGTGCCTGAAACGGCGATGCCCGACGCTATCGCCCGGCTGGCTTTCGCGCCGGCGACGCCGCCCGCCACGCCGGCGCCGCGCTTCGCGGCCATTGGCGCCCGTCACACCCATCGCGGCGCCTACGCCCGTCAGGAACTGCTGCCCATGGCCGCGCTCAAGGCTCTCAACAGTCTGGAGCCGGCGGAGGGCGTCGGCCTCATTCTTTACCCCGCCGGCAACGCGCTGGGTCGGCGTTTCATCGCCGGCACCATCGCGGCCACCGAGGCGTTCATCGCCACCCCCGCGTTATCCGCCGACAGTGCCCGCTGGTTCCGCCAGACCCGTGCCGCCATCGATGCCCACCGCGACGGTATCGCCATCACCAGCGGCGGCCGCCCGGACTGGCAGGTCCGCGCCGCCATGGCGCTGCCCGATTTCGACGCCGCGAGTATCGACAACGCCTGGCTGGCGGACACCCGCGAGGTCCACTGCGCCACCGCGCCGGTGTTCGGGGCCATCCGGGTGGTCCATCGCGACGATCCGCGCCTGCTGCTGGAGGCCGGCCGGCTATGGCAGCGGCTGCATCTGGAGGCGACCACGCTGGGGCTCGCCGCCCAGCCGCTCAACCAGATGATGGAAATGGCCGACTGGGAAACCCGTCAGGGCACGCCGGGGCAATTCACAGATGAATTGAATACTCTTCTGCATGGCGCTGAAGGCCATATCGTTTTCGGGTTTCGTATCGGCCGCCCACTGGCGCCGGCGGTGCCATCGCCGCGCCGGGCGCTGGCCGATGTCCTGGCCTAAGGCGGCTCAGACCGCGAGGCTGTGGCGGCCCTCGTCGGGATTGAGGTAGGCATCGAACGCCGCCGCCGCCAGCCTGACCAGCTGGCGGGCCGCCTCCGGCACCGTCACCCGCCAGCCGTCCACCGCCACCAGCCCGTCCGCCTCCAGCGGCCGCAGCCGGTCGAAGGCGTCCAGCAGCGTCGCCGGCGCCACACCCGCGGCGGCGGCGGTGGCCGCCACGTCCACCGTCAACGCGCACATCAGCTGCTCGATGATGGCACGACGGACGCGGTCGCCTGGACTCAGCGCTATACCCTTGAGTACAGGCAAGCGACCCTCGCCGGCCTGTCGCATGTAGGCCCGCACATCAGCGGTGTTCTGGACATAACCTTGCGGCAATGCCCCGATGGCCGAGGCGCCGAAGCCGATCAGCGCCGGCGCCACATCAGTTGTGTAGCCTTGAAAATTGCGCTTCAGCCGACCCTCGCGCAGCGCCACCGCCATCGGGTCGCTGGCCTTGGCGAAATGGTCGAGGCCGATGCGAACATAACCCGCCGCCCGCAGCCGGGCCTCCGCCGCATCCGCCTGCTCCAGCCGCGCCTCGGCGCCGGGCAGCGACTCGGTGGGGATCAGCCGCTGGTGGCGCTTCAGATGCGGCACATGCGCGTACCCGAACAACGCCAGCCGGTCCGGCTCCAGCGCCAGCGCCGCCTCGACGGTGTGCAGCACATCGGCCGTGCTCTGGTAAGGCAGGCCATAGACAAGGTCGAGGTTGACGCTGGTGACGCCCACCGCCCGCAACCGTGCAACGGCGCTGGCGGTTTCCTCTTCACTTTGAATGCGATTGATCGCTTCCTGAACACGGGGGTTGAAGTCCTGCAAGCCGATGCTGGCACGAGTGAGGCCGATGGCGCCCATCGCCGCCACCCGGCGGTCGTCCAGCCCGCGCGGGTCGACCTCGATCGCCAGTTCGGCACCGGCGCTGGGGCCGAAGCGATGGCGCAGCCAGCCGCCGACCCGCTCGATGTCGGCGGGTTCCAGCAGCGTCGGCGAGCCGCCGCCGAAGTGGATGTGCGTCACCGCCCGCTCGCGCCCCAGGCTCGTGCGCACGCCGTCCATCTCGCGGTCGAGCGCGTCTAGATAAGCCGCCACCGGACCGTAGCGGTTGGCGACCAGCGTGGTGCAGCCGCAGAACCAGCACAGCGTGTCACAGAATGGAATGTGGACGTAGAGCGATAGCGCCGTCTCGTCCGGCAGCTCGGCAAGCCAGCGACGATAGACATCCTCGCTGATGCCGGCATGAAAGTGCGGCGCGGTGGGATAGCTGGTGTAGCGCGGGACGCGCTGCTCCATCAGTCGGGTGGCGATGCTGCTCATGGCGGCGACTATCCGCCGTCGCGCGCCCGTTGTCCTTGACCTTGCGCAAAAACGCGTCGCTGGGTCAGGATGTCGCGCCGCCGTCGGTGGATTGCTGGTCCGTCTCCTGCGAATGGCGGGTAAGGATTGGCATCTGGGCCATGGCGAAGGCAAACGAGATGGGCATCACGCCCCATGCCTTGAAGGCGACCCAGGTGTCGGTGGAGAAGGATCGCCACACCACCTCGTTGACCGCCGCCATCACCAGGAAGAACCAGCCCCAGTTGCGGGTCAGCAGCCGCCAGCCATGATCGGTGAGCGCCGGATAGGCATGTTCCAGCACCGATTTGAGCACCGGCCGGCCCGACCACAGACCGTAGAACAGGATGACGGCGAACGCCGTGTACAACACCGTGGGCTTGATCTTGATGAACAGGTCGTTGTGCAGCCACAAGGTCAGGCCACCGAACACCAGCACAATGGCGCCATTGACCCACAGCATTCTGGGGATCTCGCGCAACCAGATTTTCGCCGCCGCGATGGCACCGACCATGGCGGCCATGAACACGCCCGTCGCCCAATAGATGCCAAGCCAGCCGTTGACGACGAAGAACAGGATCAGCGGCACGAAGTCGACCGCGAAGCGTATCCACGGTAACGCAGCGTGCCGGGGCGACACGTCCTTCACCGTCACCGTCGGGTCGTGATCACTGCTCATCTCACATCGTCTCCGGAAGGCCGACCAGGGCGCGGGCGAAGCCTTCCGGCTCGAACGGGCGCAGGTCGCCGATCTTCTCGCCGACGCCAATGGCATGGATCGGCAGCTTGAACTTCTCGGCGGCCGCCACCAGCACGCCGCCACGCGCCGTGCCGTCAAGCTTGGTCATCACCAACCCGGTCACGCCCGCGACGTCCTGGAATACCGCGATCTGGCTTAACGCATTCTGACCGGTGGTGGCGTCCAGCACCAGGATTGTGTCGTGCGGCGCCTCGGCGTCGAGCTTGCCCAGCACCCGGCGAATCTTGGACAGTTCCGCCATCAGGTCGGTCTTGTTCTGCAGCCGGCCGGCGGTATCGATGATCAGCACCTCGGTGCCGGCTGCGCGCGCCTGTTCCAGCGCCGAGAAGGCCAGACCGGCGGCGTCGCCACCGACCTTGGTGGTGACCACCGGCAGGCCGAGCCGGCCGCCCCACACCTGCAACTGCTCCACCGCGGCGGCCCGGAAGGTGTCGCCGGCGGCCAGCATCACCGAGCGGCCCTGCTCCTGGAACAAGGCAGCCAGCTTGGCGATGGTGGTGGTCTTGCCCGAGCCGTTGACCCCCACCACCAGGATGACGTGGGGCCTGCGCGCCGTGTCGATGGCCAGCGGCCGGGCGACCGGCGTCAGCACCGAAACCACGGTGTCGGCGAGCACCGCGCGGACTTCCTCGGCGGTGATGTCCTTGTCGAAGCGGTCACGCCGCAGCCGGTCGCAGACCTCGGTCGCCGTCTTGATGCCGAGGTCGGCGGCGATCAGCGCCTCCTCCAGCTCCTCCAGCGTCGTGGCGTCCAGCCGGGCCTTGGTGAACAGGCCGGTGATGCCGCTGCTCAGCTTCTCGGCGGAACGCGCCAGCCCCTGCCGCAGCCGGCCGAGCCAGCCCTGTTTGGTCGTCTCGTCACTCACGCCGTCACTCACGCAACCTGTCCGCTCACATGATCCTGGGCCGCATCGAGAATGCGCGCCGTAATGATGGCGCCCGGCGCCACGTCCGTCGCCCCGGCGATCCGCGCCGGGGCGTAGGTTTCGGTGTGGCCATGGGCGATGCCGTCGGCCACCCGTTCGACCAGCACCGCCGCGGACCTGCCCACCAGACTGGCAAGATAGGCCGCCAGGCGCGCCTCGCCCGCCGCGCGCAGCCGCGCCGCGCGCTGCTTGCGCACCGCCTTGTCGACCGGGGGCATCCGCGCCGCCGGCGTGCCGGCCCGCTCGGAATAGGGAAAGACGTGCAGATAGGTCAGCCCGCAGTCATCGATCAGCCGCAACGTGTTGTCGAACATGGCGTCGGTTTCGGTGGGGAAACCGGCGATCAGATCGGCGCCGAACACCACGTCGGGGCGCGCCGCCTTGATGTCGGCGCAGAAGCGGATGGCGTCGTCGCGGCCGTGACGGCGCTTCATGCGCTTGAGCACCAGATCGTCGCCGGCCTGCAGCGACAGGTGCAGGTGCGGCATCAGGCGGGGCTCGCCGGTGATCGCCTCGACGAGGGCGGCATCCGCCTCGATGGAGTCGATCGACGACAGCCGCAGGCGCTTCAGTTCGGGCACCAGCTTGAGGATGCGCTGCACCAGATTGCCGAGGCTGGGCTGGCCCGGCAGGTCGGCGCCGTAGGAAGTGATGTCGACGCCGGTCAGCACCACCTCGTTGAAGCCGGCATCGACCAGCCGGCGGATGCGCTCCACCGCCAGCCCCGCCGGCACCGAGCGCGACGGGCCCCGACCGTAGGGGATGATGCAGAAGGTGCAGCGGTGGTCACAGCCGTTCTGCACCTCGACAAAGGCCCGCGAGCGCTCGGCGAAGCCGTCCAGCAGGTGGCCGGCGGTCTCGCGCACGCTCATGATGTCATTGACGCGGATGTGGGTGTTGGCGCCGTCGTCGAGGCGGAAGTTGCGCGCCTCCAGCTTCTCGGCGTTGCCGAGCACGCGGGCGACCTCGGGCATCCGGCCAAAGGTCTCGGGCTCGATCTGGGCGGCACAGCCGGTGACCAGGATACGGGCCTCGGGGTTGTCGCGCTTGAGCTTGCGGATCTGCTGGCGGGCCTGGCGCACCGCCTCGGCGGTGACGGCGCAGGTGTTGACCACCATCAGGTTGGGGTCGCCGGCGGCCTCGATGTGGGCCCGCATGGTCTCCGACTCATAGGCGTTCAACCGGCAGCCGAAGGTGATCACCCGGCCGTGGGTGCTCGGCTCGGGCACGGGTGTGAACTCGTCGGGGGCAGGCGCCAGCGTCATGGCCGGGGCTATACGGCAAAACGACGGACAAGGGAATGCGCCGGTCGGTCGCCGCCAACGCGGACCGGCATCGCGCCGCCTCTCAGCCCTTCATCACCGCCACGAACTCGTCGTTGAAACGATCCAGCATGGCGATCACCTCGCCGGACGCGGCCTCCAGCTCGCGTCGCCACTCGGTGGCCTGCTGGTGGTCGCCACGCCCCTGCGCGTGCAGCGCCTCCCGCCCGGCGGTATGGACCCGCCGATGTGGCTCCGCCATCTCCCGATAGGCCTTCAGCTCCAGTGTCATCTTGTCGTCGATGGTGTCGTACCAGCGGCCCAGCCGGCAACTGTGGTGGGTGCTGAGGTCGGCCGCGCGCAGTTGTTTGCGCCCTTCCAGGCCGTCCACCACGTTCGCGACCCAGGCCCGATGATCGTTCTTGGCCAGGTCCACCAGGTGGCGGGTGCTGTCCACCGCCAGCTGATTGACGACAGCGCCCGCCATCGGCGTCCCGGTGAATTCCAGGTTCAGCCCCTGCGCGGTGGCGACCACCCGGCAGGGCTGGGTATGACCCTGGAACTTCAGCAGCCCCTGCGCGCCCCTGTCGACGCCCTCGACGTTGCCGTTGACGGCATCGTCGACAAAGGCGCCATTCTCCGAAAGGTCGCGCATCACCACGTTCAGGATGCGCTCACCAAATGCCACCTGAGCATCGATATACACCGGCCGACGGCGGTGAGCGCGCCGGTCGGCGATGTCCGAAACCGTGCGGATGGCGCGGCTGAGCAACTGCGGCAGGGTGCCCAGTGCGTCTTTCAGGCGCACAGCGCTCGACTCCACCGTCTCGGTCGCCCTGGCGGACTCGTTGATGGCGCCTTCGACCTCGCCCATGCGATCGCGCACCTCGCGTGCCTTGTGCGCGACCTGCGCCACATTGTCGGCGATGCCGCTGGTCGCCGATGTCTGTTCCTCCACCGCGGCCGCAACCGCCTGCGAGTTGCCCTCGACCTCGTGAATCGCCGCGACGACACGACCGATGGCCTCCACGGCGGCCCGCACCGACGTCTGGATCCGTGTCACACGATCCTTGATATCCCGGGCGGCGCGTTCCGACTGGCCGGCCAGCCCCTTCACCTCCGAGGCCACCACCGCGAAGCCCTTGCCGGCCTCGCCGGCACGGGCGGCCTCGATAGTGGCATTGAGCGCCAGCAGGTTGGTCTCGCGGGCAATGTTGGTGATCAGCGCCAGGATATCGCCGATCTCGGCCGCCGAGCGATCAAGGTCCGAGACCACTGCCTTGGCGGTATCCGCCTCCTCGACGCTGCGGGCGGCCTGCCGGGCCGATACACTCACCTGCATGGAGATCTCGGTGATCGACTGGCGCAGTTCATCAGCGGCGCCGGCGACCGACTCCGAGGCCTCCAGGATGTCGGAGGAGGCCTGCGCCGCCGCATGGGCGCTGCCGATCATTGCATTGCGGTTCTGGTTCAGCGTGCCGACGCTGTCGGTCAGGAATGTCGTGAAGTGCTCGACGCTTTCCACCGAATCACGGGACTCGCTCTCAATGCCGATGACCATCGCCTCGACCTCGGCCATGCGCTGCTCGGTCATGCCGTCGAAATAGGCGGAGATCACCAGTTCGGTGTCGAGCATCACCGCCATCACCACCGCCTCGCGCGCCAGGCGCGCTTCGGCCGCATCGTGCACGCCCTCCTCAACCACGCGCAACAACTGGCGCAGGATGAAGGCGTAGCCACCGACATACCAGCGCGGCGAGAGACCGATACGCTGGTGGGCGCGCGCCACGGCGTCCACGGCCTGCTGGTAGCCGGCGTCATAATTGCCCGAGAGCATGCGCTGCCAGTGGCCGACCTGCGCCCGCTTGAGCATCTCGACCTTGCCGTCGCCGCGCAGCATTGGCGCAATCTCGGCGAAACGCCGGTTGTGGTCATAGAAACGATCGAGGATGCCGGGGATCGCGGCCGTCAACAGCGGCGCGACCCGCCGCAGCGCGGCGCACGACATGTCATCAAGACCCAGATATTCCAGCCGCCCAAGGATGTCCGCATCGCTCTCGTTGCGGTAGCTACGCATGGCTCGATGGTCAGCGGACGTCATCCCGGCAAATCCCTTATCAGCACGCGTCCACGGCTGTCAGGATACCGACACGGGACGCCAAACCACTCTTGGCGGCCATGGTTGCACCAGCCGGTTAAAACATGGTTATCCAATTGGATCGCAACGATGATATCGTCCGCACGGCGGATACCGCGGGCCTTGCGCGGCCCGCCCACCCGGCGCTGTCGACCGCCGCGCCCCCTTCGCCCGCCTACCCCTTTGCCCCCGCCCCTTGCCGGGACATGGTGCGCGGGCGGCGGCCTCAGACGTAGGCGGCGAGATCGACCGTGCCGGTGAAGGCCGTCGCCACCGGGCCGCCCATCAGGATGCGGTTGGCCCCGGTGATCTCGATGTTGAGCACGCCGCCGGGCAGGTGCACCGTCACCCGCCGTTCGGTGAGCCTGCGGCGCACCGCCGCCGCCACGGTGGCGCAGGCGCCGGTGCCGCACGACAGGGTGAGGCCGGCGCCGCGTTCCCACACCCGCAGCTTCAGCTCGTTGCGATCGACGATCTGGGCGACATTGACGTTGACCCGCTCCGGGAACAGTGGGTCGCGCTCGATCAGCGGCCCCAGCCGGGCGAGATCGACCTTGGTCACGTCCTCGACGAAAAAGATCACATGCGGGTTGCCGACATTGGCCGCCGAGGGCGCGCCAAGCAGCTCCCAGCCCACCGGCATGGTCAGCGTATCCATCGGCATCGACAGCGGAATATCCTGCCAGTCGAAGCGCGGCACCCCCATGTCGACGGTCGCCGTTCCCGCCTCCAGCGAGGCGGTCAGCAGGTCAGCCTTGGTGCGGATGCGCACCGCCTCGCGGCCCACCAGGGAGGCGACACAGCGGGTGGCGTTGCCGCAGGCGGCAACCTCGCTGCCGTCGGCATTGTAGATGCGCATGAACACGTCCGCCTTCGACCCGTCGTCGGGCGCGGCCTCCATGACGATCAGCTGGTCGCAGCCGATGCCGGTCTGGCGATGGCTCAGGCGCCGCACCATGTCGGTGGTCAGCGCCAGCGGTTGCTCGCGCGCGTCGAAGATCACGAAATCGTTGCCGAGTCCGTGCATCTTGACGAACGAACGAAGGGTGCTGGACGGGGTGCTCATGCTGTCGATTTAGAAGCCGGCGTTACCGATGTCTAGGCGGCGTCGTGCACCACCTGCGCCGGCGCATGCCAGCGGGCCAGCAGCGCTGCCTTGCGTGCCTCGGCCTCGTCCATGCTGGCTTCCTTCACCGGGCCGAAGCCGCGGATCTGGTCCGGCAGGCCGGCGATCTCCACCGCCAGCGCCAGCCGGTCGGCGTCGAGACCGGCCAGCAGTTCGTCCACCAGCGCCTCGTAAGTCGCGATCCACGCCCGTTCACGCCGACGCTCCGCCGTGTAGCCGAACGGATCGAAGGCGGTGCCGCGCAGCCCCTTGAGCCGGGCCAGCAGCCGGAAGGAGCCGAGCGCCCAGCCGCCCACCGCGATCTTGCGCGGCCGGCCGGTGTTGGGATCGAGCCGCGTCAGCAGCGGCGGCGACAGATGCAGCTTGAGTCCCTTGTGGGCAGCGAACTGCGCCTGCAGTGTCTCGGCAAAGCGGCCATCGGTATAGAGCCGCGCCACCTCATACTCGTCCTTGTAGGCCATCAGCTTGAAGGCGTTGTGGGCCACCGTCAGCGCCAGCGCTTGCGACCCCGGCGCCACCGCCTGCTCGGCGGCGCGCACGCGCGCCACCAGGGCAGCGTAGCGCCCGGCATAGGCCGCGTTCTGGTAGGCCGTCAGTTCCTCGACCCGGCGGGCGACCACCTCGTCGAGCGTGGTGGCGACCGGCGCCGGCGCCCGGCCATGAGCCTGCTCGATCAGTCGGCTGACCGCCGCCGGATCGTGCGCCAGCAGGCGCCCAAGCGCGAAGGCACGCCGATTGGACGGAATTGCCACGCCGTTGAGCACGATTGCCTGGTCAAGGCTCTCGAAGCTCAGCGGCACGCGGCCGCGCTGCCAGGCATAGCCCAGCATCATCATGTTGGTGGCGATGGCGTCACCCATGACCGCTACGGCAACCTTCTCGGCGGCGACGAAATCCGACGCCGCCGGATTGGTCGCGCTGGCAATCGCCTTTTCCACCTGGGCCGCCTTGAAGTCGAAGTCGCGGTTGCGGACGAAATCCGCGACCGGCGCGATGGCGCTGTTGACCACTGCCGCGGTCCGTTGCGGGTCCAGCAGGTCCTGGGCGGCCGGTGACGTCGCCGTCACCGCGTCGCAAGCCAGCAGCAGATCGCAGCCGGCGGCGATGATGCGCGGGCTCAGCAGGTCATCGTTGCTGGCACCCAGCCGGACGTGGGAATAGACCGCCCCGCCCTTCTGGGCGAGACCGGCCATGTCGGCGGTGGTCGAGGCCTTGCCGTCGATGTGCGCCGCCATGCCGAGCAGCGCCGAGACGGTGAGCACACCGGTACCACCGATGCCGGTGACGAAGATGTTGTAGTCGCGCTCCAGCGGCGGCAGCGCCGGCAGCGGCACGCCGGCGGCGAAATCGGTGTCCCTGGGCAGCGCCGGCCTGGCGATCTGCGGCCCTTCCACGGTCACGAAGCTGGGGCAGAAGCCCTTGAGACAGGAGAAGTCCTTGTTGCAGCTCGACTGGTTGATGGTGCGCTTGCGACCGAACTCGGTTTCCAGCGGCTCCACCGACACGCAGTTGGACTGCACCGAACAGTCACCGCAGCCCTCGCACACCAGCGGATTGATCATCACCCGCTGGTCGGGATCGGGGAACTGGCCGCGTTTGCGCCGGCGGCGCTTCTCGGCGGCACAGGTCTGGTCGTAGATGATGACGGTGCAGCCCGGCAGCTCGCGGAACTCGCGCTGCAGCCGGTCCATCACCGCCCGCTCGTGCAGCTCGACGCCATCGGGCAGCTTGACGCCGGTGTAGCGCGACAGATCCTCTGTGACGACGGCGATCTTGCGCACGCTCTCGCCCACCAGCTGCTGGGCGATTTCCGGCACCGTCAGCTCGCCGTCGACATGCTGGCCGCCGGTCATCGCCACGGCATCGTTGTAGAGAATCTTGTAGGTGACATTGACCCCGGCGGCGACCGCCTGGCGGATGGCGAGAATGCCGGAATGGAAATAGGTGCCATCGCCCAGATTGCAGAACACGTGCTTGTCGGTGGTGAACGGCGCCTCGCCGACCCAGGTCACGCCCTCGCCGCCCATCTGCGTGAAGGTGTCGGTGTTGCGATCCATCCACAGCGCCATGATGTGGCAGCCGATGCCCGCGAAGGCGCGACTGCCCGCCGGCACCTTGGTCGAACTGTTGTGCGGGCAGCCGGAGCAGAAATAGGGCTTGCGCACCACCGGTGGCGCCACCGCCTTGCGGGCCTTGTCGCGGGCGTTGAAGAATGCCAGCCGCTCGACAATGCGTTCGGAGGAATGAATGCGCGCCAGCCGCCGGGCGATGACATGCGCGATCTCGCCCAGCGTCAGCTCGTTGTCCGGGTGCAGCAGCCAGTCGCCGGCCTCGTCCTGCTTGCCGACCACGCGCGGGCGTACCTTTTCGTCCCAATTGTAGAGCTGCCACTTCAGCTGGTGCTCGATGAACTCGCGCTTTTCCTCGATGACCAGCACTTCCTCCAGGCCTTCGCAGAACTGGCGCACGCCATCGGGTTCCAGCGGCCAGGGCATGCCGACCTTGTAGAGCTTCAAGCCGATGTCGGCGGCCACCTGCTCGTCGATGCCCAGCTCGGCCAGCGCCTGCAGCGTATCGGCGTAGGACTTGCCGGCGGAAATGATGCCGATGCGCGGCCTCGGGCTGTCCCAGATCACCCGGTCGATCTTGTTGGCCTTGGCAAAGGCCAGCGCCGCGAAGCCCTTGTAGAACTGCAGCCGGGAATCCTCCTCGCGCCAGCTGTCGGACAGGCGGATGTGCACGCCCCCCTGGGGCAGTTCGAAATTGGGCACCCTGATCTCGCGCTGCTCCACCGCCAGATCAACGGTGGCGGAGGACTCGACGGTATCGGACGTCACCTTGAGGCCGACCCAGCAGCCGGAATAGCGGGACATGGCGATGCCGAGCAGGCCGTATTCGACGAACTCGTGGACGCTGGCGGGGTAGAGGAACGGCACGAAGGCCGCCTTGAAATTATGGTCCGACTGGTGCGGCAGGGTCGAGGACTTGGCGCCATGGTCATCGCCGACGATGGCCAGCACGCCACCATGCGGCGCGGTGCCGGCGGCATTGGCATGCTTCAGCACGTCCATCGCGCGGTCGAGGCCCGGTCCCTTGCCGTACCAGATGCCGAACACGCCATCGACGGTGGCGCCAGGGCGCAGGCCGACCTGCTGGCTGCCCCAGACCGCGGTCATGCCCAGCTCTTCATTGACGCCCGGACGAAAGACGATGTTGCTGGCCTCCAGCAACTTGCCGGCGCGCCACAGTTCCTGGTCGTAGTTGCCCAGCGGCGAGCCCCGATAGCCGGAAATGAACGCGCCGGTCTTCAGCCCGGCGGCCTTGTCGCGGGCAATCTGGATCAGCGGCAGACGCACCAGCGCCTGCAAACCGCTCATGAACACCGTGCCCGATTCCCGGGTGTATTTGTCGTCGAGCGAGACCACCTTGCCGGTTGATGTCATGGCTTCCTCCCTGCCGATTTATGGCAGCAATACTGCTATAATTTTATTTCACAGTAAAGAGGGAATGTTGCGAGGAGCCTGGTTCCGCTGCGGCGCCATCACCCCCGGCACATGCGCCACGGCGGCCCGACTGATCACCAGACGACGAACCGGGTCCGATATCGGACCAGGAGAGTTTTTTGCACTCGCGGGACGCCCTTGCAACACACTATCAGTAAGCACTAGGGTTGAGCCGGCGCGCTTCGCGGCGGCTGTTTTCCCTTTATCATAATGTCCCTGTTCTGGCGGTGTCCATGCGTCGTGCTGCAACCCTTGCCCTCCTGATGGCGTCGCTCGCCACCCTTGCCGGTTGCAGCGAGGGTGACGCCGGCAAATCGCGCGGCGGCGGCAATGGCGGCGGCATGCCGCCAACGGCAGTGATCGCCACCACCATCGCCGATCATGATTTCGTGGATCGCATCGAGGCCATCGGCACCGCTTATGCCCGTGAGTCGGTGGTCATTTCCGCCAACGTTACCGAGCGGGTGAAGACGCTGCATTTCGACGACGGCGTGCTTGTGCGCAAGGGACAGGTGCTGGCGGAACTGGATCACGCCGAGGAGCAAGGCGCCCTTGTCGAGGCCCGCGCCCGGCTGCGCGAGGCGCAACTGCAACTGGAGCGCATCCAGCAGCTCCAGACGCGCGGCTTCGCCACCAGCGCCCGCCTCGACACGCAGATCGCCGAGCGCGATGCCGCGCGCGGCACCATCGATGCCATTCAGGCCCGTATCGCTGACCGGGTGATCCGTGCGCCGTTCACCGGTATTGCCGGGCTGCGCCGGGTCTCCCCCGGCCTGATTGTCACGGCCGGCACGCCGATCGTGCAGGTCAGCGACATCGCCCAGGTGAAACTCGATTTCACCATTCCGGAGAGTTACCTCAGCGTCGTTCGAGTCGGTCAGGAAGTACGGGCCCGGGCGGCAGCATTCAACAACCAGCCGTTCACGGGCCGGATCGAGGCGATCGACCCGCAGGTCGATGCCGTGACCCGTGCCATCAGCGTGCGCGCCATCATCCCCAACCCCGACTTCAAACTCAAACCGGGCATGCTGCTGACGGTGGACATCGTACGTCAGACCCGGCGGGCACTGGCGGTGCCGGAACTGGCGGTAATCGGCGAACAGGACCGCAAGTTCGTCTATGTCATCGACCCGCAGACCAAGAAGGTGGCCAAGACGCGCATCCTCACCGGCGAACGCGAGCCGGGTTTCGTCGAGGTCACCTCCGGTGTCGGCAGGGGCGCGCTGATCGTCGCCGAAGGCACGGTCAAGATGCGGGACGGATCGCCGGTGACCGTACTGAAAACGGTGAGCGCCGAACCGGGCGTGCCCGGCCGCGCGAGCTGAGGCCGCGTCATGCGTCTTTCCGACATCGCCGTTCGCCGCCCCGTCGCCGCCGCCGTTCTCAGCCTGCTGATTGTCGCCTTCGGCGCCTTGTCCTTCCTGCAGCTGCCGCTGCGCGAATATCCCAACATCGACGTGCCCATCGTCTCGGTGGACGTGACCTACACCGGCGCCGCGGCCGCCGTGATCGAAAGTCGCATCACCCAGGTGATCGAGGATCGCCTGTCCGGCATCGAGGGCGTGAAGGCGATCACGTCGTCGAGCCGCGACGGCCGCTCGGATATCAGCATTGAGTTCGACATCAACCGCGACATCGACGATGCCGCCAATGACGTGCGCGACCGGGTGTCGGGCGTGCTCGACAACCTGCCGGAGGAAGCCGACCCTCCCGAGGTCAGCAAGGTCGACGCCGACGCCCAGCCGATCATGTTTGTTGGCTTCTTCAGCTCGAAGCACAATCAGCTCGAACTGACCGACTATGCCGACCGGTATATCGTCGACCGCTTCAGCGCGCTGAGCGGCGTTGCCCAGGTGCGCATCTTCGGTCAGGCCCGCCCCTCAATGAGGGTTTGGCTTGACCGCCAGCGCCTCACCGCCTTCGGCATGACGACGGTGGATGTCGAAGCGGCGCTGCGGCGGCAGAATGTCGAGCTGCCGGCGGGGCGCATCGAGTCCCGCGATGTCAACCTGACGGTGCGTGTCGCCCGCCCCTACACCACGCCTGAGGAATTCGCCCAGCTGGTGATCGGCCGCGGCACCAACGGCTATCTGGTCCGTCTGGGCGATGTCGGCCGGGTCGAGGTCAGCGCCGAAAATCCCTACACCGGCTTCCGCGGCAACGGCCAGGCAATGGTCGGTCTTGGCATTGTTCGCCAGTCCAACGCCAACACGGTGGCGGTCGCCCACGCGGTGCGGGCGCTGATCCCCGAAGTCAACCGCACCCTGCCGGAAGGCATGGAAATCAGCGTCAATTTCGATTCCTCGGTGTTCATCGACGAGTCGATCAAGAAGGTCTACCACACGCTGGCCGAGGCCGCGGTACTCGTGGTTGTGGTCATCTTCCTGTTCCTGGGGTCGGTGCGCGCCACCTTGATGCCGGCGCTCGCGGTGCCGATCAGCCTCGTTGGCGCCTTCATCGTGCTGGCGGCCCTGGGCTATTCCATCAACCTGCTGACCCTGCTGGCGCTGGTGCTGGCCATCGGCCTTGTTGTCGACGACGCCATCGTCGTGCTGGAGAACGTCTACCACCGGATCGAGAATGGCGAGACGCCGCTGGTCGCCTCGTTCAGGGGCGCAGGCCAGGTCAGCTTCGCCGTGATCGCCTCGACTCTGGTGGTGATCGCCGTGTTCGTGCCGGTGATCTTCATCGGCGGCAACACCGGCCGCCTGTTCAGGGAACTGGCGGCGACCATGATCGGGGCCGTCGGCGTGTCGCTGATCGTCTCGCTGACGCTCACGCCCATGATGTGTTCCAAGATCCTGTCGAGCCAGCGCCGGCCGAGCCGCCTCAACCAGTGGGTCGATGGCGCCATGACCCGGCTGGGCGCCAGCTACCGCCGTCGCCTTGGCCTGCTGCTGGAGCGATTCTGGATTGTCGTCGCTGCCGCCGTGGGCATCCTGGTGCTCACGGTTGCCGGCCTGGCGCTGCTCAAGGGCGAACTGGTGCCAGAGGAAGATACCGGCCTGGTGTTCATCAATGCCACCGGCCCGGAAGGCCTTGGCTACGACAAGCTGCTGGCCGACATGCTTGAGGTAGAGCGCCGGCTGATGCCCATGACCGGTACTGACGGCCCCGTCCACCGGCTGGTCATCCGCACGCCCGGCAACTTCGGCAACACCGCCGATTTCAGCACCGGTGGCGGCACCCTGGCCCTGAAACACTGGAACGAGCGCGATCAGACCACCAAGGAGGTCATCGAGGAGATCAAGCAGCGGCTGAACGACATGCCAGGCATGCGCACCAACGCCAACCAGCGTTCCTCGCTGGGCGGCCGCGGCCGGCCGGTGCAGTTCGTCATCGGCGGCTCGTCCTTCAGCGATCTGGC
Source organism: Parapedomonas caeni (assembly GCF_041060555.1). Classification (NCBI taxonomy): domain Bacteria; kingdom Pseudomonadati; phylum Pseudomonadota; class Alphaproteobacteria; order Sphingomonadales; family Sphingosinicellaceae; genus Parapedomonas; species Parapedomonas caeni. The sequence goes on along the minus strand of NZ_JBEUDS010000001.1, from coordinate 231,623 downwards.
GCAGGCACGTGATGCCATCATGCTGGCGGCGGAATCCTACCCCGGCCTGGTCGGGCTGGATGCCGACTACCGCGAGACCAAGCCGCAACTGCTGATCGACATCGACACCACCCGTGCCGCCGATCTCGGTGTTTCCGTCACCGCCATCGGCGAGACCCTGCAGACCATGATGGGTTCGCGCAAGGTCAGCACCTACACCGACCGCGGCGAGGAGTATGACGTGCTGGTGCAGGCGCAGCGTGGCGACCGTCTCTCGGTGCGCGATCTTTCCAACACCTACGTACGATCGCTGACCACCAACGAGTTGATCCCGCTCTCCAATCTGGTGCGGATGCGCGAGACGGCGGACGCTGGCACGCTGGGCCGCTACAACAAGCTGCGCGCCATCACCCTGGAGGCCAACGTCGCCCCCGGCTACTCGCTGGGCGAGGTACTGGACTTTCTTGAAGCGGAGGCCCTCAAACAGCCTGCTGTCGCCGCGGTCGGCTACAAGGGCGAGTCCCGCGATTACCGCGAGTCCGGCTCATCGCTCACCTTCGCGCTGATTCTGGCGATCGTCGTCATCTATCTGGTGCTGGCGGCCCAGTTCGAGAGCTTCATCCATCCGGTGACGATCATCCTCACCGTGCCGCTGGCCATTGGCGGCGCCGTCCTCGGACTGCATCTGATGGGGGCGACCCTCAACATCTACAGTCAGATCGGCATCATCATGCTGGTCGGTCTGGCGACCAAGAACGGTATCCTGATCGTCGAGTTCGCCAACCAGCTGCGCGACGCGGGACGGACCGTCACCGAGGCGATCCAGGAGGCCGCCGAGCGGCGACTTCGCCCGATCCTGATGACCTCCATCGCCACCGTCGCTGGCGCGCTGCCGCTGATGCTCGCCGGCGGCGCCGGTGCGGCCTCCCGCCAGGCCATCGGCATCGTCATCGTCTGGGGCGTGTCCATCGCCACCGTGCTGACACTGTTCCTGGTGCCGGTCTTCTATCGCCGCCTGGCACCGTTCACGCGGTCGCCGGACGCCGTGTCGCGCGATCTCGACGGTCAGCTCGGGCACCAGGAGGCTGCCCCGGCAGAGTGATACCAGGTGCCGGCGGCCGCGCCGTAACGATTGCACCGGTCTGCGCTGCCCGGCATCATGGCGTCGGTGGATGAGGCATGAGGGGACTACGGGCATGACCACATCGTCATGGTGGCGCGTACTCGGCGCGCGTCTGCGGCGCGCCGGCGTGGCGGCGTCCGGCGACACTCCGGCGCCGGAATCCCCCGCTCCCGACATCGCCGCAGCCGCTCCGGGTGCGGACTGCGACGTCGCGACCCGTGTCGACATGCTGATGCGCGCCGCCGACATGCACCTGCGCCGCGCTGTCGCGCTCGCCGAGACCGAATGGAAGGTGACCATCCTGTTCTGGGGCGGCATGGTCACCACCGGCATCTCCTTCATCGCCTATTCCAGCGGCTCCTCGCCACCGATGGCCAACTACATCGCCTACAGCGACTGGGTATTCTTCCTTGCCTACATGCTGGCCGCCGGCGTGTTCCTTTTCGGCTTCAGCATCAACCAGGCGACCTCGATCATCGAGGAGCGGCGACAGTATCAGGCCTGCCAGAACGAGGCTGCGGCGCTGGCCGGCGTCACCGCCCGCGCCCGCACCGGCGGCCAGCTCGCCGATCCTCAGGCACCGCTGCACTGGACCCTGTTCCTGCGCAGCAAGGTGTGGACCACCAAGGCGATGGCCACCTACTTGTTTATCACCGGGGTCTGGATTTCCTCCCAGTGGCTGGCGCATGGCCGGGTGGCACTGGCCGGTGGCGCCGGACCGGAAGCCGAACACTTTCCCAATCCGGCGTGCGCCTTCGCCGACTGCCACATGGACAACAGCTTCGACTGGAATGATTCGCTGGAGCCCGGCACCTGGCTGTGGCTGCTGGGCTTTCTGCTGGTGACGTTCCTGTTCGTGCGAAGCTTCCGTGCAGGTGATCGCTGACAGCGGCGGGCGGCGGCGCTAGTTTGGCGGCCATGACCGAGTCGCCGTTCGTCCACCTGCGCGTCCATTCCGCCTATTCGATGCTGGAAGGCTCGCTGCATGCCGGCGACATCGCCAAGCTATGCGCCAAACACCGGATGCCGGCAGCGGCACTGGTGGACCGCAACGTGCTGTTCGGCGCCATGGAGTTTTCCGACTATCTGATGGACAAGGGCGTGCAGCCGATCATCGGCGTGCTGCTGGGTCTGCTGCGGCCGGGCAGCGACAGCCACCCCATCCACGCCAAGCCGACCTTCGACAGCCTGGTGCTGCTGGCCCAGAACCCGACGGGCTATGCCAACCTGATCCGGCTGGTGTCGCGCGCCCACCTCGACGTGCAGCCGCACGAACCGCCGCATGTGCGGCTGGAAACGCTGGAGGGCTGCACCGACGGGCTGATCTGCCTCACCGCCGGCTATGAGGGCGCGGTCGCCCGCCTGCTCGCCGACGGCCAGGACGATGCCGCGCGCGACTATCTGGCCCGGCTGAAGCTGCTGTTCCCGGGCCGGCTGTATATCGAGCTGACCCGGCTGGGGGACGCGGCCGAAGCCGTCGCCGAGCCCAAGCTGCTGGATTTCGCCGATGCCTTCGACCTGCCGCTGGTCGCCACCAACCCGGTGCTCTACCCCGCCCCCGAGTTCCACGCCGCGCACGACGCCATGCTGTGCATCGCCGACTCGGCCTATGTCGACGCGCAGGAGCGCCGCCGCTCCAACCCGGAGACCTGGTTCAAGTCGCCCGCCGACATGGCGACGCTGTTCGCCGACGTGCCGGAGGCGCTCGTCAACACCGCGGTCATCGCCCGACGCTGCGCCGTCGCCGCCCCCAGCCGCAAGCCGATCCTGCCCAACTACGCGCCCGGCACCTCGGAGGCCGAGGTGCTCGCGGAGATGGCGCGCAAGGGCCTGATGGCGCGGCTGGAGAAACATGTCTATGCGCCCGACGACGATGCGGCCGCCCGCGAGGCCAAGGGCCGCCCCTACTGGGAACGGCTGGACTACGAGGTCGGCATCATCACCCAGATGGGCTTTCCCGGCTACTTCCTGATCGTCGCCGACTTCATCCAGTGGGCCAAGGACAACGGCATCCCGGTGGGGCCGGGCCGCGGTTCGGGCGCCGGCTCGCTGGTCGCCTGGGCGCTGACCATCACCGACCTCGACCCGTTGCGGCTGGGCCTGCTGTTCGAACGCTTCCTCAACCCGGAACGCGTGTCGATGCCCGACTTCGACATCGATTTCTGCGAAACCCGGCGTGGCGAGGTGATCCGCTACGTCCAGCGCAAATACGGCCACGACCAGGTGGCGCAGATCATCACCTTCGGCAAGCTCAAGGCCCGCGCCGTGGTGAAGGACGTCGGTCGCGTGCTGCAGATGTCCTACGGCCAGGTCGACGCGATCTCGAAGCTGATCCCCAACAACCCGGCCAACCCGATGACACTGCAGGAGGCGCTCGACGCGGTGCCAGAGCTGCGCCACAAACGGCATCAGGAACGCGGTGCCGACAAGCTGTTCGACGTCGCGCTGAAGCTCGAAGGCCTGTATCGCCACGCCTCGACCCACGCCGCCGGCGTGGTGATCGGCGACCGGCCGCTCGACCAGCTGGTGCCGCTGTACCGCGATCCGCGATCCGACATGCCGGTCACCCAGTTCGACATGAAGTGGGTGGAAAAGGCCGGTCTGGTGAAGTTCGACTTCCTCGGCCTGAAAACGCTCTCCGTGCTGCAGCGCGCCGTCGACCTGCTGAAGAAGCGCGGCATCGCGCTCGATCTGTCGAAAATCCCCTGGGACGACCAGGGCGCCTTCGATCTGCTGGCCCGGGGCGACACCGTCGGCGTGTTCCAGCTCGAAAGTGAAGGCATGCGCCGCACGCTGGCGCTGGTGAAGCCGGACAAGTTCGAGGACATCATCGCGCTGGTCGCGCTCTATCGCCCCGGCCCGATGGACAACATCCCGACCTACGCCAACCGCAAGCACGGCGCGGAAGCACCGGATTATCTCCACCCGTGGCTGGAGGAGGTGCTGGCGGAAACCTACGGCGTCATCATCTACCAGGAACAGGTGATGCAGATCGCCCAGATCCTCGCCGGCTACAGTCTCGGCGAAGCCGATCTGCTGCGCCGCGCCATGGGCAAGAAGAAGAAGGAGGAGATGGACGCCCAGAAGGCCCGCTTCCTCGAAGGCGCGCGCGCCAAGCAGGTGGACGAGGCGCAGGCCGACTATATCTTCGAACTGGTGGCGAAATTCGCCGGTTACGGCTTCAACAAGAGCCATGCCGCCGCCTACGCGCTGGTCGCCTACCAGACCGCCTACATGAAGGCCAATTACCCGGTGGAGTTCTTCGCCGCCTCGATGGCCTACGACATCACCTCCACCGACAAGCTGGCGCTGTTCATCGACGACATGAAGCGGCTGGGCATCAAGGCGCTGGCCCCCGACATCAACGAGTCGGAGGCCGACTTCACGGTGCAGCCGATCCCCGCCGCCGATGGTGGTGAGCCAGACTATGCCGTGCGTTACGCGCTGGCGGCGCTCAAGGGCGTCGGCGAAAAGGCGATGGAAGGACTGGTGGCCGAACGCGAGGCCAACGGCCGGTTCAAGGACCTCGCCGACTTCGCCGCCCGCATCGACCCCCGCCAGGTCAACAAGAAGCAGCTGGAAAGCCTCGCCGCCGGCGGCGCTTTCGACAGCCTGGAACCCAACCGTGCCGTCGCCTGCGCGGCGGTGGAACAGATTCTCGCCCAGGCAGCGGTGGCGGCGGAGGAACGCGCCAGCGCCCAGGTCAGCCTGTTCGGCGACGCGACAGGCGGCCCCGGCGTGACGCTGGTGCTGCCGCGCGTCGAGGCCTGGCCGCTGGCGACGCTGATGGACAAGGAGCGCGACGCCTTCGGCTTCTTCTTCTCCGCCCACCCGCTGGACGCCTATCTGCATGTGCTGAAGGCGCAGAACGTCGTCACCTACGCCCAGGCGATCGCCCAGGAGCCCCCGATGAGCGGCAACCGGGCGCCGGTGACGCTGGCCGGCATGGTGCAAGGCGCCCGCTGGCGCACGCCGCCGCCGCGCGATGGCAAGCAGGGCAACCGCTACCTGCTGTGCGACATCTCCGACCAGTCCGGCCAGTACATGGCCAGCTGCTTCTCGGAAGAAGCCCAGCCGGAGGTCGAGCGGCTGGCCCAGTCCGGCGAGCTGGCGCTGATCAGCGGCGAGCTGCTGTGGCGCGACGGCGAGGACACGCCGCGCATCACCCTGCGCGGCGTGACGCCGCTCGACGCGCTGGCCGAACGCACCCGCGCTGAACTGACGGTGTTCCTGCGCGAGCCCGGCGCGCTGCACGATCTCTCCCGCGTGCTGGAGCGCGCCCGGGGCGGCGCGGGGCGGATCAAGCTGCACCTGCTGCTGGACGGCCTCGACAAGACCGCCGAGATCACCCTGCCCGAGCGCTTCCGCGTCGACCCCAACCTCGGCCGCGCGCTGAAATCGCTCAACGGCGTCGTCGACGCCCAGATGACGCAGTAAGCGCCTCACCCTGTCATGCCGCCGTTGGCGCCGGCGCTCAGATACCAGTGCCGGACGCGCCGGCGCTCAGATGCCGATGGGCGTGCCCACAGGCCCGGGATCGGCGGCCGACGGCGCATCCGGGGCGGCCGGAGCCGACCGGCGCAGCGGCCGGCAGCGGTCCGCCCACTGTTCGGCGCGGGCCAGCGCCTTTTCCAGCGCCGCCATGGTCGTCCCCATGTCCTCGCTGTCGTCGTCGAGCCAGGTGCGGACGACCTTGAGGTACAGCCCGCCCAGTGCGGCGACGCGGGCCATGCCGGCGACGCCCATGGTGCCGACACCCGCCGTCTCCGCCAGCAGCGCCAGTGAACGCGGCAGGCGAGTGGCGAAGAACGCCGCCAATGCCGGGTCGCGCCGGGCCGCCCGCATCAGCGCGCGGATCGCCGGCCGATGCCGTGCCAGCGCGTCAAACCGCGCCATCAGCAGCTCGAACAGCCGGTCGCGCACGCCCATGCTGCCGCCCGCGTCGTCGGCGGCCTTGAGCGCGGCGGCATCAGCCCGGCGGCCGACCGCCGCCAGCATCTCGAAGCGGTCTCCGGCGGTCTCCAGCACCACGGCCGGCGAGACCCCCAGACGCGCTGCCACCGCCGCCACGCTCGCCGCCGGCCAGCCCGTCTCGGCGATCAGGGCGAGAAACGCGTCAAGGCACTCGTGACGAGTGGGGTGGGTCTTGCTGCTCATGGCCAGCGTCCTTCCGTTATCCAGTGAAGGTCTCGCTTCAGGCTGACTCCGCCGGCACCCGGAATCAAGGCCGTTGCCGGTCGAGACGGGCAGGACGCGCGGCCGATGCCCGGGTTGGCGGCTAGCCGGCGAGCTTGCCGAGTTCGCGGCCGCGTTGGGTGGCGGCCTCCAGCGTGGCGCGGATCAGCGGCGCCAGGCCGTTGTCGGCCATCAGCACGCCGAGCCCCGCCGCCGTGGTGCCGCCGGGGCTGGTCACCTGCACCCGCAGCTGTGCCGGGTCCTCGCCGGACTGGCGCGCCAGCGCGCCCGCGCCGGCCACGGTATCGCGGGCCAGACTGGCGGCAAGCGCCGGCGGCAGGCCGAGCGCGGCGCCAGCCGCCCCCAGCGTCTCGATCAGGTGGAACACATAGGCCGGCCCCGAGCCGGACAGCGCCGTGACCACGTCCATCAGCGCCTCGTCGTCGACCCAGTAGCAGCTGCCGGCCGCCGCCATCAGCTGATCCGCCAATTGCCGGTCGGCCGGCGCGACCCCGCTGTCGGCCACCATCACCGTGGCGCCCTGGCCGATGGCCGCCGGGGTGTTGGGCATCGCCCGCACCACCCGGCGATGGCCGTCCGCTAGTGCTCCCAGCCGGGCCAGCGTCGTGCCGGCGGCGATCGACAGCAGCAGCGTGTCGGTGCTGATCAGCGGCGCCAGCGGCGGCAAAGCGTCGGCCATCAGCTGCGGCTTGACCGCCATCAGCACCACGCGCGGCGTAAGGCCGGCGGGTGCCGCCGTCCACAACTGGCCGGGCAGTACGCCGGCGGCCAGCACCCGGGACGGATCGCCGGGCTCGATGACGTGGATATGGTCGGGCGGGGTGCCGGCGGCGAGCCAGCCCTTCAGCAGGGCGAGCCCCATGTTGCCGCAGCCCACCAGCAGCAGCGGGCGTTCAGCCGAAAGGCCGTCGCTCATGCCTCGCCCATCGGGTCCAGCAGCGCCGCTTCCATGGCCTCGGCCGGGCGCTTGCCCGCCCACAGGACGAACTGAAACACCGGATAATAGCGCTCGCACTCGTCGATGACCGCATCGAGCAGCGTCTGCGCCTGGGAGAGCGACAGACCGCCACCATCGTCATCGACCACCGTGGCGTGGCGGAACATGATACTGCCGTCCTGCGCCCACATTTCGAAATGGCCAAGCCACAGCCGCTCGTTGATCAGCCCCAGCGTCTCGTAGATGGCGGCGCGCTTGCCTTCGGGCGCCCGGATATCGAGCATGCAGGCCAGCTGCACCACCTGGTCCTCGCGATGCCAGAACGCGCGCATCTGGTAGGCGTTCCAGCTGCCCGGCGCCGCGATGATCATCTCGTCACCGCCCTCGCGCTCGAACGCCCAGTCGCGTTCGCCGCAACAGACCTCGATGACGGACAGGGGATCAGCGAAGGAGGGGCCGACGTCGTCGACTTCAAGGGCGGGCATGGCGGCTCCCGGTACCTCACGCAGAGGGGTCCAATACGCGCTGGCAGCTTGGTGACACCCGCCCAGCCTGATTTTCAAGCCTAGCCTGACTTTCAAGCGTCGCGGAACATCACTGCACCAACACTAGGGATAGTCTCACGGCTCCCGCGCCAGCGCAAGACTTGGGGGTGCCAGCTCGCCAAAATGTTGTGGACAAGTATAGCCGGACAGTCGGCGGGACGACTCTAGAGGTCGTCCTGAACCGGCGGCGCCTCGACGCCCAGCTTCGCTTCAAGCACTGCCAGCCGCGCCGCCAGCGCCGCGTTCTCGGCCCGGGCGGCCTCCGCCATCGCCTTCACCGCCTCGAACTCCTCGCGCGAGACCATGTCGAGGCCACCGATGACGCGCTCCATCCGCTGCCGGATCAGCGCCTCCATCTCCTTGCCCATGCCGGTCATGGCGCCGGCGGCACTGGTGGCCAGGCGGGACAAGTCATCGAAGAATCGGTTGTCGGTCTGCATCGCTCAGATCCTCATCATTGCAGCGGCACGTCCACCGGGGCCGCCATGACGGCGACGGCCGCCCCTTCCGGATTCAGCCGCCAGAAGCCATGATTGAGGTAGAGTGCGAAGCACAGCCATGCAAGATAGGGCAGCAACAACAGTCCGGCCCACGACCGCACCCGGGAAAACAGCACCGCGGTCCACGCCACAGCCGCCAGCAGCAGCACGATCAGTCCCAGCGACGCGGCAATCTGGTGAAAACCGAAGAACAGCGGCGACCAGGCCATGTTCAACAGCAGTTGCACGGCGAACAGGATGACCGCCAGCCGCCGCCACGGATTGCCCCTGGCATGCCAGACCATCGCCAGCGCCAGACCCATCAGCACATAGAGGACCGGCCAGACGATGCCGAAGGTGATGGGCGGCGGCGTCAGCGCCGGCTTGGCCAGCGCCGCGTACCATGCCGCGTCGAACTGATTGGAAAGACCGCCAAGCGCCAGCACCAGCGGTACCGTCACGATGGCCAGACGAACAAAAGCCCACCGGAGTTGCCCGGGAGATGCGATCTCGGTCATGCGGAACCCCTCATCCACCGCGCCGATATGCGCGATTCAGCGGCCCGCCTCAACAGCTTGTTTGGCGATTTCGCGACGAACCGGGAACAACCAACGGCGCGTCATTGCCGCCGGCGTCGCGGTCGCGTTGCTCAGACGTGTTTGTCGGGGGCCGGCTTGCCGGCAATCTTGGCAATGAAATAGTCCAGATTTTCCTGGTCGATGCCATCCTCGAAGCGGGTCAGCACCCGCTCGATCATCACCTCGCGCAACGCCAGCCGGTCGTCACTGCCCGACAGGTCCAGCTCCTCGGCGACCTCCAGCGCCGCGCGGGCAACCGCCAGCGCCTGCGGCGTCATGCCGACGCGGTTGAACAGCCGCTCCAGCCCCTTGCCACCGCGATCGTGGATCAGCTGGTAGGCGTTGGCGACCGGAATGCCGGCCTTCTTGGCCAGCGCCGCCTCGAAGAAGGTGAGGTCGCCCATACACAGGGCGCGCAGGATGATGGTGGCGCTCAGCCGGCCGTTGGCATGCAGCTGGTCGACCAGGTCATAGACATCCGGCGTGTCGGTGGAGCCATCGAGCAGGTGCAGCGTCGCCCGCTCGCGGCTATCCAGCAGCAGGTCCATCGCCAGGTCCGGCGACAGGTCGTGATGGGTGACAAGATGATCGCGGATGCGCTCGGAGACCAGCGACACCAGCCGCTCGGCCACCTTCATCGGCAGCACGGTGCGCTCGGCCATCGGATTTGAGATGCGCTGTACATGACCGAACTCGTCGAGCACGCGGTCCATCGTCTCTTCCGACAGCATGGCGCCGTCATTGGATACCAGGCGGGCGACCACATCCTCGTTGCGGGTCTCGACCAGGGCGTCGGACACCCGCTCGGACACGACAGGACGGGCGGCCACCGCCACCTGATATTCCGCCGGCTTGGAGGCGATGATCGCCATCAGGTCATCGTCGGAGAGCACGCTGCTGGCCTCGATCACCGGCAGCGCCACCTCGGCGACGTCGTTGGCCAACGACACCGCCACGTCGTGCGGCAGATCGGCACTCAGCCGGATGCTCTGCGACAGAGCGGCGCGCACCTTGGTCTCGACATCACGGACCATCAGGCGGAAGATTTCCTCGGCCAGCACCCGCTCCTTGTCGCCCATGCCGCCGCCGGAAAAAGCGTCGCCCACCTTGGCGACGGTGGCGGCCCGGTTATCAACCGACGGATCCGCCATCAGCCTGGCGACGTCCTGGACGGAAAGCATTGTCTCTCGGGTCAAGTCACCACCTCATCACGGGCAAGCACATTGGCATCCGCCGCCCTGCTGGCATTCGGGCAGGATAGGCCTCCCGCGACTATCGCCCCGGCCAGGTTAAGCCGTGGTTAAGGCGCGACTCTGTCCAATGCCCGCCACAATGGGACGCTGAGATGTACCACAACTTGGCCTCCGGCCCCAAACTCACTACCTAGGTCACTGTCCGGGCCCTTGGTGCCCGGACAGTGACGGATAACAGGAAAGGCCCGCTGATGCGTTCAACAACTTCCCTCGTGCTGGCGGCGATGCTCGCCGCGCCGGCCGTGACGGCGCCGCTCATGGCGACCCCGGCGCTGGCCCAGCAGGCGGCCACCGTCGACCCGAAGGCCGCCAGCGGCTTCATCCAGTCGCTCTCCGACAAGGCGTTTGCCGTGCTGCGCGACGCCAGCCTGAGCCAGGCACAGCGCGACCAGAAATTCCGAACCCTCCTTCAGGAAGGCTTCGCGCTCGACGTGATCGGCAACAGCGTGCTGGGCACGGCGCGGCGCACCGCGACGCCGGAACAGCTGCGCGCCTTCCACGCCGCCTTCCCCGATTATGTGATCCGCATCTACGCCACCCGGCTCACCGAATATGGCAACTCGCAACTGAAGGTCACCGGCACCACACCGGCACCGCGCGGCGACATCTACGTGCGTACACTGGTCACCGGTCCCAAGGTGCAGCAGCCGGTCCGCGCCGACTGGCGGCTGCGGCAGACCCCCGACCGGGGGTTGAAGATCATCGACCTGTCGCTGGAAGGTGTCAGCATGGCGGTCACCCAGCGCGACGAGTTCACGGTGAAGATCCAGAGCAAGGGACTGGACGCGCTGATCGCCGAGATCAGGACCGGCGGCACCGCCAGCGCCGCCGCGCGGCCGGCCAGCCCGGGCAAGAGCAAATGACCAGCACGCTCGATCTCGCCGCCGCCGCGTTCGTCCATCCCAGCGCCCAGCTCTATGGGCGGGTGACACTGGGCGAGGGCGCGTCGATCTGGCCCAACGTGGTGATGCGCTCCGAGGCCGCCGAGATCATCATCGGCCGCCATACCAACGTGCAGGACTTCACCATGGTCCACACCAGCCCCGGCCTGCCGGTGGTGATTGGCGACCATTGCTCGATCACCCACCATGCCACCATTCATGGCTGCCGGATTGGCAACAACTGCCTGATCGGCATCAACGCCACGCTCTATGACGGGGTCGTGGTCGGCGACAACTGCATCATCGGCCAGCACGCCTATCTCAAGGACGGCATGCAGGTGCCGGACAACTCCATCGTTGTCGGTGCGCCAGCAAAAATCATCCGCACCCAGAACAACTGGATCGCCAACCGGATGAACGCCGCCATGTACCACCGCAACGCGCTGGCCTATGCGCGCGGCGACCACCGCGCCTGGGACGGGCCGGATTTCGAGCGCTTCGTGCAGGAAACGCTGGCCCGGCTCACCGCCGAGTTCGAGGCCATGGGCGCCAATGCCTGAAACGAAGTTGCCCGAGGTCCGGCTTGCCGTCGGCATTGACCGCTTCCCGATCCGGGGCCACTTCACCATCGCCCGTGGCAGCAAGACCGTCGCCGAGGTCGTGACGGTGGCGCTGGAAACCGAGGCCGCGCGCGGCTGGGCGGAAGCCGTGCCCTATGCCCGCTATGGTGAGTCGCTGGACAGCGTGCTGGCACAGATCGAGGCGGTGCGCCCGGCGCTGGAGGCGGGCGGCGGGCGCGCCGCCATCGCCAGCCTGCTGCCCGCCGGTGCCGCGCGCAACGCCATCGACTGCGCGCTGTGGGACCTGGAGGCCAAGACCACCGGCAAGCCGGCCTGGCAACTGGCCGGCGTGGACGCGCCGGTGCCGGTCGAGACCGCCTATACACTGAGCCTGGACACACCGGATGCGATGGCCGATGCGGCTCGCGCGGCCATCGCGCGCGGCCACGCGCTGCTCAAGCTGAAACTCGGCGGCGAGGCCGACCTCGACCGGCTGCGGGCGGTCCGTGCCGCCGCACCGGATACCCGGCTGATCGTCGATGCCAACGAAGGCTGGACAGCCGACGTGCTGACCCGGCTGGCGCCGCGCTGTGCCGAGCTGGGCGTGGTGCTGATCGAGCAGCCACTGCCGGCGGGCGCCGATGCCGTGCTGGTGCGGGGCGCCAGCCCGGTGCCGCTGTGCGCCGACGAGTCCTGCCATGTGGCGGCGGACGTGGCGGCGCTCGCCGGTCGCTACGACGCGGTGAACATCAAGCTGGACAAGGCCGGCGGGCTGACCGAGGCGCTCAGGCTCGCCGATGCGGCGCGTAGCGCCGACATGCGGATCATGGTCGGCTGCATGGTCGGCTCATCGCTCGCCATGGCGCCGGCGCTGCTGCTGGCGAGAACTGCACAATTCGTCGACCTTGACGGCCCCCTGCTTTTGGCGGAAGAGCGCGTGACGGGACTGACCTACCAAAAAGGTAAGGTTTTCCCTTCCCCCCCTGCCCTCTGGGGCTGATGCGAACGGACGAACAATGGCAAGCAACCTGATGCATCTGGTGTTCGGCGGCCGGGTGAAAGACCCGCGCGGCCTCGAATTCGAAGACCTGAACAACCTCGAAGTGGTCGGCTTCTTTCCGGACTATGCCTCGGCCGAGAAGGCCTGGCGCAGCGCGGCCCAGCGCACCGTCGACGACGCCCAGATGAAGTTCGTCGTCGTCCACATGCACAAGCTGCTCGAACCAGGTCTGCACGACGATCACCAGCACTGAGAGCGCCCGGCGCCGGCAGACCGCCAGGCGACGTCGGCGACTCACGATCACCCTACCCGGCCAGCCTGGGCTCAGCGGCTCCAGCTCAGCCCGACCCACAGCGTCCGCGGTGCGCCACGGGTGATGACGCCATTGGCGGCAATCGCCGAGTCCACCTGCGCGTCGGTGATATTCTGCCCGCGCAGCCGTATGGTCAGCGACGGCGTCAGATTCACCCACGCCTGCGCGTCCAGTGTCAGTGCCTCGTCGAGCCGGCGGGTGTTGAGGTCGTCCTCCCAGACGGCCGCGCTGTAAGTGCCCTGCCCCATGAGACCGAACGTCGCCTGCTCATAGGCCAGCGACAGGCTGGCGGCGTGGCGCGGCGCCTGCGGCAGCGCCAGCCCTTCAAGGCCCGGCGCGGCGTCGGCCGTGCGGACCTCGGCATCGGCATAGGCGTAAGCGCCCTCCAGCCGCCAGCCGCCATAGGCCAGATGGCCGCGCGCCTCGATGCCCCGGCTGCGCACCTCATCAAGGTTGTCGCGCACCCGATAGACGCCACCGGCCGGCAGGAAGCCCACCGACGGGAAGACGCCCGGCCCGACGCCCCGGCTGACGTTGCCGATGGCGTCCTCGATGCGGTTGTCGAACAGCGTGAGATCGATGCTCGCAGCCTCGATCGGCTGGTAGCGCAGGCCGACCTCGGCGCCCTTCAGCCGCTCCGGCTTCAGGGCGGCATTGGCCTCGGTGACATCATTACCAACCCGGAATGGCCGATAGAGTTCGTTCAGCGTCGGCGTGCGGAGGCTGGTGTAGGCCGCCGCGCGCAGGTTTATAGCCGTCGTCGGCGCCCAGGCAATGGCAGCCCGGCCGCTGGCACGGGTGCCCGAACGGCTGGAGAAATCCTGGTCCAGCGTCAGCGCGCCAGTGGCGATGTCGCGCTCCTGTCGGCGTCCCCCGGAGAACCGCCAGTGATCAAGCCGGACGCCCCCGGTCAGCGTGACGCCGCCACCCGGCGTCCAGCTGTCCTCCAGGAAGGCGCCCAGCGTCAGCGCGTCGCCACCGGCCAGCCGCTGGCGCGTGAACCCTGACCCCAGGTTGCGGAATCGCTCATGCGTCTCGCCGGTGGCGGCGCGAACGTCCATGCCCAGTTGCAGCACATGATGCTCGCCCACCGGCGGCCGCAGCTCCAGCTTGCCGCCAACCCCGGTGGCCGGCACGTTATACTGGTCGAGCGAGGCGGACGCGGTGGACCGGTCGCTGGCGACGGCGCCGAAGCCGCTCTCGAACACCCGGTGCTTGACGTAGGCCAGCGCTTCCCACCGCCAGTGGCCTTCGCCCGCCAGCCGGGCACTGGCATCGACGCCAAGGCTGCGGTTGGGCGCGACCTCAAGGCCGGCCAGCCGGTTCTCCTCGAACGCCACCGCACGCAGCGACAGCGAGGTCGTGTCGCCCAGCGGCGCGACGCCACGGGCCTCGACGCTCCAGCTGTCCGACTTGGCCGGCACGTCGACACTGCCGCGCTGGTCGGCGGGGATCAGGATGAAGCCGTCGGAACGCTCCATGCGCGCCGACAGGCCGACCGCCCCGCGCCCCAGCGGCGCATCGAGCATCGCCGAGGCCAGCCAGCTGTCGTAGGAGCCATATTCCGCCCTGGCGGCGAGGCCGCCGGCGCGGTCGAGCGGCCGGCCGTTCAGCTCGATCGTCCCGGCCAGTGCACCATTGCCGAAGGCGCCGGCACCACCACCGCGGGTGATGCGCGCCCAGCCCAGCCGGTCGGGCGTCAGCACGTCCCAGGAAATCCAGCCGCCGAACGGATCGTCCTGCGGCACGCCATCCAGCAGCACCAGCGCCCGGGCGGCGGCATTGCCGCCCAGCGCCCGCAGCGTCGGCCCCTGCGCGGTCGGGTTGGCGGTACGGCTGCCGGCCCGCCGGAACAGCTGGAAACCGGCAGCCTGCTTCAGCACCTCGTCGAGCCGGTCGGCCGGCTGGTTGGCCAGCTGCCCGGCCGCCAGCGTCTGCACGCTGTAGGCGGCCTGTCCCGGTGGCGCCGGCAACGGGCTGGCCAGCACCGTCACGTCCTGCGCCGCAGCGCCCCTTCCCCCCGACGCGATGAGCGACACCGCGCCTGCGACCAATATCCATGGTTTTTTTGTCATGCCCCGCGTGTTAGCTCGCCTTGGACTCAGGCCCAAAAACTTTTTGCGGGAGCCCCCCAATGACCGTCTCTGCCCCCACTGCGTTCAACGACCGCAGCTCGACGCTGCGCCTGCTGCTCAGCCGCCGTTCCGGCAAGGCGCGCGACCTGGTGGCACCGGGGCCCGACGACGCCGAACTGCGGCAGATTCTCACCTGTGCGTCACGGGTGCCGGACCATGGCAAGCTGGCGCCGTGGCGCTTCGTGGTGGTGCCCAAGGCGACTCGCGCCGCCTTCGGCGAGGCGCTTGTCGCGGTGCTGAAGGCGGAGAACCCGCAGGCAACACCGGTACTGATCGACAACACCCGGGCGTTTGCCCACCAGGCGCCGGTGCTGGTGGCAGTGCTGAGCCGGGTGAAGCGTGACCACCCGATTCCGGCGTGGGAACAGGAACTCTCGGCCGGAGCGGCCTGCCAGAACCTGCTGCTGGCGGCCCATGCGCTGGGCTATCGCGGCAACTGGCTGACCGAATGGCCCGCCTTCTCCGAAGGCGTGGTGCGCCTGCTGGGCGGCGAACCCGGTGACCGCATCGCCGGATTCATCTTCCTCGGTTCCTCCGACAAGCCACTGGAGGAACGGCCACGCCCCGACTACGACGCCGTGGTCAGCACCTGGGCACCGGCATGTGACCTCTAGCCTGTTCGCCGGGGATGGCGGCCGTCATGGCGCCATCCCCGTCGCGACACTGGCGATGCCCAGCAAGCCGCAGCACGCGTCCAGCGTGAGCCTGTTCACCCGAATGTCAGCGGACTGACCCCCGGCCCCTTCACCGCCTTCACCTCGGCGCGGACCAGACCGTCGAGCTGGGTCGAGCGCTCCTTGATGGTCTTGAGCAACACGAATTCCGCGGTCGCCGACTCCGGCGTGAACCGGACCGTGCAATAACCGCGATGGTGGGTGTCGACCCACTTCAGTTCGGGATTGGCCGCCACCAGCAGCGCCGCCAGCCCGCTGGTATTCTCGAAAGCACTTTCCATGCCCGGCGAGGTGACGCTGTGAGTGCCGAACTCCACCGCCGCCGGCCGGCCGTCGGGACCGCCCAGCAGCTCGAACGCCCAGGCGTTATGTGTATCGCCGGCCAGAATGACCGCGTTGTCGGCATATTTGAGAATGTCGTCGACCAGCCGGCGACGCGCCGCCGGGTAGCCGGCCCAGGCGTCGAGATTGGCCGGCAGGCCTAGCCCGCCGGCAATGGCGCCGGCCGACACATATTCGCGTACATAGGACGGCGTCTGCGGGCCGAGGATCGACGGCAGTTCCGGCGGCATGCGCGACCAGCCGGCCAGCACCTGCTGGCCGAGAACCTGCCAGGGCACGCCGCGCGCCCTGGAGTCCGCCATCTGTCGCGCCAGCCAGCGTTCCTGGGCGTGGCCGAGGATCGACCGCCTGGGATCATCAAGCACGGTCTGGCCGAACTGGCGCAGCGCCTGGGTGACGGCCGCCGGATCGTTCTTGTCGACGCTCCCGAGCAACTCCTTGTAGTCGAACTGCTCGTCGCGACCGATGAAACGGGTATCAAGCATGATCAGCGAGGCCAGCCGGCCCCAGTCGAAGCGGCGATAGATCAGGCCCGGCGCCTGCTCACGGATCGGCAGCCACTCGCAATAGGCCTGGTAGGCGGCCCGCCAGCGGCGGTCCCATGGCCCTTCGCTGTCCGGCTGGTGGTTCTGCGCGCCCCCCTTCCATGTGTTGTTGGCCAGCTCATGGTCATCCCACACGCACAGGAACGGCAGCCGCTGGTGCACCGCCTGCAGGTCGGGATCGCGGCGATACTGGGCATAGCGCTGGCGATAATCGGCCAGCGCGACGATCTCGTTGGTCGGCTCGACATGACGGCCATCAACCACGGCCTGCTCGGGCGGATAAGTGCCGCGCTGATACTCGTAGATGTAATCCCCGACGTGCAGCGCGAGGTCGATGTCATCGCGCGCCGCCGCATGGGCATAGGCGTTGAAATAGCCGAACGGCAAGTTGGAGCAGGAGAACAGCGCGATGTTCAGCGCCTCGACAGCACCAGTGGGCAGCGTGCGGGTCTGGCCGACCGTCGAAATCTGACCGCCGCTGTCGCGGAAACGATAGAAATAGCGGCCGCCCGGCGCCAGCGGACGGGCATCCACCTTCACCGTGAAGTCGCGCTCGGGCGTGGCATGCCCCTTGCCGCTGGCGACGATGCTGGCGAAACCGGCATCGGTCGCCACCTCCCACGCCACCTCGGCGGCCGCGCCATCGGCGGGGACATAGCGGGTCCACAGGATGACGCGGTCGGCCAGCGGGTCACCACTCGCCACACCATGGGTAAAGCTGCCCGCCGCCTGCGCACGTGCACCGGCCAGCGGCAGGCCCGCGGTCAGACCGCCGGCCACGCCCGTTTTCAGAAATCCACGCCGATTGAGCATGTCTGCAACTCCTCTTCTGGCCAGCGCCGGTTACATCGAGAATTTCACGCGCATCCCGTACATGCGCGGCTCGCCCGCGATGAAGGTGGGATACCCGAATGAATCGCCGGTATTGCCGGCATCGATCAGATAGTTCCTGTCGAACAGGTTGTTGGCGAAGACCTCCACCTGCCAGCGGTCGTCGATCGCCCCCAGACCGGCACGAACGTTGACCAGATGATAGCCATCTTGTGACAACAGGTCGCTGTTGGGTACGTCGAAATAGAGCTGCGACTGCCAGGTCCAGGTTGGCGTCACGAACAGGCGCAGGGACTCGCCGACAGGCTGATCCCAGGTTAGGCCCAGCGACGTCTGCCATTTCGGTTGCAACCGGAACCGGCTGTTGGCGAACTCGCCATTGGCCGCCTTGTCGGCGATCTTGGCGTCGACATAGCCCAGCGTCGCAAACAGGTGGAGACCAGAGACCGGCCGCCCCCGTAGGCTCAGTTCAGCGCCCCAGTTGGTGGCTTCGCCGGCATTGCGCGTGACGACACGGCTGTCCTCGACAACGCTGACCTGGAAATTCTCGTAGGTCTGATAATAAACCGACGCCTCCAGCTGCATCCGGTTGTCGAACAGCGCCGATTTCACGCCGCCTTCGTAGTTCCAGATCTTCTCCGCCGGAACCTCGGTCAGGGTCGGCACATAAACACCACTGCCGTTCGCCACGCTGTCCCACTGCAACACCGGAGAACGACGGCCATAGCCGATGGTGGCGTACAGGTTGGTGGCGTCGTTCAGGCGATACAGCAGGTTGAAGCGTGGCATCACCGCGTTGTTGGAGGCGCTGGCGCTGACCGTGTCGCCACCGGTATTGGCGAACGGCAGAGGCGCCAGACCAAGATTGGTGGTGCCCAGATAGGCATTGGGCACGTTCGAGGCATAGCGCGCGGTCCGGTCCTCCCAAACCGCGCGGACGCCAATGGTCACGTCAAGCCGCGGCGCCGGCGTGTAGGTCACGTCGCCGAACACCGAGAAGGATTCGTTGGTGGCGGAGTTGCGGGTCCACGAGGTGTAGAGCTGCTGGCTCAGCAGCCCGCCGGTCAGCGCGGCGGTGATGCCGGCGGCCGGCACGCTGCCGTTGGCGGCCACGCACGGTGTCGCCAGCAGCGCCTGAACAACCGGACTGCTCGGCGAATAGCCGGCACCCAGCGCGATCAGCACGCTCATCGGCGTGCCGGCAGGCAGGCCGTAGGCGGCGGCCAGCGACGACGGCAGCGCCGTGCACTGGGCGTAGGTGCCTACCTCGGTCAGGAACGGCACCCGCTGGCTGCCGGTCTCGCGGAAATAGGTGGCGCCGACGAAGCCCTTCACCTTGTCGTAGGCGAAGCTCGCCCGCAACTCCTGATTGAACTGGCGACCTTCGGCGTCCTCGGCGAATTCCAGATAGAAAGCCTGGCTGCCATCGGCGTCGAACACCTCCAGGCTGTCGAATTTACGCCACCCGGTCACGGCGGTGATCGTCCAGTGATCACCGACGTCGTAGCTGTTGGTGAGGTTGATATCCCACACCGTGCGTTTGAGGCCCGGCTGGTCGCCGCCGAGATACTGGGCGCTCAGCGCGCTTGGCGCGCCTGCGATCTCGGCGAAGCCATAGGGTGAGGTGGTGCCCCCGGTGGGCACGAAGTTCCCCGACTTGAACGCCGTGCCCGGCGGCGTCTGGCGGTCGAAGCTGACGATCAGATCGCTGGCCCAGCGCTCGCCCGGCGTGTAGCGCAGGCTGCCACGCACCGCCGCCACGTCCTGCCCGTTGAGATCGGCGACCCTGGGGCCACCGGGCCGCTGGGAATCCGCTGATCCGGCGATATTCTCGACATAGCCGTCTCGTTGCTTGACGCTCCAGGCGAGGCGGGCGCCGAACACCGCGCCGCCGTGGTTGAGGTGACCCTCCACACCCCGGCGATCATAGTTGCCCAGCGTGCCGGCGATGCTGGCCGAGGTACCGTCCTGCGGCCGGGTCGAGCGCACGCTGATGCCGCCGATGGCGGCGGCGGTGCCGAACAGCGTCGCCTGCGGCCCCTTGGCGACCTCGATCGCCTCGATGTCGAACAGGTCGAAATAGGAACCGCGCGAGCGGCTGACATCGACGCCGTTGTAGTAGATCGAAACGCGCGGCGCCGACTGGGAGGCGCCATCGTCGGAGGTGATGCCACGGATGACGAAGCCGGGATTGTTGGGGCTCTGTTCCTGAATGTTGAGGCCCGGCACATAGCGCGACAGATCATCGAACTCGCCAACCCCGACCTCGCGCAGAAAGTCGCCGCCATAGGCGGTGATGGTGAACGGCACGTCGCGCACCCGTTCCTCGCGCTTTTGTGCCGTGACAATGATTTCTGGCAAAGCGCCGTCGTCAGCCGCCCGGACCGTCGCCGGCATCCCGGCGACCAGGGTCGCAAGCGCTGAAACAGTCGTCAGAAACCTCGTCGCGTCCATTGGTGTCCCTCCTTTGCGATCCGCTGCTGCAGATGCGAAGGTTAGTGGGACCGGACGATGACATGCGTATGACGACTCCGCACCCGTCGTGACAACCAATGGCTGTTGTCGCCGGAACCGCCTCAGCCGTGGCGCAATTTCAACACCAGGGTGATGGCGGCCAGCGGCAATGTCACGGCGTTGCAGACGATCAGCGGCAGACTGCCGATCATGCTGCCATAGCCCAGCCAAAGCAGGATGCCGGCAATGAACAGCAGGTAGCTCCACAGCGAGATGTCACGGGTCTGCTTGTGGCGGATCGCCTTGATGGCCTGCGGCGCGAAGGCGGTGGTGGAGCAGAAGGCGGCACACAGGCCGAGAATCTCGATGGGCGGCATGGATGTTCCGTCGTTCACGCCAGCCTGGAGCGGCGGGCGACCTTGATTAGCCGCTCCGTCCCGCCGCCGCCAGCATCTCCTCGATACGCACGAACTTTTCCCTGGGCGCGCCGATGCGCGCGCGGGCCACCTCGGCGGCGTCGATCGTTTTCCAGTCGTCGAAGCCCACTACCCACAGGTCGCGCTCCTCGATCAGGCGCCCAAGTCCGGCCCGGCCGGCACGCTCGCCGGTCAGCCCGGCGGCGGCGATCTTCTCGGCGATGGCGAAGCCATCCGGACGGTTGGTGCCGATGGTGCCCGACGGCCCCCGGCGCGACCAGCCGACGCAATAGAGGCCGGGCTCGATCAATCCCTCGTCGTTGACAAAGCGACCGCGCGCGTTGTCGAACGGCACCCCGGCGATGGAGCGGGTGCGATAGCCGATGCAGGGGATGACCAGACCGCAGTCGATGGTGAAGGTCTCGCCGGTGCCCACCGCCTGACCATCCCGCACGCAGGTGCGCTCCAGCTCCAGCCCGGTGGCGCGATCCTCACCCAGAACCCGCAATGGCCTGGCGCAGAACACGAAATGGATGCGCCGGGGCTTTTCGTCCGCACGCCGCAGGGCGAAGCTGCGCAGATGCCCGATCACCTTGCGCTGGCCGGGATCAAGCGCGGCCTCGGCGCCGTCGGGGGGGCAGCTGGCCGGGGTCGACCAGCGGCACAGCGTCCGTCAGTTCCGCCAGCTCCCCCACTTCCTTCGGCGTGAAGCTGACATCAAGCAGACTGCGGCGACCAAAGACGTAGACATCGCGGATCGCGCTGGCATGGATCAGTTCGGCGGCGTGACGGGCAAGGTCGGAGCCCGCCATTTCGTCGGGCGACTTCACCAGCACCCGCGCCACGTCGATGGCGACGTTGCCGTTGCCGATCACGGCGACGGCGGACGTATCCAGCGGCGGCGCCAGGTCGACGAAATCCGGGTGGCCATTGTACCAACCGACGAAGGCGGCGGCGCCGATGACGCCCGGCAGACCATCACCGGGGACACCCAGCGGCCGGTCGTGCGGCGCGCCGGTCGCCAGCACCACGGCATGATAGAGCTCCCGCAGCTCGGCGATCGAGATGGCGTCACCGATCTGCAGGTTACCGAAGAAACGGATGTCGCCCGCCGCCTGGGTCTCCTCATAGCGACGGGTGACGCCCTTGATGGACTGGTGATCGGGCGCGACCCCGGCGCGAATCAGCCCGAACGGCGTCGGCAGCCGGTCGATGATGTCGATCTGCACCTGGTCGCCGTACTGCTTCACCAGTCCCTCGGCGGTGTAGTACCCAGCCGGACCGGAACCGATGATCGCCACCTTCAGCCGCATTCAACCCTCCCCCGATGTCGAGTGCCCGCCGGACTATGCAGGGGCGACTATACGGCAAACACGGCCGGCGACCAGAGGGGGATCGCATCCCCCAACCCCGGCGCGCATCATCCATCTGTCGAAGTTTTTTACAC
The DNA here is from genome assembly GCF_041060555.1 of Parapedomonas caeni. Taxonomy (NCBI): domain Bacteria; kingdom Pseudomonadati; phylum Pseudomonadota; class Alphaproteobacteria; order Sphingomonadales; family Sphingosinicellaceae; genus Parapedomonas; species Parapedomonas caeni. The sequence goes on along the minus strand of NZ_JBEUDS010000001.1, from coordinate 209,935 downwards.
TCCAAGCGAACAAGGAGAAATTGGATCAGTTAATATATTGATTTTACGTGATATTATTTTGTGGCACGCCCTTTGCTTAAGATATCGTCAAGGGTCGAAAACCAGGACGCAAAGTCGTCCGTCGCGCTGACACGGTGCTCCCGCACTGGCTCGCGCCCACCTGCATCCCTGATGCACCATTCATCATTGGCGTCGCCACCTTTCATCGGATGGCACGCGAGGGGCTTTGCCAGACCGGGTCCGCGGACGAACCGCGCGCGACGCGGAAACTGGCCGACACTGGAAGGGGAACTATCATGTTGAAGAATGGAAGGGGAACTATCATGTTGAAGAAGATGTTGATGGGAGCCAGCGCCATGGTTGCGCTCGGTCTCGCGGCCCAGCCGGCAAGCGCCGGCCTGATGCTGTTCCAGGGCTACCAGAATGCCGCGCTGAGCATTGACGGCGCCACCAGCAGCACATCGAACGTCATCCGCGCTGATGTGCCGGCCGGCTCGACGGTCGTCGCCGCCTATCTGTACACCGCGGACATCTGGGGCAGCGGCGGCAACTACGGCGCCGTGCTGGAGGGCGTTACCCTCGATCAGGCCGACGGTGCGCTGCTCAACAACGCCAACCCGGCGAGCGTGCGCCGCTTCGACGTGACCAGCATCATCAAGCCGATCATCGATGGCGGCGCCGGCGGCGTCTATGACTTCAGCTATGCCGAGACGCAGAGCACCGACGGCAGCGTGCTTGTGGTCGTCTATCGCAACGGCTCGACCACCGGCACCGCGATCCTGCTCGATGGCGAGCTGGCGCTGGGCGGCGACACCACGACGCTGACCTTCGACTCGCCCTATGTCAGCGGCGACATCATCATGTCGCTGGCCTCGAGCTTCTCGTACAACGGCAACAGCACCAGCAACTCCACCGGCCAGGTGACCGTGGTTGACGTGCAGACCAGCTCCAACCCGGTGTCGCGCCGCCTGACCAGCTGCGCCGGCGGCAATGACGACGGCAACTTCCTCGCCGCCAACGGTGACCTGCTGACGGTCGGCGGCATCGGCGACAACACGTCCAACCCGGACCCCAACTGCGCCGGCGGCGCCGGTGACGACGAGCTGTACAACCTGGCGGAAGGCAACATCATCGACGCCGCGCCGTTCGTGACGGCGGGCGACACCTATGTCTCCTTCCTCACCGAGAACCCGTCGTTCGACGACAACGTGTTCTTCATGGGCATCACCTCGTCGTTCGCCATCTCGCGCGTCAACGACGACCCCATCGATACGGATGATCCGGTCGAGACGCCGGAACCGGCGACCCTTGCCCTGCTCGGGCTGGGTCTGGCGGGTGCGGGCGCCCTGCGGCGCCGGCGCAAGGCCTGACTGATCCGGGCCTGACCTGATCCGGGCCTGATCTGATCCGGGCCTGATCTGATCCGGGCCCGGCACAGGCCCGAACCCGGATCACGCGCGGTATAACCCCCCGCGCCTGTCCAACTTGGAGGCGTTCGGCCCAGCCGGACGCCTCTTTGTTGTCCGGGCATGTCCCCGTCGGGTCACTTCAGGTACGCCATTTCAGGGAGGCCCTTTCAGACCGCCCGGCCTCGGGTGGCGACCACCCCGGCTGCGCGCCCGGACAACCGCTGCATCCCGGCCCGCGTGGCGCTTTCCTTGGGCTTGCCGTGGTGCTATGCCCGCCGCCATGACGACCGATATCAATCTGATCCGCAATTTCTCCATCATCGCCCACATCGACCACGGCAAGTCGACGCTGGCCGACCGGCTCATCCAGCGCTGCGGCGGCCTGTCCGACCGCGAGATGGTGGAGCAGGTGCTCGACAACATGGAGATCGAGCGCGAACGCGGCATCACCATCAAGGCCCAGACCGTCCGGCTGGAATACAAGGCCAAGGACGGCAAGACCTACGTGCTGAACCTGATGGACACCCCCGGCCACGTCGACTTCGCCTACGAGGTCTCGCGTAGCCTGGCGGCCTGCGAGGGCTCGCTGCTGGTGGTGGACGCCAGCCAGGGCGTGGAGGCCCAGACGCTGGCCAACGTCTATCAGGCGATCGAGCACGACCATGTCATCGTGCCGGTGATCAACAAGATCGACCTGCCCGCCGCCGACCCCGACCGGGTCAAGTTGCAGATCGAGGACGTCATCGGCCTCGACACCAGCCAGGCGGTGCTGGCCTCGGCCAAGTCCGGCATCGGCATCGACGACGTGCTGGAGGCTCTGGTCACCCAGCTGCCGGCGCCCAAGGGCGACGCCAGCAAGCCGCTGAAAGCGATGCTGGTGGACAGCTGGTACGACCCCTATCTCGGCGTCATCCTGCTGGTGCGTGTCGTCGAGGGCGTGCTGAAGAAGGGCATGTCGCTGCGCATGCTCGCCGCCGGCAACGACCAGACGGTCGAGCGCGTCGGCGTGTTCCGCCCGAAGATCGACTATATCGGCGAACTCGGCCCCGGCGAGGTCGGCTTCATCACCGCCCAGATCAAGGAAGTCGCCCAGACCCGCGTCGGCGATACGCTGGTGGAAACCAAGAACGCCAAGGACGCGGTGCCGCTGCCCGGCTTCAAGGAAGTGCAGTCGGTGGTGTTCTGTGGCCTGTTCCCGGTCGACGCCGCCGATTTCGAGAAGCTGCGCGAGAGCATGGCCAAGCTGCGCCTCAACGACGCCAGCTTCACCTACGAGATGGAAACCAGCGCCGCGCTGGGCTTCGGCTTCCGCTGCGGCTTCCTCGGCCTGCTGCATCTGGAGATCATCCAGGAGCGACTGAGCCGCGAATACGACCTCGACCTCATCACCACCGCACCCTCGGTGGTCTATCACATCCACCTCACCGACGGCACCTCGATGGAGCTGCACAACCCGGCCGACATGCCCGAGGTGGTGCGCATCGACCATATCGAGGAGCCGTGGATCGAGGCGACGATCTTCGTGCCCGACGAATATCTCGGCGCCGTGCTCAAGCTGTGCCAGGACCGGCGCGGCATCCAGAAGAACCTCAGCTACGCCGGCACCCGCGCCATGGTGGTCTATGAACTGCCGCTCAACGAAGTGGTGTTCGACTTCTACGACCGGCTGAAGTCGATCAGCCGCGGCTACGCCAGCTTCGACTATCACCAGATCGGCCACCGCGAGGGCGATCTGGTGAAGATGAACCTGCTGGTCAACGAGGAGCCGGTCGACGCGCTGTCGATGATCGTCCACCGCGGCCAGGCGGAAGCGCGCGGCCGACACATGTGCGAGCGGATGAAGGACCTCATCCCGCGCCACCTGTTCAAGATCCCGATCCAGGCGGCCATCGGCGGCAAGGTGATCGCCCGCGAGACCATCTCGGCGATGCGCAAGGACGTCACCGCCAAGTGCTATGGCGGCGACATCACCCGCAAGCGCAAGCTGCTGGAGAAGCAGAAGGAAGGCAAGAAGCGAATGCGCACCTTCGGCAAGGTGGAAATCCCGCAGGAAGCCTTCATCGCCGCGCTCAAGATGGGCGACGAGAAGTAGGCGCTGTCACCTGGCTCTGACGGATAAGGTCCTGCGGCCGGCCGGGCGCTAACGCGTCGCGGCCAACGTGTCGCGCAGCCACGAAATCGCCTTCGACAATTTGCCGGGCGGCGGGCTGTTCCGAACCCGGCCGGCGGCATGATAGCCCTTGGCGGTCAGCCCGAGCACCAGCAGCCGGGAGCCGCCGCCGGCTTCCAGCCGGGCCCGCAGTTCGCCACGGCGCATCAGATAGCGGATGTGACGCTCGACATTGCGCGGATCGCGGTCATCGAGTTTGATCGCTTCCGGCGGATATGCGTCGCCACGTGACACCACGACCTCGCGGATGTCCTGCAACAGCAGTGGTTCGATCCACATGCGTCAACTCCTTGCTGTACGAGGGGCGCGATCAGGCGCCGCGAAGGGCGACTCCGAAAGGCCGTGAGCCGATCAGTGTGTCCGCCAGCCGGGCCTCGATGATGTCCCCCTCGCGCCAGCGGACGGCGACAAACAGTCCGCGCGGGGACAGCGCCTCCGGCATTGGCGCGCGAAACAGGAAATCGCCCCGCTGGGTCATCACGCCGATGTCGACGGTGCAATCCGCCAGCTTGGTCACCACCATACGGATGCCGTTCCCCACCAGCGGCGCGAAATTGTAACGGCACGTATCGAAAGCCCAGCCCTCGCGCGCAGGACGCAGCCAGGCTTCCAGTGATCCTCGTAGCAGGCGGCGGCTCATGCGTGGTTCGCCAGGCCGCCACGCGGGCGGGAGTGCGCCCGCACGCGCGACAGCAGCACCGTCGGCGAAGGTGATGGCACGGCATCGTCGCCAGCGGCGACAAAGGCTTCACGCAAGGTCAGGTGCACCGCCATGTAGGCGGCGTTGATGTCGCCGGTACAGGCGAGCGCTTCTTCCCGCAGGGCATCGCCCAGGTGAACCCACTGCATGATCTCTCCATTTTCCTGGCGCATATTGACCTCCCGTGTGGCAAGCGGTGACATCGGAAACGCGACCGGTCGAGAGACCGGGCGACAGACAGCACACGACAACAGTCGACACCAAGGGAGCAGCCCCGGCTCATCTCACGAGCGGAGCGCCACGGTAGCCGGTCCATGCGGCCAGCCATCCCATCGAGTCAGGGCGCCCATATCAACGGCTCAGCCCCGCGACCGCCGAAGCGGCGCGGGGCCTGCGATACCAACGGTCAGCTGGTATCCTATCAGACATCGCGTTGCCAGTACATCCGTGGTCAACGGCCGATGCCGATAATGCGCCTTCTCCTGCCGCGATGACGGCCGCGAAAACCTCGCGGCGCAGTCCGCGGCGGGCGCAAGGCCTCAGGCGGCGACCGCCTTCAGGTTGCCGGCGGACGACTTGCCGCTGCGGTCGACCAGCAGATCGAAGCTGATCTTCTGCCCTTCCTGCAACGACGAAAGGCCGGCCTGCTCGACAGCGCTGATATGAACGAATGCGTCCTTACCGCCACCATCCGGCGCAATAAAACCAAAGCCCTTGAGGCTGTTGAACCATTTCACGGTTCCCGTCATCATAATAAAACCCTTTCAGGGCATAGAGTATTCCCAGGAAAACACCCGGAAGACGATGCCATAATGCCGTATTGATTGTCGTCTGGGAGAAACGCGAAAACGCGGAAACCGAGATTATTTATCAGTTAGTCATTCATCGACATGACTGATATAGGCCGATCCTGCTGAATTACAAGGTGTTGTTTGAAATCTTTTGAAGGCGCCCCGCCGGCCGCCGGCGTCTTATGTTAAAAGTGACTGGCAAGCGGACGACGATCACCCCGCTGTCAGGTTCGTGTCAGAATATTCTGATATTCGCATACAGTCATTGGACGATCGGGAGGATCCCATGAAGATGACCAGTATGAAAACCACCACTTCGAAAATCCGCGGCTTGGCGGTGTCCACCCTGTCGCTGGGCCTGCTACTGGCCACCGCGCCAGCCATCGCGGGCCCCGGCGGTTCCGGCGGCGGTGGTGGCGGCGGCACGGGCGGCGGGGCCGGCATGAGCGGCAGCATGAGCCCGGGCTATGGCAGCCAGGACCGCGACCGCCTACGCGACGGCACCGGCGACGGCATCCCCGATCGCGACCGTGACCGGTTGCGCGACTGGGACCGGCAGGGCAAGCGCGCCGCCGACCGGCTGCGCCAGCGCGATCAGGATCAGGATGGCGTGCTGAGCGGTGCCGAGCATCAGGCCTGGGCCGGCGACATGTTCGCGGCGATGGACAGCGACGGCAATGGCCGGCTCACCCGCGAGGAATATATGGCGATGCGCATGGGCCCCGGCCCGAAAAGCGCCATGAACGCCCAGCGGCAGCTGCAGATGCAGGAGCGCGCCACCGAGCGCAAGACGCTGCGCTTCCAGGTGATGGACGCCGACGGTGACGGCCTGGTGACGCGCGAGCAGTTCATGCGTCAGAGCCAGCTCAACTTCGCCGACGCCGACGCCGACGCCGACGGCAAGGTGACAGTGAAGGAATTCGGCAACTGGGCGCGCGGCCAGTAAGCGTCGCCTGGCGCCGTCGTTCAGAAGGCCACCGGCGTATCGAGATGGTCGCGCACCACGCGGTCGCGGTGGTCGAGCAGACGCGACGGCACCGGCGGTGACAGGTGGCCGCAGGTGATGGCGCCGAGCGCGCGGTAGAAGTCCGGCATGGCGCACAGGTCCGGCGCCATGGCGACAAACAGGTTGGAGAAACCGGCCCAGTAGAGGTCGGCGGCCGACAGCCGGTCGCCGACCAGATAATCCCGCCCCCGCGCCGTCTGGGCCGCCAGCTGGCGGTCGAGCAGGCCGAGAATGTCGGCGACCCGCCGGCGGGCGTGCTCGACCGGGCTGGGCGAGGAATATTTGCGGTACATTGACTCGAAGGCATCGTTGCCGGCGGCGCGGTTGGCGGCGAAGATCAACGTCCGGGCGTTCCAGCCCAGCCCGTCATCGCCGCACAGTTCATGGCACAGGCCGAACATCAGCGCCCGCTCCTCCGGCACCGCCGGGACCAGCGGCGGTTCCGGCGCCAGCTGCTCCGCCAGCACGACGATCTCCGACCACAGGGCGCGCGGCCGTTCGTCGTCGAGCATGGCGACCGGGGCCGAGGTCTGGCCGGTCCACGCCTTCAGCGCGTCGTTGGCCCCGCCGGCCTCCTGCGCCACCGCCAAATAGGGGATGCGCTTGATATCAAGGATGGCGCGGGCGCCGAAGCCCCAAGGATTGGGCACCCCCTGGGTGAAGGCGACCCGCAGCCCGGTGGCCGCGCGCGCCGCCTCGATCGGCAGATAGTCAATGCCGCTCATCGCCCGCCTCCGCCGCCTGCGGCCGCTGACCGCCGAACAACACCGCGCGCTGGGCGTCGGTGAAGGTCATCGGCGGGATCGGCTGATAGTCCGCCAGCGCCCGCCGCACCGCCGGGCGCGCCTCGACGGCGGCGTACCAGCGTTCGACGTTGGGAAAGTCGGCCAGCGCGACGCCATGATGATCGCGGAACAGGATCCACGGCCAGCAGGCCATGTCGGCGATGGAATAGTCGCCGGCGATGAACTCGCGCCCGGCCAGCCGGGTGTCGAGCACGCCATAGAGCCGGCGCACCTCGTTGCTGTAGCGGTCGATGGCGTAGGGGATTTTCTCCGGCGCGTAGTTGCGGAAGTGGCCGGCCTGGCCGCACATCGGCCCCTGCCCGCCCATCTGCCACATCAGCCACTCGACCACCGCCGCCCGGCCGCGCGCGTCGGCGGGGATGAAGGCGCGGTGCTTGTCGGCAAGGTAGAGCAGAATGGCGCCGGACTCGAACACCGGCAGCGGCCCGCCGCCATCGAGGGGATCATGGTCGACGATGGCCGGCACCCGGTTGTTGGGGCTGATCGCCAGGAAGGCCGGCGCGAACTGTTCGCCCTTGAGGATGTCGACCGGGATGCGGCTGTAGGCCTCGCCCATCTCCTCCAGCGCGATCAGCGGCTTGAAAACGTTGGGCGTCTGCCCGCCATAGATGTCGATCATCGCCTGCAACCTCCCCCGGGTCTGCGTCTTCCCGGTCTGCCGGCCGGTGTGTCCAGCCTGGCGCACCCAACCCTAGCGCCCCGCCGGAGGCACGCAAGGCGGCGCGCCCGCACGGAAATGATAGGGTCGCCTCCGTGGGCACTGGAATGAGCGGCGTATCCACCCGCTTGAATCTCGTGAGCGGTTCATCCGCGCGCTTGAATCTGCGACGCCGCCGCGCCATGTGTGCCGCACTGCAACACCCCTGCCGACCCGCCGGTCAGCCCCCCATCAGACCCGCCTTTCAGCCCCCTTGCCAGGCGCGAACAAATCTGGAACATGAGCGCATGTTGACTCACATCTCCATCCGTGGCGCGCGCGAACATAACCTGAAGTCGATCAACGTCGACATCCCGCGCGACCAGCTCGTCGTCATCACCGGCCTGTCCGGTTCCGGCAAGTCCAGCCTCGCCTTCGACACCATCTACGCCGAGGGCCAGCGCCGCTACGTCGAGAGCCTGTCGGCCTATGCCCGCCAGTTCCTCGAACTGATGCAGAAGCCCGATGTCGACCACATCGAGGGGCTGAGCCCGGCGATCTCGATCGAGCAGAAGACGACCTCGAAGAACCCGCGCTCGACGGTGGGCACCGTCACCGAGATCTACGACTATATGCGCCTGCTGTGGGCGCGCGTCGGCGTGCCCTATTCGCCGGCCACCGGCCTGCCGATCGAGGCCCAGACGGTCAGCCAGATGGTCGACCGGGTGATGGCGCTGCCCGAGGGCCGCCGCTTCCACCTGCTCGCCCCGATCGTGCGCGGCCGCAAGGGCGAATATCGCAAGGAGCTGGCCGAGCTGCGCAAGCAGGGCTTCCAGCGGGTGAAGATCGACGGCGCCTTCCACGACATCGCCGAGGCGCCGGCGCTGGACAAGAAGTTCAAGCACGACATCGACGTCGTGGTCGACCGCATCGTCGTCAAGCCGGGGCTGGAGACACGGCTGGCCGACAGCTTCGAGACCGCGCTCAAGCTCGCCGAGGGGCTGGCGGTGGCCGAGTTCGCCGACGCCAAGGACGCGGCGGGCAACCCCGAGCGGTTACTGTTCTCCGAAAAATTCGCCTGTCCGGTGAGCGGCTTCACCATCCCCGAGATCGAGCCGCGGCTGTTCTCGTTCAACAATCCGCACGGCGCCTGCCCGACCTGCGACGGCCTGGGCGAGAAACTGTACTTCGACCCCGAGCTGGTGGTGCCGGACGACCAGCTGTCCATCGCCGATGGCGCGGTGGCGGCGTGGTCGAAATCCTCGCCGCCGTCGCCCTATTATCTGCAGGTGCTGGAAAGCCTGGCGCGCGCCTACAAGTTCTCGCTGCGCAGCCCCTGGGCCGAGCTGCCGGAGAAAGCCCGCCAGGCGGTGCTCTACGGCACCAATGGCGAGGCGATCCCGCTGGTGTTCGACGACGGACGCAAGCGCTACGAGGTGACCAAGCCGTTCGAGGGCGTCATCCACAACCTCGACCGCCGCTGGCGCGAGACCGAGTCCGCCTGGATGCGCGAGGAACTGTCGCGCTACCAGTCGTCGGCGCCGTGCGAGGCCTGCCACGGCCAGCGGCTGAAGCCCGAGGCGCTGGCGGTGAAGGTGGACAAGCGCACCATCTCGCAGGTCACCGAGCTGTCGGTGGCCGATGCGCTGGCCTGGTTCGCCGGCCTGGGCAAGCACCTGACCAAGAAGCAGGCCGCCATCGCCGAGAAGGTGCTGAAGGAAATCGTCGAGCGACTGGGCTTCCTCAACAACGTCGGGCTGGACTACCTCAACCTGTCGCGCGCCTCCGGCACCCTGTCGGGCGGCGAGAGCCAGCGCATCCGGCTGGCCAGCCAGATCGGTTCCGGCCTGACCGGCGTGCTCTACGTGCTCGACGAGCCGTCGATCGGCCTGCACCAGCGCGACAACGACCGGCTGCTGGAAACGCTGAAGCGCCTGCGCGACCTCGGCAACACCGTGCTGGTGGTCGAGCATGACGAGGACGCCATCCGCGCCGCCGACCATGTCATCGACATGGGGCCGGGCGCCGGTGTCCATGGCGGGCGGATCATCGCCGAGGGCACGCCGGCCGCGATCATGGCCACCCCCGACAGCCTGACCGGCGCCTATCTGTCGGGCACCCGCCAGGTGCCGCTGCCGGCGGCCCGCCGCCCCGGTTCGGGGCGTCACCTGACCATCACCGGCGCGCGGGCCAACAACCTGAAGAACGTCTCGGCCAGCATTCCGCTGGGCACGCTGACCTGCGTCACCGGTGTCTCCGGCTCCGGCAAGTCGACGCTGACGCTCGACACCCTGTTCAACGCCGCCACCAAGCGGCTCAACGGCACCCGGGTGGTGCCCGGCGCGCACGACGCGCTGGAGGGGCTGGAGCATCTCGACAAGGTCATCGACATCGACCAGTCGCCGATCGGCCGCACGCCGCGTTCCAACCCGGCGACCTATACCGGCGCCTTCACGCCGATCCGCGAATGGTTCGCCGGCCTGCCGGAGGCGCAGGCGCGCGGCTACAAGCCGGGCCGCTTCAGCTTCAACGTCAAGGGCGGCCGCTGCGAGGCCTGCCAGGGCGACGGCGTGCTGAAGATCGAGATGCACTTCCTGCCCGACGTCTATGTCACCTGCGACGCCTGCAAGGGCCAGCGCTACAACCGCGAGACGCTGGAGGTGACCTTCAAGGGCAAGTCCATCGCCGAGGTGCTGGAGATGACGGTGGAGGACGGCGTCGGCTTCTTCGCCGCCGTGCCGGCGATCCGCGAGAAGCTGGAGATGCTGCACGAGGTCGGGCTGGGCTACGTCAAGATCGGCCAGCAGGCGACGACGCTCTCGGGCGGCGAGGCCCAGCGCGTCAAACTCGCCAAGGAGCTCAGCCGCCGCGCCACCGGCAACACCCTGTACATCCTCGACGAGCCGACCACCGGCCTGCACTTCGAGGACGTGCGCAAGCTGATGGAGGTGATCCAGGCGCTGGTCGACCAGGGCAACACCGTGGTCATCATCGAGCACAATCTGGAGGTCATCAAGACCGCCGACTGGATCATCGATCTCGGCCCCGAGGGGGGCGCGCGCGGCGGCGAGATCATCGCCACCGGCACCCCCGAGGCGGTCGCCGCCAACCCGAAGAGCTACACCGGCGGCTATCTCAAGCCGCTGCTGGGCGACGGCGTGCCGGTCGCCCGCAGCCAGCCGGCGCCGTCGAACAAGAGCCTGCGCGCCGGCGCCGGGCGCTTCGGCACCAGCAAGCCCGGCAGGCCGGCCCCGGCGGCCCCGGCCGCCGACACCGGCGATGACGACACCCTGGACAGCTTCGCCCCGACCGCGGCGAAGAAACGCGCCGCCAAAGCCGCGAAGGCGGCAGATAAGGCGACCGCGAAGGCGGCCACAGGGAAAGCCGCGAAGGCGGCCAAGGGGGCAGCCAAGGGAGAAACCGCGAAGGCGGCAGACAAGGCGACCGCGAAGGCGGTCAGGACGCCGGCCGCGGCCTCCCCTGCCCCCAGGAAACGCGGCCGCCCGAAGAAGGGGTAAGGGGGAGACAAGGGGACGGATTAATGAGCCTCATATGGTACCGGCGGCGCTAGCACTAAGCCAAGGCGCGTTATTACTCCACGGGTAGCATTCCATGCGTTTAAGGTAATTAAATTGAAAAGAGAGCTGATCTGTCTCAACAACCCAAGGAGGCCGAACGCCCCACACCTTCACGAGTTCATCATACGTCGTTGGTATATACTCCCCTTTAACATATCCACCTTCCGAAAAATCATGACCAAGAACATTTTCCCATAACACAGTAACAAACAAATCCTGCTCTTCGAATATTTTTTGAATACTAGATATTTTTGATTCAAAATATTCATATATTCTATTTACATCATTATTTAATGAATCATTTTTAAACCTCTCCTCCAAATGAGTTTCAAAATAATGCAATAAAATTAGGGAATTATCCCCTTCACGCACGATTAACCTAGCCGCGTACTAAGTTTATTCTTTCTGCCATGGGTGAGATTACTCTTGATGGCGTCCGGGAGTACGGCGAGGGGCTGCCCGTGAAGATCGCGTTCTACGAGGACGTCGGTCGGTTCGTTCTCAAGGCCGAAAACCAAGGCGGCTACGATTGCGTCGAGATCAACCTCCTCGACCTCGTCGCGTGGCTCAAGGATGGCGGTATGGAACGGAACCACATTCCGCAGTAGCATCCAGCGCGTGGAACACATTTTCGATCAGATCCGCGGCACGCTGGACGCCGGCTTTCCTTACGCAGCGATCATGCTGGCATTGGCCGTTCCAGACATCTGCGCCAATCTCAGCATCGGGCCTGAGGCGAGCACGAGCAATCAAGGCAAGCGCTACAAACAGTGGTACCGCGATCACGTCGTCCCCGTTTACTCTCTGTTGACGGACGACGATGCATGGAGCTTGCGGTGCGGGGTCGTCCACCAAGGCGCGTTCGGCAACCGTCAGAAGCAGTTTGACCGGGCGATATTCTGTTCCGGATCGTCGGTGCTGAACATCGTGCTCAACGACTCTGAGATCGCTGGCATCAAATACGACCGGGTCCTGATCGCCGACGCCGGCACGTTTTGCGAGGCCATGATCAAGGCCGCGAGCGACTGGTTCAGCAGAGCGCGGGAAACGCCGGTGGTGGCGGCGAACCTCCCAAGGCTCGTCGGCACCTATAAGGATGGCATCGCTCCTCTGGTCGTAGGAATGACATGCGTAGGCTGACGTTATCCGAGGCATTGGATTTCCGGGGACAGTATACTTATTTCAGCTCGATATGCCGTCATCGTCGCCCCGCCGCCATCCGCTCTCGCGCCGGCCCCTGTGGCGACGGACACCGAGGTTGCCGCAGCGTGCCGGTCGCGCCAAGGATGGACGCAACCATGCCGCGAACGCAATGTCAATTCAGGGTACGGCTGGCGCACTGCATGTCGCCGCATGGCATACAGCCACATGCGGCATGCGCGCAGCCATGCGGGATCAGACACCGCCTTGCGGCAATGGTGGGCGGTGACGGGCTCGAACCGCCGACCCTCTCGGTGTAAACGAGATGCTCTACCAACTGAGCTAACCGCCCCGGGCGCGACGGACGTGCGCGCAGGTGGGATGTCCATAGGTGCGGACGGCCGGTGCGGTCAAGCCCCCTGCCCATTTGCCGCCTGCCGCTCCCCCTGCCTGCCCCCTCCTCGACCGGCCAGCGCCCTCTTGTCGGCCGGCGGGCAGGCTGGCCTCAATAAGCCGCCGGCGGCACCCAGCCGTGGGCGGCGAACGGCCGCAGCTCCTCCGGCAGCACCGGATCATAGGGGGCATCGAAGCTGAACGGCGCCTGGGCGTCGGTCCAGACGTTGACGTGGCGGCCGCCGACGAAGCGGATCAGCGACACCGAGCCCCAGCGGGCGCCGAACGGCCCGTGCGGAATGCCGGCCGGGCGCCAGAAATAGCCGCCGGGGTACATGGTGCCGTGGGGGCCGGTGATGTCGCCGGCCAGCATGTAGCACTCCTCGACCACCGGGTGGACCTCCTGCGGCCCCTGCCCGCCCGGCGGCACCGCCTGCGGCAGGATCAGCGACAGGAAGCTGCGCTCGCCGGTTTGGGCGTCGGTGCGCAGGTTCTTCCGGCCGATGCCGAGGTGGCGCAGGTTGGGGTCGTTCAGCGTCATGTCCCACGGCATCGCCCGCAGATCGAGGTGCGGGATCGCCCGCGGCGACTGTTCGGCGGTGCCGTCACCGGCGTGCGGCACCAGCACCGGCTCGCGGTCATAGAAGGCGATCAGCACGCAGCCGCGCGGCGAGCGCATGGCGTGGCGGGTCCAGCCCGCCGGCAGGAAGGCATAGCTGTCGGCCGGGTAGACATGGCCGTCCATCTCCAGCGAGCCTTCGAGAATGTAGAATTCCTCGTCCGCCAGAATGTGCTCCGGTCCGAAGCGCGACCAGCCGACCGGATAGCGCACCAGGATCGAACAGGCGCCATCGGCGGGGTCGCGGCTGAGCATCTTGTATTCGGCGTCCGGGCGGGCGAGGCCATGGCCGATGCGCCGCCACGGCAGCAGCTGGGACTGGATGAATTCGATGTGGCCGCGTTCAAGCATGGGGACGCCTTTTTCCGGTGGATCAGGCGGCCATTGTGCGCCGGCGTCAGGCCACTGCCGTGGCGCGCGCGCCGGCTGTCCGCTGTGCGGACCAATGGTCAGCGTCGACCATGCCACTGAACAGCACGACCGTCCGCCCGTCCGGCACGCTGACATCGGTGTCCGTCACCAGCTGCCGCAGCCAGCCGATCGCATCATCCCCGCTCAGGCCAGCAGGCATGGTCGCCAGCTTGGCGACCGCCTGGTCATAGGTCAGTGCCATGGTCAGCCCCTCATCCGTTGATCTTGATTTCAAGTATGTATTCTCTCAGTCCGAGCGGGCTGTTCACGCCCCGCCATTGGGCCATCACCGCGTCGCGGACAATCTGGTGCGTCTCCGCCAGCGTGTAGCCGGGCATCGGCCGACCGACATTGAAGATCATCGTCAGGTGGGTTTCGGCGCCCGGATGTGCGCGCTGCTCGGCGGCGGTCGCCGGGCGCCGGATCCTGCCGCTGCCGAAGCTGCAGAGTTCCTTGGCATGGTCGTCGGTGGGAACGATGATATAGCCGGTATAGCCCGGGCCGCCACCTCGCCTTAACAGCTGAAGACCAGCCTCGGGATCGTAGGTCTTGCTATATTGCCCTGGCTCTTGAATCCAAATCCACGCCATTATCTTGCCTTTCCACGTTTACGAGCAGCCCTCGGATCGCAGCCCTTGACGGCTCTACACCGGTCCAGCCTTCGCCACACGCCTTTGGTCCATGGCCGCGGCGGCGGCAACGAGGGGGGCATCGTCAGTCGCGGGATGGCGCGGCGTCGAGCGCGGCCCGGATCGCCGCCCCCAGCTCGACCTTGCGGAACGGCTTCTGGATCAGGCGCACATTGTGCGCGGGGCCTCGGCCCTGGAGAACCGCGTTTTCGGTATAGCCGGACATGAACACGATCCGCAGGCCGGGACGCAGCACCCGCGCGCGCTCGGCGAGGGTCGCGCCGTTGAGACCGCCGGTCAGCACCACATCGGTCAGCAGCAGATCGATGTCGGCGCGCTCCGCCAGCACCGCCAGGGCCGCCTCGCCGCTGGGGGCCTCCAGCACGGCATAGCCGAAAGCGCGCAGCAGATCGGCGGCCAGCGCCAGCAGGTCGGGATCGTCCTCGACGACCAGCAGCCGTTCATGCCCTCCCATGTCGCCGTCATGGCTGCCGTGATGACGCGCGTCCTCCGTGCCGGCGGCGGAGCGCGGCAGGTACAGGCGCACCTGGGTGCCGACACCGGGCTCGCTGGAGATGCGGGCATGGCCGCCGGACTGCCGGGCAAAGCCGAACACCATGGAGAGCCCGAGTCCGGTGCCCTTGCCCAGCCCCTTGGTGGTGAAGAAGGGATCGAACGCCCGACGCGCGACCTCCGGCGGCATGCCGACACCGGTGTCGGAGACCGCCAGCATCACATAAGGCCCCGGCGCCATGTCCTCGGTGTCGCCGATGAGATCATCATCAAGGGTGACGTTCGCCGTCTCGATGGTCAGGGCGCCGCCATCGGGCATGGCGTCGCGGGCATTGATGATCAGGTTCAGCAGGGCATTCTGCAGCTGCCCCGGGTCGACGTCGCTCAGCCACAGGCCGTCGGCGGGCAGGAAGCCGAGCGCGATATTCTCCGGCAAGGTGCGGCGCACCAGCTCGTACATCTCGTCGACCAGATGGTTGACGTCGAGCGTGCTGGGCAACAGGGTCTGCTGGCGGGCGAACGCCAGCAGGCTGCGGGTCAGGGTCGCGCCGCGATCGGTCGCGCGCAGTGCCCGCTCGGCCCGGTTGACCAGCTCTCCCGGGGCGTCGATGTGGCGCAGCTGATCGGCCAGAAGCTCGACGTTGCCCGCCACCACCGCCAGCAGGTTATTGAAGTCGTGGGCGATGCCCCCGGTGAGCTGACCGACCGCCTCCATTTTCTGGGCCTGACGCAACCGGGCCTCGGCCTGCTTGCGGTAGGAGATGTCGCGGATGTTGGTCAGGATGCCCCGCACCGCCGGGTCGATGAGGAAATTGCGGCCGGCGACTTCGACGTCGACCCACCGCCCGTCCTTGTGGCGCAGTCGCAGTTCCAGCTGCTCGCCATGTCCCGCCGTGGCCACCATCCGGCCCAGCGCCGCGGTTGCCTGCGGGATATCGTCGGGATGCACCACGTCCACCACGCCCATGCCGATCATCTCCGCCACGTCGTAGCCGAGCATGGTCCGGACCGCCGGGCTGGCGAAGGCGATACGCCCGGCCTCGTCCAGCAGCGCGATGATATCGGGGCTGTTTTCAATGATCGCCCGCCCGCGTGCCTCGCTGCGCTCCAGCGCGCGCTGGGTTTCACGGATCTCCGAGACATCGGTGAAGATGCCGCGATACCAGCGCGGCTGGCCCTGGGAATCCCGCACCGGCATTCCCTTGGCGACAAGGTCGATCAGCGTGCCGTCGGTACGATAGACGCGGTACTCGATGTCATAGGGGGTGAGGTTGGCGCGGCCCTCGGCGACGGCTGTGGCCATGCGCGCCCGGTCTTCCGGGTGCACGGCGGCGATCCACTGGTCGATCGACCCCATCCGCTCCTTCGAACCGGGTCCGAAAACCGTCCACGCGCCATCGGAGAAGTCGACCGCGTGGGTGATCAGGTCATACTGCCAGGCCCCGGACCGGGCCATGATTTCCGCGTTGCCGAGAAGGGCGTCCCGCTGTTCCTGTTCGCTCAGGTCGGTCAGGGTAAGCACCGTCTCACCGGTGCCAACCCGCGCGGTCGTCAGGGCAATCGCCCATTCTCCCCTGGCCTTGATGACGTGGTGATCCCCGCGGCCGGCCGAGGCGGCGGCGATCCGGGCATCGACGCAGGTGGCCCGCGCTTCCGGTGTCATGCCGGTGGTCGCGAGCAGGGCTTCAAGCAGGCTCGCGTAGCCATCGCCCGGCGCGGCGGCCACACCGCGCGCCGCCAGAATGCGACCAAACAGCCCGTTGCACCACAGCAACCTCAGTCCAGTGTCCAACCCAGCAACACCTAGCGGCAATGCTTCCGCCAGCTCCGGCGCCATACGCCTCTCCGGTCCCCGTTGAATGCGCGACGAGCCGATCTCGTACGCAAGGTCATCCATGCCGCGCGCATCGGCGCTCACAGTATCCGGATCGAGGGACATTCGCCAGCCGGCCCGATCAACTGCGCGCCGGCGAGGCGGGAACGCGCCTGATCGCCACGACCTTGACTCCGCCGGCCGAATAAGAACAAAATAAGAACATTCAGCCAGAGTCGGGAGAAGTCATGAACGCGGCGTACGCCAGCACGACACAGACGCTATCGGCACTCAAGGCGCGGATTGCCGCCCTGGAGGGGCGACCGCTGACGCTGGAAGCCGACCGCGCGCCACCCTGGAGCTGGGGCGAGCCGACGCTCGACCATGCCCTCGGTGGCGGTCTGGCCACCGATGCGCTGCACGACTGGACGGCCACCGGCCCGCACGCCGCCAGCGCCGTGGCGCTGCTGCTGGCCCTGCTCGCCCGGCGCCCGGCCGGCGATGTGCTGTGGGTGACGACCACCGCCATGGCGATGGACTATGGCCGGCCCTACGGGCCCGGCATGGCGGCCCTGGGCCTCGACCCCACCCGCTTCCTGTTCGCCGTCGGCCGGCGGGAGCTGGATGTCGCCTGGGCGCTGGAGGAAGGGCTGGCGGCCGCCGCCACCGCCGCCGGCGGACTGGCCGCGGTCGTCGGCATCGGCGGCGCGCTCGATTTCACGGCCAGCCGGCGGCTCAGCCTCGCGGCGGCCCGCCATGGCTGCCCCTGCCTGTGGCTGTCGCTGGGCGGCACCGCGGCCGGCGGCCGGGCCGCCGGCAGTGCCGCGCACACCCGCTGGCGGGTGGAAAGCCGGCCGAGCCGGCCCGAGCCCCATGCGCCGCGCACGCCCGGTCCGCCGGTGTGGCGGATGAGCCTGACCCGGGCGCGCAGCCTGCCCCCCCTTGCCTTCGATGTGACCTGGAACGATGAAAGCCGACGTTTCCTCCTGGCTGGCCCTGTGGCTGCCCCGGCTGGCGATCGACCGCTGGCGGCGTCTCGCCCGCCAGTGTCAGCCGCCGCGCCCCGAGCCGCCTGAGTTCGCGCTGGTGGACAGCGGCCCGCACGGGCAGCTGGTGAGCGCCGTCAACGCCGGGGCCCGCCGCGCCGGCGTGCAGCCGGGCCAGCCGCTGGCCCGGGCGCGCGCGCTGTGCCCGACGCTGGCGACGCAGAGCCGCGACTCCGAGGCCGACCAGGCCGCACTGGTCGCCCTGGCCCGCTGGTGCGATCGCTATACCCCGCTGGTCGCCCTCGACGGGGCGGATGGGCTGCTGCTCGACCTCACCGGCTGTCTTGGCCTGTGGCCGGGTCCTGACGCCCTGCTCGACGACATCGAGGTCCGCCTGCGCGCCATGGGCTGGCGCCCCCGCCTGGGTCTGGCGGCGACCGTCGGCGGCGCCTGGGCGCTGGCCCGCTTCGCCCCGCCCGACCAGCGCCGGGTCACGTCGGCCGGCCTTGCCGGTTTCGCGGCCCTGCCCGTCGCCGCGCTGCGTTTGTCGGCGGACAGCATCGGCGTGCTGGAGCGCTTCGGCCTGCGCACCATCGGCGCCCTCGCCGGCCTGCCGCGCAGCACCCTGGCCCGACGCTTCCCGGCCCGCACGGCGGCGGACGCCGTGCTGCTGCGCCTCGACCAGCTGCTGGGCGTGCGCGCCGAACCCGCCGCGCCCTATCGCTCGCCACCGCGGCATGCCGTGCGGCAGGCTTTCGCCGAACCGCTGCTCAACCGCGCGCAGGTGGCGGCCTGGCTGCCCCGGCTGGTCGAGGCGCTGGTGCAGGAGATGGCGGCCGCCGGTGTCGGTGCCCGCCGGCTGGCGCTGCAGGCGATGCAGGTCGACGGCCAGGTGTCGGCGCTGCGCATCGGCCTGGCCCAGCCCTCGCGCGAGGTGCCGCACATCCTGCGGCTGTTCGCGCCGCGACTGGAGAGGCTGACCACCGCCTTCGGCATCGACGCGCTGGTGCTTGCCGCCATCGAGGTGGCGCCGCTCGCCGCCCGGCAGGTCGGTCTGACCGGCCCGGACGGCAGCACCGAGCTTGCCCGCCTGCAGGACTGCCTCGCCAACCGGCTGGGAGCACAGGCCGTCTATCGTCTGGCCGGCGTCGCCAGCCATGTACCGGAGCGCGCCGAGCGACGGGCCCGCACCGCCGGGCCGCCAACGCACGTCGATGCGCCACGCCCGATCCTGCTGCTGCCGCGCCCGGAGCCGGTGGAGGTGCTGGCGGAAGTGCCGGATGGCCCGCCGGCGCGCATCGTCTGGCGGCGCGGCACGCACCGCATCGTCCGCAGCACCGGGCCGGAACGCATCGCCCCGGAATGGTGGCGCGACGCCGCCGCCACCGCGCGCAGCCGCGACTATTACAGCGCCGAGGACAGCGAGGGCCGGCGCCTGTGGCTGTTCCGCGAAGGCCTGTACGAAGGTGCCGCCGGCGAGCCCGACGGCGCGCCGCGCTGGTACCTGCATGGCCTGATGGCCTGATGGCGGACGGACCGAGCCCATGAGCGCGCCCGCCTATGCCGAACTGCAGGTGACCAGCCATTTCACCTTTCTCGAAGGGGCCAGCAGCCCGGACGAGCTGATGACGACCGCCGTGCGCCAGGGCCTGGCGGCACTCGCCATCACCGACCGCAACAGCCTGGCCGGCGTGGTGCGGGCCCATGTGGCGGCGCGCAAGCACGGCTTGCCCCTGGTGATCGGCTGCCGGCTCGATCTGGAGGACGCGCCATCGCTGCTCGCCTACCCCACCGACCGCGCCGCCTATGGCCGGCTGTCGCAGCTGCTTTCGCGCGGCAAGCGCCGGGCCGCCAAGGGCGCCTGCCATCTCCGGCTCGCCGATGTCACCGAGGCCGCCCCCGGGCAGATCTTCGTGCTGCTGCCCCCCGTGCGCCACGACCGGGCCAGCCGGCAGGCCTTTCGCGACAGCATCGCCGGCGTGCGCGCGGCACTGGGCGGGCAGCCGCTGTATCTCGCGCTGCACCGGCTGTTTCGCGGCGACGACCTCGCCTGGCTCGGCTGGCTGGCCGACTGCGCCGCCCGCCACGGCCTGCCGCTGGTGGCGACCAACGACGTGCTCTACCACCTGCCGGAGCGGCGACCGCTGGCCGACGTGATGACCTGCATCCGCGACAGGACCACCATCCACGACGCCGGCCTGGCGCTCGGCCTCAATGCCGAACGTCATCTCAAGACACCGGCGGAAATGGCCCGCCTGTTCGCCGATTATCCGCACGCCCTGGCGGCGACGCTGGACATCGTGGCCGCCTGCCGGTTCGATCTGGCGCAACTGGCCTACGAATATCCCGATGAGCCGGTGCCGCCCGGCAAGACGGCGCAGCAGCATCTGGAGGAACTCGCCTGGGCGGGGGCCGCGGTGAAATTCCCCGCCGGTGTGCCCGAGAGCGTCCGTCAGACCATCGACAAGGAACTCAGGCTGATCGCGGCGCGCGACTACGCGCCGTTCTTTCTCACCGTCCACGACATCGTGGCCTTTGCCCGCAGCCGCGACATCCTCTGCCAGGGGCGCGGCTCCTCGGCCAATTCGGTGGTCTGCTTCTGTCTGGGCATCACGGCGGTCAACCCCACCGAAGTGGCGCTGCTGTTCGAGCGTTTCGTCAACGAGGAACGGCGCGAACCGCCCGACATCGACGTCGACTTCGAGCATGAACGGCGCGAGGAAGTGATCCAGTACATCTACGAGCGCTATGGCCGCGCCCGCGCCGGCCTGGCAGCGACGGTGATCCATTACCGCCCGCGCTCGGCCATCCGCGACGTCGGCAAGGCGATGGGCTTAAGCGAGGACGTCGTCACCGCCCTGGCCGGCACCATCTGGGGCTCGTGGGCCGGCGACGGCATCGCCGACCAGCGCATCCGCGCGCTGGGCCTCGACCCCCGGGAGCCTCTGCTCGCCCGCACGGTCGCGCTGGCGAACGAATTGCTCGGCTGTCCGCGCCATCTCTCCCAGCATGTCGGCGGCTTCGTGCTGACGCGCGGCCCGCTGGAGGCGACCGTACCGATCGGCAATGCCGCGATGGCCGGGCGCACCTTCATCGAGTGGGACAAGGACGACATCGAGGCGCTGGGCATCCTCAAGGTGGACGTGCTGGCGCTGGGCATGCTCACCTGCCTGCGCAAGGGCCTGCAGCTGCTGGCGCAGCACCACGGGCGGGACGTGCGGCTGGCCACCATCCCGCGCGAGGACCCGGCGACCTACGACATGCTGTGCCGGGGCGATTCCATCGGCGTGTTCCAGGTGGAAAGCCGGGCCCAGATGAACATGCTGCCGCGCCTGAAACCGCGCTGCTACTACGATCTGGTGATCCAGGTGGCGATCGTGCGTCCCGGCCCGATCCAGGGCGACATGGTGCACCCCTATCTGCGCCGCCGCGACGGCCTGGAGGAAATCGATCTGCCAGGCCCGGCACCGGCGCATGGCCCCGCCAGCGAACTGCGCGACGTGCTGGGCCGCACGCTGGGCGTGCCGCTGTTTCAGGAGCAGGCGATGAAGGTGGCGATGGTCGCCGCCGAATTTTCCGCCGCCGAGGCCAATGGCCTGCGCTACGCCATGGCCACCTTCCGCCACAAGGGGACCATCGGCGACTTCGAGCGCCGGTTCATCGATCGCATGATCGCGCGCGGCTACGCGCCGGACTTCGCCCGCCGCTGCTTCGACCAGATCAAGGGCTTCGGCGACTATGGCTTTCCCGAAAGCCACGCGGCGAGCTTCGCCATCCTGGTCTATGCCTCCGCCTGGCTGAAATGCCATTACCCGGACGTGTTCTGCGCCGCCCTGCTCAACGCCCAGCCGATGGGCTTCTACGCCCCGGCACAGATTGTCCGCGACGCCCGCGACCACGGCGTGCCGGTGCTGCCGCCGGACATCAACCACGCCGACTGGGACTGCACGCTGGTCGCCCGGCCCGGCCACCGCCACCACGCCGTGCGGCTGGGCCTGCGGCTGATCACCGGACTCGGCCGCGAGGCCGCCGAGCGACTGATGGCCGCGCGGGCCAGCCGCCCCTTTGCCAGTCTCGACGACCTGCAGCGGCGCGCCCGGTTGCCGGTCGGCCTCGTCGAGACGCTGGCCACCGCCGATGCCTGCGGCTCACTGGGACTGGACCGGCGTCAGGCGCTGTGGGCGGCGCGCGCGCTCGCCCGCGCCAGACCGCTGCCGTTGTTCGAACAGGCTGGCGAGGCGATCGCCGAGCCCTCGGTCGTCCTGCCCGCGCTGTCGGCGGGCGAACAGGTGGTGGAGGATTACCGCAGCCTGCGCCTGTCGCTCAAAGGCCACCCGCTGGCCTTCCTGCGCGAGGCCTATCGCCACGACGGGGTTTCCAGCTGCGCCCGGGCCCAGCAGGCCCGCGACGGCAGCCGGCTGAACGTCGCCGGTCTGGTGCTGGTGCGCCAGCGGCCGGGCACTGCCAGCGGTGTCGTGTTCATGACCATCGAGGACGAGACCGGCATCTGCAATGTCGTGGTCTGGCCGAAGGTGATGGAGAAATACCGCGCCATCGTCATGGGCAGCCGGCTGGTACGGGTGCGCGGGCGTATCCAGCGGCTGGACGCCACCCCCGGCGGGGCGCAACCGGCCGTGCCGGTCGTGCATCTGGTCGCCGCGTCTCTCACCGCGCATGACGTCGACCTGCTGCGTCTTGGCGAAAGCCCACTGGCCGCATCACCCACACAGACCGCGCCCCTCAACCGGAGCCACCCGCGCGACGTGCGCATCATCCCGCGTTCGCGCGACTTCCATTAACGTCACGGACGGCCGCTGCCGTCCACCCGCCGGAAACGCCGGAAACCAGGCGACAGCAACGACACACACGCCGGGTTCACGGCGCGGCGGCAGGCGGGATCGCCGCCTGTAGCATCTAAAATTATCGTGGAATATCAATCGGTCAGAATGGTGGGCGCGGCAAGGATTGAACTTGCGACCCCTGCGGTGTGAACACAGTGCTCTACCACTGAGCTACGCGCCCCAACCACCTGACGGAGGGCGGATGTAGCGGCTTGACGACCGCTTGTCCAGCCCGTTCGACACAATCGGCACAAAAGACAAATGCCGGTGCCGGAATGGAAAACGCCGGGCCTCGGGGGCTGCCCGGACCCGGCGTCAATCCCGTGGACTCGTCTTAGTTGACGGCGTCCTTCAGCGCCTTGCCGGCGCGGAATTTCGGCGTGCTGCTCGCCTTGATCTTGATTTCCTCGCCGGTGCGCGGGTTGCGACCGGTGGAGGCCTTCCGCTTGGCGACAGCAAAAGTCCCGAAGCCAACCAGACGGACTTCGTCGCCCTTCTTCAGCGCCTCGGTGACGGCATCGAACACCGCGTCAACCGCGCTGCCCGCTTGCGTCTTGGTCAGACCGGCCGCGTCGGCAACTGCGCTGATCAATTCCTGCTTGTTCATGGATTGGGACCCCCAGGATAGAGATGATAAGTCGGCCTCGTCGAGGCCGGCGGACATCTAAGAGGCAGTTTCCTGTCGTGTCAAAAGGAAAACCGCCCGAAAGGGCGGTTTTCTGCGCTTTATCGACTGGTGGATGAGCCGTTTTCACTCAGTGAGCGACCGACCCCTCGATCTCGACCTTGTTGTCCGGTCTTGGCGTGGCCGCCAGCGCGTCCGCCTCGGTCCATTCGATCGGCTTGAGTGGCTGGGCCAGCGCCAGATCGAGCATCTGATCAACCACCTTCACCGGAATGATCTTGAGACCCCGCTTCACATTGTCGGGAATTTCCGCCAGATCCTTCTCGTTGTCGGCGGGAATGAGCACCGTCTTGATGCCACCACGCAGCGCCGCCAGCAGCTTCTCCTTCAGGCCGCCGATCGGCAGCACGCGACCGCGCAGCGTCACCTCGCCGGTCATCGCCACGTCCTTGCGCACCGGCACCCCGGTCAGCACCGAAACGATCGAGGTGACCATGGCGATACCCGCCGACGGACCGTCCTTAGGCGTGGCGCCTTCCGGCACGTGGACATGGATGTCCGTCTTCTCGAACAGCGGCGGCTTGATGCCAAACACCGTCGAGCGCGACTTGACGTAGGAATAGGCCGCCTGGATCGACTCCTGCATCACGTCACCGAGCTTGCCGGTGGTCTTGATGGCGCCCTTGCCCGGGAGGGTGATCGCCTCGATGGTCAGCAGTTCGCCGCCCACCTCGGTCCACGCCAGCCCCGTGGTGGCGCCGATCTGGTCCTCCAGCTCTGACTCGCCGAAGCGGTACTTCCGCACACCGGCGAAATCGGCGAGATTGCGCGAGGTGATGGCGACCGACTTCTTCTTGCCCTCAAGGATCAGCTTCAGCGACTTGCGGGCCAGCTTCGCCAGCTCGCGCTCCAGGCTGCGCACGCCGGCCTCGCGGGTGTAGTAGCGCACGAGATCACGCAGCGCGCCGTCGGACACCGACCATTCGCCAGGCTTCAGGCCGTGATTCTCGACCTGCTTCGACAGCAGATGCTGCTTGGCGATCTCGACCTTCTCGTCCTCGGTGTAGCCGGAAAGCTGGATGATCTCCATGCGGTCCAGCAGCGGCTGCGGCATCCGCAGGGAGTTGGCGGTAGTCACGAACATCACGTCGGACAGGTCGTAGTCGACCTCCAGATAATGGTCGTTGAACTTGGCGTTCTGTTCCGGGTCCAGCACTTCCAGCAGCGCCGAGGCCGGGTCGCCCCGGAAGTCCTGGCCCATCTTGTCGATTTCATCGAGCAGGAACAGCGGGTTGGACGAGCCGCATTTCTTCAGCGACTGCACGATCTTGCCCGGCATCGAGCCGATGTAGGTGCGCCGGTGGCCCCGAATCTCGGCCTCGTCACGCACGCCGCCCAGGCTGAAGCGCAGGAACTCGCGCCCGGTCGCCTTGGCGATCGAGCGGCCGAGCGAGGTCTTGCCGACACCCGGCGGGCCGACCAGACACAGGATCGGACCCTTCATCTTGTTGGTGCGCGACTGCACCGCCAGATACTCGACGATCCGTTCCTTGATCTTCTCCAGACCGTAGTGATCGGTATCGAGAATCTTCTCGGCCTGACGGATGTCCTTCTTGACCTTGGATTTCTTGCCCCACGGCAGACCCAGCAGCCAGTCGAGGTAGTTGCGCACGACCGTCGCTTCCGCCGACATCGGGCTCATCGACTTCAGCTTCTTCAACTCGGCCATCGCCTTGTCGCGGGCCTCCTTGGAGAGCTTGGTCTTCTTGATCCGTTCCTCAAGCTCAGACGCCTCGTCCTTGCCCTCGTCGGCCTCGCCCAGCTCGCGCTGGATCGCCTTGAGCTGCTCGTTGAGATAATACTCGCGCTGCGTCTTCTCCATCTGCCGCTTGACGCGGGAACGGATCTTCTTCTCCACCTGAAGGACGCCGATCTCGCCTTCCATGAAACCGAACACCATCTCCAGCCGCTTGGCGACATCGGTGGTGGCGAGCAGCTGCTGCTTGTCGGCGATCTTGAGGCCGAGGTGCGAGGCCACGGTATCGGCGAGCTTGGAGGCCTCGGTGATCTGGTTGAGACCAACCAGCACTTCCGGCGCGATCTTCTTGTTCAGCCGGACATACTGCTCGAACTGGCTGACCACCGTGCGCATCAGGCCGCGCGCTTCCTCGCTCTCGGCATTCTGTTCATCCAGCTGCCTGACGGTCGCCTCAAGATAGTCCGCCTTGTCGGTGAACTGATCGATCTCGGCGCGCTCCTTGCCTTCGACCAGCACCTTGACAGTGCCGTCGGGCAGTTTCAGCAGCTGCAGCACGTTGGCCAGCGTGCCGACCTCGTAGAGGTCGTCACGCGCGGGATCATCATCGGCCGGATTCTTCTGTGACAACAGGAAGATGCGCTTATCACCACGCATCACTTCCTCAAGCGCCTTCACCGATTTTTCGCGCCCGACGAACAGGGGCACGATCATCTGCGGAAACACCACGATGTCGCGGAGGGGGAGAACCGGGAACAACTGTTGCATGGTAAGCCTCATACGCTGGGCAGTGCGACTGCGCGCGGACGCGGAACCGGCACTGGCTTTAACCACGATATGGGGGCTCTGGCGCCGCCATCAAGGAGCGGCCGCTGGAGCCACGCCACGCCGACCGACACATCCGACATCCGGGGCGCCCGTCTCAGGACGGAAACGCGCGCCGCCGGCAGCGATCAGGCCATGGACCCCACATCCTCGCGGGTCTGCGAGAAGATGCGGATGGGATCCTTGCGACCTTCCACCACGTCCTTGTTGATGACCACCTCGTCCACCCCGTCCATGCCGGGAAGATCGAACATGGTGTCGAGCAGGATGCCTTCCATGATCGAGCGCAGGCCACGGGCGCCGGTCTTGCGCTCGATCGCCTTGCGGGTGATCGCCTGCAGGGCATCGTGGCTGAAGGTCAGCTTGACGCCTTCCATGTCGAACAGCCGCTGATACTGCTTGGCGAGCGCGTTCTTGGGCTCGGTGAGGATCTTGATCAGTGCCGCCTCGTCCAGATCCTCCAGCGTCGCGATCACCGGCAGACGGCCGATGAACTCGGGGATCAGACCGAACTTCAGCAGGTCCTCCGGCTCGCAGTTCTTGAGGATGGCACCAGGCCGGCGTTCGTCCGGCGCCGCCACATGGGCGCCGAAACCGATCGACTTGCCCTGCAGACGGTCGGCGATGATCCGGTCCAGGCCGGCGAACGCGCCACCGCAGATGAACAGGATGTTACTGGTGTCGACCTGAAGGAACTCCTGCTGCGGATGCTTGCGGCCGCCCTGGGGCGGCACCGAGGCCGTCGTGCCTTCCATGATCTTCAGCAGTGCCTGCTGCACGCCCTCGCCCGACACGTCGCGGGTAATCGACGGATTATCGGACTTGCGACTGATCTTGTCGATCTCGTCGATGTAGACGATGCCGCGCTGTGCACGCTCGACGTTGTAGTCGGCGGCCTGAAGCAGCTTCAGGATGATGTTCTCGACGTCCTCGCCGACATAGCCGGCCTCGGTCAGCGTCGTCGCGTCGGCCATGGTGAACGGCACGTCGAGGATGCGCGCCAGTGTCTGGGCGAGCAGCGTCTTGCCGCAGCCGGTCGGGCCGACCAGCAGGATGTTCGACTTGGCCAGCTCGACGTCGGCATTCTTCTGGCCATGGTTCAGGCGCTTGTAATGGTTGTGCACCGCCACCGAAAGGACGCGCTTGGCATGGTCCTGGCCGATGACATAGTCGTCCAGCACCTTGCAGATCTCGCGCGGGGTCGGCACGCCGTCCCGGCTCTTCACCAGGGTCGACTTGGTCTCCTCGCGGATGATGTCGTTACACAGCTCGACGCATTCATCACAAATGAAGACGGTCGGGCCAGCGATCAGCTTGCGGACCTCGTGTTGGCTCTTACCGCAGAAGGAGCAGTAGAGCGTGTTCTTCGAGTCGCTCCCGCTGAGCTTGGTCATGCTCGTCCTTTCATCGTTCGGCCAGGAAGCCGATACGCCATCCTAAACCGACCCCTCAGGGCTTCACAATCCCGAAATGGTACGGCAGCCGTGCCATTCGGACGCACTGATCTTAAGCGCAGGAGCCTCAAGAGAGGCTTAACAACGCCGGAAGAGCGCGCGAATGCGGGCGATTGAGCCCGCATGCCCTTACTTCTTGTCGTCATCCTCGGCGGTTTCCGGCCGCTTTTCATAGACTTGGTCGAGCAGACCCCAGGCGCGGGCCTCCTCGGCGGTCATGAAATTGTCGCGCTCGACCGCCCGCTCGACCTCCTCGATGGTCCGGCCGGTGTTCTTGGCCATGATCTCATTGAGTCGGGCTCGGATGCGCAGGATTTCCTTGGCCTGAATCTCGATATCGGTAGCCTGGCCCTGGGCGCCGCCGGAGGGCTGGTGCACCATGATCCGCGCGTTGGTGGTGGCGTAGCGCATGCCGGGCTCACCGGCCGAGAGCAGGAAAGCGCCCATCGAGGCGGCCTGACCGATGCAGACCGTGGCCACCTTGGGCCGGATGTACTGCATGGTGTCATAGATCGCGAGGCCCGCCGTCACCACGCCGCCCGGCGAGTTGATGTACATGAAGATGTCCTTCTTGGGGTTTTCCGCCTCCAGGAAGAGCAACTGGGCAACGATAAGGCTCGCCATATGGTCCTCGACACCACCGGTGACGAAGACGATCCGCTCCCGAAGCAGCCGTGAGTAGATATCGAACGCGCGCTCGCCGCGGTTCGACTGCTCGATAACCACAGGCACGAGGTTGTTGGTGAAATGGGCGATCGGATCGAACATGCGCATGCCTCTAGCAGCTTAACAGGATTGAGGCGGACCGAAGCCCGCCTCACTAACATCGTTATCACTCGGCCTTTTTGCTAGCCCCTTTCGGCGCTGCTTTCTTTTTGGGCTTGGCCTCGGCGGCCGGCGCCTCGTCTCCGGCTTCCGGAGCGGCGTCCGCCGGCGCGGCCTCCGCCTCACCCTCGGCAGCCGCCTTCTTCTTGGGCGCGGCCTTCTTCTTCGGTGCCGCCTTCGGCGCCGCATCGGCGGCCGCAGAGTCCTCGTCGGCCTCCAGCGCCTTGGTCAGTTCCTCGCGGCTGACTTCCTTCTCGGTGACCGCGGCCTTGCCGAGGATGAAGTCGACGACCTTCTCTTCATAGAGCGGCGCGCGCAGCTGCGCGGCGGCGGCCGGGTTCTCCTGGAAGTACTTGACCACCTGCTGCTGCTGGCCCGGATAGCGGTTGGCTTCCTGGGTCACCAGCCGGGTCATCTCCGCCTGGGTGATCTGGATGTTGTTGGCCTGGCCGATCTCGGAGAGCAGCAGGCCCAGGCGGACGCGGCGCACCGCGATCGCCTGATAGTCGGCCTTTTCCGCTTCCAGCTTTGCCTTCTCGGCCTCGTCCTCGCCGACCTCGCGCTCAAGCTGGCTCCAGATCTGCTGGAACTCCGCCTCGACCATCGTTTCCGGCACCCCGAAGTCGTGGGCGGCGGCCAGCGCGTCGAGCAGCTTGCGCTTCAGCAGCGTGCGGCTCAACTGGGCATTCTCGCGCTCGACCTGACCCTTGAGCAGTTCCTTGAGCTGATCCAGGCCCTCAAGGCCGAAATTCTGGGCCATCTCGTCGTTGATCTCGACCGGCTTGGCGGTCTTCACTTCCTTCACGGTCACATCAAAGACGGCCGGCTTCCCCTTGAGATAGCTGACCTGATAGGTCTCGGGGAAGGTCACGTTGACGGTCCGGTCTTCACCCGCCTTGGCACCAACCAGCTGCTCCTCGAAGCCCGGGATGAACATGCCCGAGCCCAGTTCGAGCTGGATGCCCTCGCCCTTGCCACCCTCGAACGCCTCGCCGTCGACCTTGCCGACGAAATCGATGATGACCGCGTCGCCATTGGCGGCAACATGGCCCTCGGGGGCCGCCTCAAAGCT
Organism: Parapedomonas caeni; assembly: GCF_041060555.1. Taxonomy (NCBI): domain Bacteria; kingdom Pseudomonadati; phylum Pseudomonadota; class Alphaproteobacteria; order Sphingomonadales; family Sphingosinicellaceae; genus Parapedomonas; species Parapedomonas caeni. Next base: position 180,936 of record NZ_JBEUDS010000001.1, on the reverse strand, counting down.
CTTCTGCTGCCCGGCCAGCCGGTTGACGGCTTCCATCACTTCCTCGTCGGAGACCGGGATCACCCACTTCTCCAGCGACAAGCCCTCGAAATCGGCGGCCGGCACCTGCGGCAGCACTTCCAGGCTCATGGTGAACTCAAGATCAGCGTCCGGCTCGTACTTGGTGACCTCGATCTTCGGCTGCATCGCCGGGCGCAGCTGATTGTCCGCCAGCACTTTCTGCGAGCTCTCCTGGATCGCCTCTTCCAGCACCTGGCCGGTCAGCGCCGGGCCATGCATCTTGCGCACCAGCGTCGGTGGCACCTTGCCCGGCCGGAAGCCCGGCATACGGATGTTCTTGGAGACGGCCTCGATCTGGCTGTCGAGCTTCTTGGACAGGTCGGCGGCGGACACAACCACGGTGTAGGCGCGCTTCAGACCGTCGTTCAGCGTTTCGTTGATTTGCATGGCGTTCTCTCAATCGTCCTTGGCATCGGTGACAACCGACAGCCGTGGTCTGGTGCGGGCGGAGGGACTCGAACCCCCACGTCTTGCGACACTGGAACCTAAATCCAGCGCGTCTACCAGTTCCGCCACGCCCGCCGGGCTACGAAATCGAAGCGGCGTCTATAGCACAGGGGAAGGACGACGCAACCGCCTGTGACAGGGCTGTAATCCCCGCTCCAACGGAAAAGGGCGGCCCCATCGAGCCGCCCTCTCTCCATCCGGTCAGCGCCTGACGACTCAGGCGGCGCGGCGGCGGCGCATCAGGCCGAGACCGGCCAGACCGGCGCCGAGCAGACCGATGGTCGCAGGCTCCGGCACGTCCGTGGCGGGATCCGTGTTGTAGGTCACCGAAAGGCGCATCTGGGCCCGGTCGGCATCATAGCCATAGCCGTCGTAGGTGTAGGTCCAGGCGCAGCAGGTGGCGCCCTCAAGATGCAGGTTGAGCCAGTCCTCGCCAGCCGCGACTGCGTTGGCGACGATCGCCGTCAGATCATAGCTGTTGCTGCCCATCGCGGCGGTATCGATGACGGTGCCGTAGTCGGCGGTCGGCGCGGTGAACTGATAACCCAGGGCGCCGTCGCCGGCGTAGCTGGTGATGGTCAGCGCGGTCGAATCATTGCCATCGAGCAGGACAAACGACAGGGTCGCCGAGTTGATGGTGGCGCCGGCCAGGTCGGTGATGTCAATCTGAGCGATGGTCTTGGCCGAGCTGCCCTCGATGGTCAGCAGGTGCCCGAAAGCGCCGTCGTACATGCCGACAAAGCCAGTGCCGGAGAAGGTGTCACCAGTGCCCGAGGAGGTATAGTCGCTGAAAGTGCCGATGTCCTCCAGCGTATAGTTCATCACCGCGGCGGAGGCCGGAGCGATCATCGTGGCACCGAGGGCCAGAGCGCAAAGCAACGTCTTCATCACATACTCCACTGCAAAACTGCTACTGTCACGAAACATGCAGCAGCAACATCCATGCCAACGGCTGGAATCCGAGGCATTCGGCGCCTCGGGCAATCTCTCCAGTCCCGCGGTGTAAATTATCCCGACAGTCATTGCGCCCCGGAAACACCCCGTTGCCCCACGCCGGCCCTCTCCCCCCGCGGCGCGTCAGGCAGAGCCGCCAGTACCGCCGGCAGCGCCTCCGGCAGATCCTCGGCGATCAGCCCCGGGCCACAGCGCAAACCAGCCTCGCCATGCAACCAGACCGCCGCGCCGACCAGATCGAGCAGATCAGCAGCGCGTGCACCGGGTTCAGCCAGCAGGCCGACGATCAGGCCAGCCAGCACGTCACCGGATCCCGCCGTGGCCAGTTCGGGGGTGGCGTGAACATTGACCAGCGCGCGTCCATCCGGAGCGGCGATCACCGTATCGGGCCCTTTAAGCAGCACCACGGCGCCGGAACGGGCCGCGGCCGCCCGCGCGCGCGCGATCTTGTCGGGCTCGCCGGAGAGGTCCGGGAACAGTCGGTGGAACTCGCCCTCGTGCGGCGTCAGCACCACCGGCCCCCGGATGGCGGCGAACAGATCATCCGGGGTGTCGGCGAACGATGTCAGGGCATCGGCGTCGAGCACCAGCGGCTTGGCCTGCGCCAGCAGCGCCAGCACCGCCTCGCGCGTGCGCGCGCCGACCCCGAAACCGGGGCCGATCAGCAGGGCGGTGGCGCGTGGCTCGGCCAGATAAGCGGCGAGATCGGCCGGCGTGTCCGCCACCCGCACCATCACCGCCGTCAGCTGGGCGGCGTTGACGATCAGCGCGTCGGCCGGGCTCAGCACCGTCACCAGTCCGGCGCCCACCCGTAGCGCCGCCCGCGCCGCCAGTCGCGCCGCGCCGGTGGCCGCCGGGCCACCCGAGGCGATCAGCGCATGGCCACGACTGAACTTGTGCGCCCCGGCGCCGGGTCGGGAGATGCGTGGCGGCGGCACCAGCTCCAGCCGGATATCGAGCGCCGTCAGATCGTCCGCCGTCGCCTCCAGGCCGATGCCGGCGCGCACGATCTCGCCGCAACGCGCCCGCCCGGGGTGCAGCACATGGCAGCACTTGAGTTCACCGAACGTCACCGTCAGATCGGCCGTCAGCAGATCGGAGACCACGCGCCCGCTGTCGGCGTCGACACCACTGGGCAGGTCGATGGCGACAATGGCCGCCGCCCTGCCCGGCGCGCAGCCGGCGGCGATGGCCGCCACCCGGTCATGGTCAAGGGGGCGGGTGAAACCGATACCGAACAGGGCATCGACCACCACGGTGGCGGAATCGATGGCCGCCAGCGCCGCGTCCAGCGGCAGCACCGGATCATGCCAGCGCGCCCGCATCGTCGCCGCGTCCCCCGCTCCCGCCGGTTGCGGGTTCCAGGCACCGACGATCACCGACCAGCCCGCGGCGTGCAGGTGCCGGGCACACACAAAGCCGTCACCGCCATTGTTGCCGGGGCCGCACAGCACCACCGCCCGCCCCGCGCCCGGCCAGCGACGGACGATTTCGACCGCGACAGCGCCGCCAGCGGCTTCCATCGCTTCCAGGCTCGACATGCCGGCGGCGAACCGGTGCTGTTCCAGCGCCCGCATCTGCGCGCTCGTCAAAATCGGTTGCAATGCCCTGCTCCCTGTCTCGTCCGCCGGACAGACCAGCTTACCCGGCCCTCCCCCGTCGGAACAAGACTGGTGCATCAGGTGATCAGCGACTAGCCTGCGCCCGACGACGACACTGCGAATGAGGTGGCAGCATGGCTTTGGCGACGGCTTGCGCGCGCAAGGTAGCAAGAACGGGCTTGGTGCTGGCTGGCGCCGTCGCTCTTCTTGCCGGCTGTGCGCCCTCCCCATTCTTCGCCTCACCATCGACAGCCACCGCGCCGGGGGCGGTACCACGTGACGCCAATGGCGAGCCGATCCTGAAGGGCGAAGCCAAATCCGACAGGCAATAGCCGCCGGGGCTGCCACCACACGCCCTCAGAAATGCGCCGCGATCACGCTGAAGTGAACCCGCACATCCCGCATGTCCGACGCCGAGCGGTTGGACAGCGGCGCCGCCAGCACCAGACGGCCGGAGAACGTCTCGTTGAGCGCGAAGGCTATGCCGGCGCCGACACCGGTCAGCCGATCGGTGGCATCCTGCGCCCGCACACCGGGCCAGGCCACGCCATGATCGACAAAAACGAAACCCTGCAACGGCCGACGACCTTCCGGCGTCGGCGGCATCAGGTCGGCGCGCAGTTCCGCCGACGTCAGGTAGCCGCGCTCGCCGGCGCGCATCCCCTCGGCAAAGCCGCGCACCGAGAAGGTGCCGCCCACCTGGTATTGCTCGAACGATGGCAGCACGTTCTTGTCGGTCCACTGACCCTCGGCGCGCAGCACCAGCGACAGCCCCCTAGCCAGCGGCGCCTGCGCCGACACCTCGCCATTGATCTTGCTGAAGGTGTCGTTGTCGACGTTGATGGTGTCGAACACCCCATGCGTCACCATCACCCGGCTCAGCAGCGTGCCCCAGGGCAGATAACTGCGGGTCTGCACGCCGCCAGCGAAAGACCAGCCGCGATTGCGGGCAACGGTGACGCCGCCGAAATCGGTATCACTGCGCCGCCGGGCGACCGAGGCCAGCGCGACGATCTTGTGCTCGACCGAGCGATAGAGTGGCTGCTCCAGGCTCGCGGTCACATTGAGCGATGACCCGCCAACGTCGAGGGTGGCGAACTGCCCCTTCTCGATGTCGATGCTGCCGCCATCGACCGCCAGAATCAGCCGCGTGTCATGGGCATGGAGCGGCACGCTGTAGCTGCCGGCGCCCGACAGGCTGCCACCGCTGGCGATCACCGACAGCACCAGCGGGTCCGACGCGCCGAACAGCGCGCGACTGCCGAGCGTGGCCGCGACCCGCTCACGGCCGGTTTCGTAGCGGCCGGCATTGTCACCGGCGATCGACCAGAAGATCCGACGCGGCTCCTTGATGGCGACCAGCACATCCACCTCGCCGGTCGCGGCGCCGGGGCGCAAGGTGGCGCTGGCCTGGGCATCGTTGGCGTCATTGAAACGCACCAGTTGCTGCTGCAACAGATTGTAATCGAACAGGCTGCCGGCCGGCAGTCCGAGCCGGGAGGTCAGGTAACCCTGCCGGATGTAGCGCGCGCCCTCGACCTTGAACGCGCCGACCCTGCCCTCGACCAGCTTGATCGTCACCACCCCGCCCTGCACGTCCTGCGGCGGCAAGATGGCGCGACAGGTAATGCAGCCTTTCGCCGCATAGAGATCATTAATCGCCTTCAGCGCCTCGAACAGGCCGGAGATGGTGGTGCGCTTGCCCTCGAACGGCGCCACGGCGGCACGAACGGCGGCATTGTCCAGCACCTCGCTGGGGTTGACCTCGAAGCGGCTGACCTCGATCGCCACGTCCCCGGCGGCCGATGCCGCCGGCCGGGGCTGCTCGTCCCGGATGACCGGTTCACGATCACGCGGCTGCTGGGCCTCGCGTTCCTTGAGCGCCTTTTCCAGCGTTTCCTGCTGCTGGCGCTGGATCAGGCCGGCGTCCGGCACCTGCTGGGCCAAAGCCTGAGCCGGCAGGCCAAGCGCGGCCACGCTGGCCAGGAGAACAAGTCGACAGGATGCGATCATGCGTTGGTCCAACAAGATAGGAAATGAAGACATCAGTTCAGCACGCGGATCTGGCTCGGATCGGTGATGCCATCGCCCAGATTGACCGGCGCGTCGTCCTGCGGCTGGCTGTCGTCACGCTCCAGAACAATGCTGGGCAGTGGCGGCGCCAGCGGCGGCACGTTCGGCATCGCCAGCGGGCCCGCCTCCGGTGATGTGCCGTCGGCGGGGGTCTGCACCGCTTGCAGCAGACGCGGCACCAGCAGGGTCATGCTGTTGTCGCTGCTGAACTCGTTGACCACCGTGCCCGGCCGGTAGTTGAGCACGAAGGCATCCGTCAGCACGGTGCCGCTGGCCGGCAGGTCGAGGAACAGCGGATCGCGCCCGCTGCGCAACTGCACCTCGAAGTCGGTTTCGATCTCCGGCGGACCGTTGTCGACCAGCAGACTGCGACTACCGTTGAACAACTCCAGCCGGTCGCCGATCTCCGCCGAGGCCAGCGTGACCCGCGGCGTGGTCAGGCGCACCCGTGCATCGATCACGCGCAGGCTGGTGAAGGTGATATCACCATCGTTGCGCGCCTGCATGTCCAGCGAGTCAGCGAGACCGCCGTTGCCGCCGGCGATGTCGAAATCGAGCGGGCCGCCACCGCCCTGGACGTCGTCCAGCCGGATGGTGGCGCCGCGCAGCACCGCCGAGCGCGCGAGATCAAGCCGCGCCACATCAAGTACACCGTCGGCATCGGTGGTGACCACCAGATCGCGCGCTACGACGTGCGTGATGACGACATCGCCCGCCGCCTCGACGGCGACATCGACGCCCGCCATGGTGTCGGCGGTGAGGCCGCCCGAGACCACCTCGACGTCGAGCGTGCCATTGCCGGCCAGCAGATCACCCGCCACCAGCGCGCCGCCCAGTTGTTTCAGCCAGATGCCGTTGGGCGCGCTGGCATTGAGCGTACCGGTCGCGGTAATCACGATCGGCGTGCCGTCGGCTCCGATGGCATCGGCCGCCGCCAGCGTCATCGCGCCGGCCCGCAGCGAGGCACTGTCCAGCGGACCGTTGCCGCTGATGCGCCCGGTGGTGGCAGTCAGGCTGAGCGCGTCGGTGCCGCTGTCCAGCACCACCGCGGTGCCGAGGCGAACGTTGGCGGCGGTGACCGTGATCCCCGAGGCCTGCGCCCGCGTGCCGGCGCCGAAGTCGGCATCACCCCCGGCGATCAGCGTCGTCGCGCCCTGGGCGGTGGCGGCCATATTGGCGCCGAGCGCGATGTCGCCCGGCGTCTCGACCGCCAGATCGCCCAGCGTCGCCACTATCACGCTGTCGGTCCCGATGCTCACCGCGCCACCGGTCAAGGTCACGCTCGGACCGCTGAGATTGGCCCGTGCGCCGACGGTCAGGGCATTGATACCGCTGTCGAGCGACAGGGCGCCCGTGCCGGCGCCAAGCGTCGCGTCATCCCCCAGGGTGATCCCTGTCGCCGCCAGCGCGAGATCGCGGTTGGCCGTCAGGGTGGCGGTGTCGCCCAGCGCCAGCGCCCCGGTGACGGTCAGCGCCTGGTCGCGCCCGGCGGTGAACGTCGCCCGGTCACCGGCGGTCAGGCTGCCGACGGTCAGGCCGAGATCGCCACTGCTCGCGGTGAGCGTCGCGTCATCACCCAGCGTCACCACGTCGGCGCCCAGCGCCAGCGTCGCGCCCGCCAGTGTCACGCCATTGCCAGCGGTCAGCGCGTTGGCCACCGACAGGGTCAGACCGTCGCTTGCGTTCAGGGTCGCGTCATCCCCCAGGGTGATCCCCGTCGCCAACAGCGCGAGGTCGCGATCAGCCGTCAGGGCGGCGTTGTTCCCCAGCGCCAGCGCCCCGGTGACGGTCAACGCCTGGTCGCGCCCGGCGGTGACCGTCGCCCGGTCACCGGCGGTCAGGCTGACGGCGGTCAGGCCGAGATCACCGCTGCCAGCGGTGAGCGTCGCGTCATCACCCAGCGTCACCGCGCCGGCGCCCAGCGCCAGTGTCGTGCCGGACAGTGCCACGCCGTGCCCGAAGGTCATCGTGTCGGTCGTCGACAGGGTCAGCCCGTCGCTGGCACCGAACGTGGTGCCGTCAGCCAGCGCCAGCGTGGCGCTCTCCAGCAGCAGATCGTCGCCCGCGTCAGCCGTCGCGTTCTCGCCGAACGACGCATCCAGCGCGATCGCCAGGCGCAGGTCACCGTCAGTGAACAGGCCCGAGCCAGCACCGGCCGAGAAGCGCGCCGCCGTCACGCTGAGGTCGCCGTCGGCCGTCACCGTCCAGCCGTCGCCGACCACCACCAGACCGGTGGGGGAATCGAACACCAGCGCACCGCCGGCAGTGACGGTGCCCAGCACCGACAGGCCGGAACGGCCGGCGGTGAACACGATGTCCCCGGCGGCCGACGTGTCGCCGACCAGCAACGGCTGAGTCAGGCTGCCGGCGTACAGGCTGCCGGTCAGGCTGGTGGCGCTGAACAGACCATCGGTGTCCACCCCCACCTGCAGCGGATCGCTGGCCGAACCGATATCACCCAGCACCAGCAGGTTGATGCTGCTGGCACGGATCGTCGTCTCGCCCGCCGGTGTCAGACGAATGAGGTCGCCAGTGGGAATCGCCAGCGTCACGTCGGCGCGCGAGAACAATGTATCGACAGCCAGGTCGCCCAGCGCGGTGATGAAGACGGAATCCTGAGCCCGCGCGGTCAGCCCGCCGGCACCGAGTGACACGCGGACCGGCGTCGCCGCCGTGCCCAGCCCGCCGGTCGCCGCTTCCAGGATGGCGCTGGCCGCCGCGATGTTGGCGGCACTGCCACCGGTGACGGTAATGGTGCCGCCGCCCTTCACCCGCACCTCGCCGGGCGCTGTGATGCTGTCGACCACCAGATCGCCCTCGCCGCCCACATAGGCGTTGCCAGCCGTCGTGCTGATGGTGAGCGTGCCCGACGCCTGACTCGCCACATTGACCTGCTTGCGCGGCGTGATGACCAGCTCGCCGGTCGCCTCGTCAATTCGCAGATCGCCGCGCTCGGCCGCCGCCAGCGCCGCCTTGACCTCATCCGGCAGGCTGAGCGGGTCGGCGTCGGCGGCGATGCGGATCTCTCCAGCATCCGCGCCGATGCCGGTGCCGGCACGCAGCGTGATGTTGCGGCCGCTGACGTTGGGATCCTTCAGCACCGGGTTCGTATCGGTGAGTTCCTTCATCGCACCGGCCGGCGCGCCAAAGGCCAGCTCGGTGTCGCTCCAGGCGACATTCTCGGTCAGCGCCAGATACTCGGCGCCATTGCGATCCAGCGTCACCTGATAGCTGGCGTCATAGCTGTTGCCGAGGCTGCCATAGTCTTCATGCAGCGCATGATAGCTGGCCGTCAGTTCGGGCTGGGCGATACCGCCCACCTCGACAACGAAGTCCGGATCATAGACCGATGGATCGGCCTGCAAGGCACGATAACGCCAGTAGGACTTGTAGTCCTGGGTGAGCTGGGCCTCGATGCGCGCCACCTGTTCGTCCGCCTTCGCCGCCGCGTCCGCGCCTTTCAGGCGCAGCGCATTCCACAGGTCGACCAGTTCCTGCTGCACCGAGGCATCGATGCGCTCGACCGGATTGTTGTCGAGAATGGAACCCGCCGCGGTCAGCACCACGTCACCGCCGGTCGAGACCACCTGATCCACCAGCAGGTCGCCCGATTGCTGCGCCAGTTTGATGTCGCCAGCTGCCCGCGCGGCAAGGCCGATCTCGGTCGCGGCCCCGCTGTCGGCGGCCTGGATGGCCAGCGTGCCATCGCTGCGCTGGCCGTAGATGTCGCCACCGCGCGACTCCAGGGTGATGCGCGCGCCACTGATCTGTGAGGCCGCCGTCACCCCGGCGATGTCGCCCTGGGCGGCAAGCGTCACCGACCCCGTCGTCGAGGTGACGTTGATGACATTGAAGCCGCCGGCGGCGTTGTTGATGTTGATGTCGCCGCTGGCCGTCGCGCTCAGGCTGCCGCCGGCCGCCTGGGCGACGCGAATGGCATCCACCGCCGTGCCATTGTCGATCAGGCCGATCGAACCGGTCGTCGCCGACAGGCTGATGTCCTTGCCGCCGATGGTCGCAACACCGGTCACGGCATTGATCGAACCGCTGGTCGCGGTCACCGTGGTCGTGCCCTCGTTGCGGATGGCACCCAGCAGGTTGATGGTGGCGTTCGATGTGATGCTGACCGCGCCGGTATCGTAACCGATGTAGTTCACCGCGATCGGGTAGTCGGCCGCCAGCGAGCGGTTCTCGATCATCTTCGTGCCGGTGGTGCGGGTGAACTCCTGATAGAAGCGCGAGGTGATGCAGAACCACGGGTCGCACTCGCTCCAGGAACGGCCTTCGGTGTAAACCTGGCTCAACGTGCGATTGGTGGTGATGTCGTCATAATTACCGACACCCGCCGACCCCTCGCCGTCAAAACCAAGCCAGGAGCCGGTCGACAACGAGTCGTTCCTGGCATACTGGCCGATGCGGTATTCATCGAGATTGATACCACCGATGGTCCAGGCCTTCTGGCCGAACCAGCCACGCCGCCAGTAGCGGAAACTCTCCACCGTCGTCGTGTCGGTGCCGTAACTCCAGACATAGCGCAGGCCGCTTTGCGGATTGAACACCTGGCCGGTACGCCCCCCGGTCGGCTGGCCGCCGACGTCGGTGGTGACGCCATTGACCGTCTTGGTGACACCGCCGCGACGATACTCCCAGGTTTCGACGATCGGCACGGTGATCGTCTGGTCCTTCACCACGCTGTTGCCCAGCCCGTCGTCGATGGTCACCTGGCGGGTCTCGGTGGTCTGGCCGACAATGTTGTTGATCCGCACCAGCCCTTCGGTCCCGCTGCCGGCGTCGAGCGAGACGATGTCCAGCGCCAGGCCGGACTGGTTGTTGACGGTGATCCGCCCGTAGCCATCCAGCACTTCAAGCTTGGCGCGCGCGTTGCCGTCGGCGTCCGTCGGGGTGGTGTTGAAGATCTGGCCGTAGAGTTCGATGTAGCCGCCGGCCACCGACGTCGAGCGCACCTCGATGGTGCCGGTCTGGGCGTTGTAGAATACCGGGATGATTTCCTGTCCCGTGGGGTTCCCGGCGGCGTCCAGCCCGGTCGAGGATTCCACCACGCTGCTCGCCGTGGTGCCGACCAGTTCGTAATAGGGGTTGGCGCCCGGTGTCGCGCTGCGCGCTGCCCAGTCCGCATTGGCGGCCGCCAGCGAGGTGGTCACGCCATTGACCACCACCTGCGGGTTGGCGGCGATGCTGATCGACCAGTCCGGCATACCGGAACGGATGGTGCCGTTGACGTTGAGATAACGCGCGGCGATGAACACGCTGCCATTGGCGAAAATGCCGCTGGTGTCGGGGTCGAAGGCATTGGCGCCCGTGACCGTGCTGTCGGCCTTGATCCGCTCATAGGCATCGGCGGCATCCAGCAGCACCGAACGCGAGTCATTGGGCGATCCCATTTCCTGCGGTTCGGTCCGGCACTGCGCGGCGTCGAGATAGCACAGCGCCGGATCGCCGGCGACATGGGTGAAGCCGTCGCGATAGGACTGGATATAATCACCGGCACGCGCCGTGATGTCGACGGTGAGCGCCTGGATGTTGGAGCCGGCATCAATGACGATGTTGCCGGATTCGCTGGTGATCGACACGTTGCCGCGTGCGTTGGAGATCAGACCCGGCACCGCGACCGTGTCGCCGTTGGTATCGGTGTAGTAATAGCCCAGACGAATATCCGGCGACGGACGACCGGACGTCCGCTGATCGACCTCAAGGGTCAGATCCTGGCGTACCGCATCCGGCAGGTTGGTCGGATCCCGTGGATCGTAGGTGCTGGTGATGTTGATCGAGGGCGGATTCACCCCCTCGCTGCCGCGACTGACCACCGTGCCGGTGAACGCTACGCCGCCGGCCAGCGCCCCCACCTGCGCGGCACTGGATACATCGGCACCGTTGATGATGACACGCCCGCCGTCGCTGTCGTCGATGCGCACGCGGGTCAGCGTCAGGAACGCCGGCGTCTCGTTGAGAACGCTGATCGCCGTGTCGCCCGGCGCCATCAGTTGGCCGGTGCCCAGAATGCTCCTGGCCGTGACGCTGACATTACCCGACTGGGCGTCAATCGCCTTCAGGCGCACAAACGGTGCCACCCAGGCCGTATTGCCGGCAATCGTGGAGTAGATGTCATCGCCACCGGCCAGCAGGCGCGGCAACTGGTCTTCCAGATTCTCGTCACCACCCGTGAAGGCCAGTTCTCGCGCGATCAGCGCCGCGTCCACGTTGAGTGTACCGTTGTCCGAGGTCAGCAGATTGCGTTCCATGCGCGCGGCAAAGGCATCATAGCGCGTCACCTCGTCGGCCGCCGCGTCACGGGCGCTGATGTCGGCGGTGCGGGTCGCCGCCAGGGAATCCAGCGTCGCGTCACGACCGGCCAGACCGATCAGCTTGGCCGAGACATCGGCCTCGTCGGGCGTCGCGGCCCCGGCGGCGGTGATGAGCGCCGTCAGACTGGCGTTGAAGGCGGCGTCATAGCCTTCGTCATCGGCGTCTGGCTGGGCCGCGAGCACGGTCTCGGCACGGGCCTTGATCAGTGCATAGCTGTCGGTGACGGCGCCGTCCTTGGTCGTCTCGATCGTCTGCTGGTCTGTCCGCAGCGTTTCGTAGGCCGTCAACTGCTGCTCGGAGAGCTGATAGAGGCTTTCGCTGCTGGAACCGGCGAAGGTCGGGTTGGCCGCGCCCAGATCACGCAGCTTCTGCTGCAGGAACGCGATTTCCGCGTCGTAGGCGGCAATCGCCGCCGCGTCGCCCGAATTACCGGTGTTGAAGTCGGCCTTCAGCCGTTCCAGCCGCGCGATGCGTTGACGCAGATCATCGGCGATCGACACGTTGGGGTCGTTCTGGTCGATGAGACCATTGGCGGCTTCATACTGACCGGTGGCCTGGTTTTTCTCCTCCACCGAAACCACCAGCGAGCCCGCGACTTCCTGGCTGGTGATACGGATGTCACGCACGCTGTCGATGCCGGCGCGCAGCGTGCCATCGAGCAACGCGCTTTCCATGCCGGTAGCCCGCTGGGTGCCGTCGCGGATGTCGAACGACACGTCGCCACCCCCGACGAGATTCGAGAAGAAGCTCGCCACCTCACCGGCGACTTCACGGTAGAAGTCCTTGCCGATGCCGACGCCGCTGACCAGCTCGATGCCGCGATCAGCGACCACGTTGACATTGCGCCGGGCCTTGAGATCGGTACCGGCGCTGTTGACCGAATATTGCACCACGCCGTCGACCGTCGCCTGCGGCACCAGGGCCACCGGCCCCTCGACGATGACCCGGTTGTTGTTGACGATCAGCGCGTCGGCGTCCGGCGAACCGTTCACCGGGAAGGCCGACTTGTTCCAGAAGAAGCTGCGGGCGGTCACCGTCACCGTCTGGGTGGCGGGATCACCAGCGAGCAGCGACAGATCGCGCCCGGCCAGCATCTCGACCCCGCTCTTCACCTGCACCAGATTGTCGGCGCGATAGGTCGCCGCCACGTCGGTATCCGGCGCGCCGGCCGCGCCCCAGACATCGGCGGTCGCCCTGGCCGAGACACCGCCACCCGACGTCGCCGACAGGATGATGTCCTGCGCGGCCGCCAGGTCGGCGTCCTCACCGATGACAACATGCGCCTCGTTGACCCGGGCCTCGACGAACGAGCGGGAATCGGCAACGGCGATGGCGCCACCGGAGACCAGCGACGTATAATCAGCCAGCGCGACACTGTTGATCGCCTGCAGTGTCAGCGAGCCGAGCGGCACACCCGCCAGTTCCTGCACGGTGATGGTGGCATTGTCGCCGACCTCGACCAGCGCCCGCTGATCGACGACGGTGTTGCTCTCCGCCGCCGGCGCGTCGATCACACCGCCGGAACCGGATTCGATGTTACCCTCGGCCGCCGCCGTTTTCACCGTGCTGTTCCGGGCCACGACCTCGGCGTCGGTCGCCAGGAGGGTGGCGTAGTCGCCAAGGGCGACCGTCGTGCGCGCACTGGCGAAATTGTCGGCGTAAGCGCCGCTGCCACCGGCGATCGACGCGTTGATGCTGTCGAGCTGGGCGTTGAAGTTGTTGACCTGGCGCGCCTGGATGAAGGCGTCGCCCACGGTCAGGGTGGTGCGCGGCCCGGCGAGGGTCGAGTCCTCCAGCGTCACGGCGGTGCGGGTCAGCGTCTTGGTCCGGCCGGTGGCGCTGACACCGGAGATGACGCCACCCTGCCCCGACGTGGTGTCGGTGAGATTGGTCTGCTGGCCGGACGCATCCAGCGTCGCCAGCTTGCCGGCGGTGCGGGCAGCGGAGGTCTGCGCCAGCGAGGTGCCGGTGCCGATCACCACTTCCGTCACCGCCTCGCGATCGCTGTAGCCGGTAACGGTGCCGATGGCGTCGCGCACCAGCACGCCGTTCCCGGCGTATGCCGTATTGGCGCCAACCGCCAGCGCGCCGCCGTTATAGGCGTCCACCTTGGCCTTCTGCTGGGTGTCGGATACCGCGCCAAGCATGATGTCGCCGCTGGCGAGGATGTCGGTCTCCTCGGTGGTCTCCGTGGTGACATCGACCGCCGCCACGGAGCGGGCGATGGTGGCGTTGACGCCCGCCAGCAGACCGCCACCGGCAGCGAAGGAGTCGGTCCGGACCGAACTGCTGCCGGCCGCGAGCCCCGTGCGGTCGGCACGCGCGATCGCGGTCACGTCGCCGGCGCGAATGAGACCGGCCAGACGCGCGGTCACGGTGGACAGCGCCTCGGCGTTGGCCAGCGAGACACCCACCGACAGGCCGCCGATGTTGACCGCGTCGGTGGTCGCCGAAACGTGCGGCACCGTGGTCGCCCGTACCAGCAGGGCACCGGTACCGAGACGGATTTCGCCCTCGCCGGTGGCCGCCGTCACCGTCGCCCGGTCGCTTGCCCGCACGTCCATGCCGGCGCCGGAATAGGTACCGACAGCGCCACCCTTGGCATCCGCCGAGACATCGCCGGCGACGTTGGCGGTAACACTGAGCGCATCGTTGCTGGTGGTGATCGTGCCGCCGCTGTTGCCGGCCTCGGCCGTCACCGTACTGCTACGGTTGGCGTCGGACACCACCGCGCCGACCGCGACACCCAGACTGGCGCCGGCGCCAAAGGCGCTGGTCTCCAGACTCTGGGTATCCGCCGCCGACACCGTGACGGTATTGCCGGTGCTGATGCTGACGCCGGTCGCCTTGGCCTGCACGTTGTTGTCGATCAGGCCGTAAGCAAAGGCGGCACCGACACCGACAGCGCCACCGACACCGGCGGCGTAGGCGTTGACATCGATGTTGCCGCCGTCGCTGTCGGCAAGCGCGGTCACGCCCAGCGTGCCACCGGTGGTGATGTGACTGGTGCCGCCGATCACGGCGCTGACATTGCGTTCCACCCGGGTGTAATTGACGCCGCCGCCGATGCCGACACCACCCACGCCGAAACCGCCGGCGTAGGACGCGATCGCCGTCGAATCCTCGGCGTCCAGGTTGAGCGCGCCGGTGGTATCGATGGTCGAACTGGTGACCGCCGCCTCGGTGCGATAGGTATTGGCGAGCGTCCCGGCGCCAATCGCCGCCACATCGTCGCGCTGGGCGCGACTCTCGATCGCCGCGCGCTCGCTGCTGCTCAGCACGCTGTTGCCATTGAGGCCCGCCAGCTTGGTGCTGGTGGCAAGATCACCCACCGCGCTCAGACTGCCGTCGCCATTCTTGTTGGCTTCCTGCGCGCCCTCGTCCTCCAGCGCGGAGGAGCCGGCCAGCACAACGGTCGCCGAACCACCGATGCCCACGGCGCCGCCGCCAGCCATGTAGGCGTGATGCTCGGTATCGATGGTGCTGTCGGCGGTGATGTCGACCGTACCGCTGGCATAAATCGACGCGCTCACGGCGCGCGCCGTCACCGTGTTGCGCAGCGCGTTGATGTTGCCACCGGCGCCGACACCCACGGCGCCGCCAATGCCGAGCCCGCCGGCAATGGTCTGGCCGCTCATGTTGTCGCTGGCGCTGATGTCGACCGCGCCCACCCGATCGTTCGACGCCCCGATGCGCGCACCGACCACCGCCGCGTCGACATTATTGGTGATGCCGGTAAAGGTCACCGCCCCGGCGATACCCACGGCCAGGCCACCCGCGCCACCGATGGCGTAGGTATCAAAGTCGGTCGAATTTTCCGCCGAGACGTTGACCGCGCCACTGACGTCGACGTCGGTCGCCGAGCCGCCGTTGGTGCGGCTGATGCGCGCCGCCGTGTCGCTCTCCAGCAGGATCAGCGAGAAGGTACCACCCACCGCGTTGTCGGCGAAGCTGATGGACAGCGCGCCGCCGGTGAGCGCCAGGCCGCTCGCATTGTCCGCCGCCAGGGTGTAGCTCGCGGCATCCACCAGTGAATTGGTCTGCAGCGCGTAGGTCTGCGACGAGAAGATCGAGATCGCGCCGGTGCCGGCGAAGGTCAGGCCGCCACCGCCACCCACCGCGCCACCGACCGCGAACTGCGAGGTCGCCTGGGTGGCGTTGGCCAGCACCCGCAGCGCCGCGTCGGCGCTGACGACAGCGCCATTGTCGATCTCGGCGGTGGTGGTGCGGTCGAGCACCAGGGTATCGACAGCGCCCGTGCCGGCGACGATGCCGGCCGTGATCGCGCCGACGAAGCTGTTACCGCGACTGTGATCGCTGGCGCGCACATCGACGTCGGCGTGACTGTCCACCGTCGCACCGTCGATGCTGGCGGTGGTCGAACCGCCGATCAGGCCGACATTGGCGTTGACCGCCAGCGCCACGCCGGCGCTGCCGGCGGCGTTGACGGAAATCGATTCCACCATGTTGGTCGATGCGGCGTTGACCGCGACACCATGCACCGAGGTCGTCGCCCGCCGGCTGGCCAGTGACGGGCCATTGTAGCTCTTGAGATCAAAACTGGCGTTGACGCCCGTCGCGGCATCGCCGCCGGTCAGGCTGCCCTCGGCAACCGTCACGCCGCTGCCGGCGCCATCGGCGCTGACAGTGGTTTCATCGGCATCGTTGGGGGTCACATCGATAATGCCGGCGGTCGTCGTGCCGTCGATCTCGTTGACCACGGCCGCGGCACCAATACCGGCGTAAGACCCGCCACCGGCCGAACCGCCGGCGCTGGTGATGCGGTTGTCGGTGATGGCGCGCACTGCCACGTTGTTGGTGGCATGAACGTCCGCGCCGCCCTCGATGGTGGCGCTGGTGGCGTTGCCGATCAGGTTGACCGACACCGAACCCGCCGCGCCGACATCGCCGCCGACACCCAGGCCGACCGCGAGGTTGCGGATGCGCGCATCCGTCGTTGCATCGACGGTGACGTTGGCCATGTCGAGATCAGTGGTGCCGCCAGTGATGGTGGCCCCGGTGGTTCCGCCGATGCGGTTAACCGCCACGGCCGCACCGACGCCGCCGCTCTGGCCGACGCCGATGGCGCCCGCCAGCGAATCGATCCGGCTGGTGGTGTTGGCGGCCACCGCCAGCGTCTGGCTGGCGGCAAGCACGGTACCGGCCACTTCGGCCCGGGTATCGCTGTCGAGCTGGTTGACCGCGATCGAGACGCCGATGCCGGAGCCCTGCGAGGCACCACCGGCGCCGGCGATAACGCCGATCGAGCTGTCGTCGGTGGCGGTGACACTGACCGCGCCACCGATCGACAGGCCGGCCGCGCCATTGGCGCGATTGTCGCCGGACAGCGACGCGGTGACGTCGTTGTCGATCATATTGGCCGACGCCGCGCCGGAGATCTGGAAGGTGCCGGTGTTGCCGCCCAGCGAGGCGGCGATCGAGCGGATGTCGTTACCGTTGCGGGCGGTGACAGTGAGGCCGCCACTGAGTGTCAGGCCGGCATCGTCCACCGCGGCGGTGGTCGTGTTACCGAGGTCGTTGACGGTGACGCCGGCGCCGAAGCCACCCTTGCCGCCCAGCGTGGCCGCACCACCGATGGTCCAGATGTCGGAGTCGTCCTGCGCCTCGACATTGAGGGCGCTGGCGGTGACCGCACGCCGGCTGACGGTCGCGGCCGTCTCGTTGTCGATCTCGGCGTAGGCCGCCGAACCGGCGATCTGCAGCCCTTCC
The DNA here is from genome assembly GCF_041060555.1 of Parapedomonas caeni. NCBI lineage: Bacteria > Pseudomonadati > Pseudomonadota > Alphaproteobacteria > Sphingomonadales > Sphingosinicellaceae > Parapedomonas > Parapedomonas caeni. Next base: position 163,747 of record NZ_JBEUDS010000001.1, on the reverse strand, counting down.
GCCTGGGCCGAGCCGGAGGCGCTGGCCGCCAGCGACTGAATGCCGCCCTCCAGCCGCTGGTCGTCGCCCGACCCGCTGACATTGCCGCCGCCGCGCGCCGCCTCGACGGTGACGGCGCCGTCAGCCACCAGCATGCCGGTGCCGATCAGTTCGGCCTCGGTGGTGCCGCGCACCCGATTGTAGGTGAAGGCGCCCGCCAGACCTGAGGCGCCGCTCGATGACACGTTGATGGTGGCCGCACCGGCCAGCGACCAGATCACCGACTGGTTGATGGCGCTCAGCGACACCGCGCCGTCACCACTGCCAGCCAGCAGGCCGGTGTTGACGGTACCCGAGCCGCCGATCGTGGCGCGCGCGTCGTCGTCGACCAGATTGACCGACACGGCGGCGGAAATGCCGATACCGGAGGAACCCTTGTCGCTGCTCTTGTTGAGTCCGCCGGTCGAGCCGGAACTCGAACCGGCCTGACCGGGCGATCCGGCGCCGGTCTGCGGTTCGTTGTTGCGGATGGCGCCGGCCAGCGAGGCGGCGTAGGTAGCACCCTTGTTGGTGGCGCTGAGGTCCAGCCTCGTGGCAACGTTGACCGTACCGGCGCCGGCCACCGCCGCTTCACCGTCGACGTCACCGATCACGGCCTGGGTGTTGCGGTTGAGCTGGTTGATGCCCACCGCCGCGCCAACGCCGGATGCCTCGCCCTTGATGACCCCGCCGGCAATGGCGATGGTCAGCACGTCGTCCGTCGCCTGCACCTTCAGCGTGCCGGCATCGTCGCTGCCGCCGGCGCCCACCGTGGTCACGCGAGCATTGTCGTCGATGCGGGCCACCGTGGTGTCGTTGAGTTCGGTGTAGGTCAGCGAGCCGTTGACCCCGAAGCTCTTCGCCGAGCCGCCGGCAATCGCCGCGGTCACATTGTGCGTGGTGGTCTCGGCGGTGACCGCAACGCTCTCGCCGGTCACGGCGGTGCGGCCGGCGGCGGCCGCGTTGGCGCCATCGGCGACCGCATCGGTGATTTCGGCGCGCGTTTCGGTGTTGAACACCACCGCCGTGCCGGAGACGCCGATGCCGTTGGCCGGTGGCGTGGTGCCATCGGCGCCGGCGCCGCTCTTGGTACGGCCAAGCTTCTTGAGCTGGTCGGGATCGGCGAACTTGAAGAAGAAGTCGATGACACCGGCGAGATTCCAGGTGTCGGCCTCAGTGGTGGCGCTCAGCGTGACGATCTGGTCGGCGGTACGGAACGCCGCGTCCTGGTTGACCTGGGCACCGTCGGTGACGCGGGCATAGGATTTGTTGGTGACGAACATCACGTTGGCCGAGCCGGCAATGCTGGTGGTCTCGCCTTCCGCTTCCGCCTGCGCCCAGTTGGTGAAGAAGATGTCGCGGATGCCCAGCGTGTCGTCCATCCGCTCGTTCAGGCTGTCCCAGCCGCTGGCGAGATCGGAGAAGTCGCCCCAGTTGATCTCGTAGGGAATCGTAACCGCCGACAGGATGTTGAGCGCGCCGGCGGCGTCGACCTTGGCGCCGCTGCCGGTGATCAGGGTTTCCGCCTTGTTGCGATAATCGCTGACAAGAACAGCGGCGGCGACGGCGGTCTTCTTCTGGTTGGTGCTGCCGTCGTCCTCGCCTTCCGCGCCGAAGCGCGAACTGGCGGTGTTGGACATGGCATCCTCGATCTTCGAGGAAATGGTGGCATCACCGCCGGATTCCACGGTGCCGCGGATGGTGGTGGTGGCGTTGTTGTCCGACAGCGCCACCGCAGATGTCGCGGCAATACCGATCGACTTGGCGAAGCCGCCGGCCTGCTTGGTCTCGTCCGCCGTCGAGCCGCTTTCGGTGGTGGCGTTGTCGGAGGTCGTCTTGACGTCGTCGCTGACGGCGTTCTTGGTGGTGTCGTCGGTCTTGGTCCGCGCTTCCCAGCTGTCGAGCGCCGCCTTGATCTTGTCGTCGCGCACGGTCGAGATGATCTCGTCGAGCGATTTCACCCGCTGATCGCCGATCTCGACATTGGCGCTGGTCTCATTGCTGTTGGTGGTGTGTTCGGCACTCACCGTCACATCGCCGGCGCCGCGTACCGTGCCGCCCGCCGCGACGGTCGCACTGGTGGCGACATCCGAGCGCGATACCGCGACCGCCGCACCCAGCACGTCCTCCATGCCGCCGCCGGCGGCCGAGACCTTCATATCCTTCTCGCTGAGCGCGCTGACCGTGACGGCCTTGTCGGCCGCCAGGCCTTCGACCAGGCCGCCGCTGGCCACGGTCACGCTGCTGGTGCTGTCGGAGAACCCGAGCGCGAGCACCAGATCGGTGGGAATCCGTTCAATCCGCGAGCTGTTGTTGTCATCCTGGACCGAAATCTCGGTGGTGATGTCGGAGGTGACATTGGTCACCGTCTTGGATGTGATCGACACGTCGCCCGCCGTCGACCGCACGGTGGCCCCGGTGCTGCCATCCCCGATGGCGATGGTCGCAGTGCCATCGGCTTCGGCATAGCCGAAGCCGAACTTCGGCCCGGAGGCCTCTACTGTGGCAATGGCGTTGGCGGTGGCATCCAGCGTGACGTCGCCAGCGCCTTCCACCAGGCTGCCGCCCTTGAGCGTGATGGTCGAGGTCGCCTTGGCACGGGTGAACCCCACTGCCAGGCGCAGATTCTGCGCCAGATCCAGCGTGGTGCTCTTGCGGCCGGCGGCCTGCCCGGCGAAGCTGGCCAGGCTTTCCTTGAACTTGTCGATGAACAGGTTGAACACGCCGTTGGAGCCGAGGAAATCCTCCGGCAGCGCGACATCGGTGCTGCTGCTGGCGGTCAGGCTGACCGCGCCGCCCTTGATGATCGCATTGTCGAGCGTGATGCCGGCGGTCCGGGTCTCGAACGAGAATTCCTCGAACGGATCGTAGCGGGTGCCCGCCTCGTCCTTGGCCGCCAGCGTGACGGTCCCGGCGGTGAAGCCGCCGGTCGCCTGGGCCAGCAGCCGGCTGCCGGATTCCAGGTTGATTTCCCGCGCGTTAAGCGTCAGGGCGCCGGAGTTGCCGACCGATGCCGCCACGCCATGGTCGAGTCGCGCCGCGGCACTGTCGCCGACAGCGCGCGTCGAAACGGTGACGCCTGCCGCCACTGTCAACACGTCGTCGGCTTCCAGCGTCAGGTCGGCGCCATCGCTGTAGGTATTGGCACTGACGGTGAGGTCTTCCGGATCGATCAGGAAGGCGCCTGCCTTGCCCTGCGTGGCCGCGCCGAGGAAGCGGCCACCGTCCAGCGTCACCGACTGCGCGCCGCTCACCTCCGCGAAGCCGCCGTCGCCGGACACCTCGCCGCCGCGCACGTCGATGGTCGCTCCACCGGACATCCGCACATCGCCCGTCGCCAGGACCGCCACCTGGCCGCCATCCGACCCGGCGCCATGGCCGCGCGCCGACACCCGCGCCGACTCGCCCAGGGTGATGCTCTCGGCGCCAACCGCGACGCTGCCGGCATCAACACCGTTGCCACCGTCGGCCACCAGTTCGCCGTCGATGGTCGCCGCCCCCGACGCCAGGATGCGGATGCTGCCGCCCTCGACCACGATCCGGTCGGCATTGACCAGGCCGCTGGTGTTGACGACGTCGGCAAAGCCCAGCGCCGGGGTGGCGCCGAAGCGGGCGCCGGTCTGGATGCTGCCGGTGACGACGATCTCGCCGCCGGCCAGCACCACCGCGCGCTCGGCATTGATTCGCCCCGCCACCCGGATCAGTCCGGTGCCGTCGATCGGCATGGTGACATCGAGCGCCTGACCGACCGCCTCGGGGCGAGGCAAGCTATCGGCGCCGAAGAAATCGTCGACCCAGGCGCGCGTGGGCGTCGCCAGCGTCAGGGCACCGACGTTGATGGTGCCGCCCGCCCCCACCAGCACGCCGGACGGGTTGAAGAAGAACACGTTGCCGCCGACGCGCGCGCCATCCAGCACCGCGTTCAGCGTGCCGTCGATCCGGCTGACCTCACCGCCGCTGACCAGGTTGACCAGGTTCAGCGTACCGGTCGGCAGGTGCAGGTTGACAGTGTTGCCGCCGTCGACGCCGAAGCGCTGGAAGCTGTTGAAAGCGTTGGCCCCCGACACCGTGCCGGTACGGACGTCGGTGATTGCGCCCTGCGTCGTTACCGATGTCGCGGTCCGACCGTCCGCCACCACCGACTGGGCCATCGCCGGCGCGAGGCCAAGCACCGGGCCCGCCGCGAACGCCATGGCGTTGAGCAGCGCGCAGCGACGCAGCACCAGCCAGTATTGATGGCGAAGCTTGCCAAGCGCGGCCCTGGTCATGACGGTTTGCCCCCTCTTGCATTGCAGCCGCCGGGAACGGGCACTGTCATGCTGCGAAGGGTGCCGGCGGCGAACTTGCCCCACGCCGACGGTCAGGCGGCTGCCGCCAGAACCTTAACGGCCCCGCCGGTCTCGCCACTTCATTGTCTTGCCCCTCAGCAATGACCAACCGGCGGTTTAGGCCGCTTGTTCACCCTTTTCCCGCCACGCTGACTTAACTTCGTGAACTCTATACGATTCTCGCGCCATGCGCCTACAGTTACTTTTGCTTAATCACGATCCGTCCGGACAGAAGTGACCATCCGCCGCAGGTGCCACACCGGCGGCCAGGCGCTCCCGCAAGGCCGCCCCACATCCCGGCCACGCCGGGCGACGAACGGTGACAACAAGGGCGGACGGCCATGAACGAGAAACGCCGGCAAGGGCGGCGAGGTGGCAGGTCGTACGGATGCCGGCGAATGGCTGGGGCGCCAGGATTCGAACCTGGGAATGGCGGTACCAAAAACCGCTGCCTTACCGCTTGGCTACGCCCCAGCAGGATGGGCGCGCACTATAGCGGCAAGTTTCGTCGAGAAAAGTCCTTTCCCGCGCTCCTCAAAAACAGTGCGGCAAACGTGTCACGCAGACGCCGCCAGCCCCCCTGCCCAACCCACCGGCCCGGATTCCAGGCCCGCCCGCCAATGGCCTGCCTGCCAACGGCTGGCAAACACCTAGGCCCGGGCCGTCACCTGTCGGCGATACACCACGGCGATGAACGTGGCATAGCCCAGCACCTCGATGAGCAGAATGCCCAGGCTGTTGCCGGGAAACAGGAACGTCGCCAGGCAGGGCAGCCCCACCATCAGCCAGTATGCCAGCAAACCGCGTGGCCAGCCCAGCAGCTTGCCAAGCAGATGATGCAAATGCTCCCGGTCACCACTGAAGGGCGAGCGCCCCTTGCTGGCGCGCATCAGCATCAACCGCACGCAATCCAGCACCGGTATGGCAAACCAGACGGCGATGCGGCCCGCGGACAGGCCCGCGGTCGGGTCGTTGTAGACGTAGATCGCCAGCAAGCCCAGCAACGCCGACAAGCCATAGCTGCCACCATCTCCCAGGAAAAAGCGACCATACATGTTGAAGACCAGGGCCACTGCAAGCGCGGCACCCAGAGCCGCCAGCACATACTGGACATCGGGCCCGGCATAGGCGCCGATGCATGCCGTCCAGATCAGCGCGAGGCCGATCACCAGGCCATTCTTGCCATCGGCCATGTTGACGGCGTTGAGCAGCCCGACCAGGCACAGCAGCGTGAACAGGGGACCGAAGTCGCCCAGCGCGACAGGAAACGGGAATGCGCTGAAGCGCAGATGGCCGATCGCGAATTCCGACCGCACCATCATGATGAGCGCAAAGACGCTGACGGTCACCAGCAGGCGCGGCATCGCGGACAGATTAAAACGATCATCGGTGACGCCCAGCAGGTAGACACTCCCGGCCGCCAGGCCCAGCCAACCGATATCGGTTGCGGCGCCGCCCGGCACCCCGGCCATCGACCAGGCCAGCCAGGCGATGGTCACCAGGGCGGGAACCATCACCGCCGAGCCGCCAACCAGCGGCGTGATCCTGTCATGACGTTTGCGCCCGCCATGGGGGTCCGGATAGTCCAGCAGACCCAGCAGCCTGCCGATCGGCTGGGCAAGGACTCCAACCAGCAGCGAAAACAAGACGGCGCCAGCCACGATTATCAGCAGCTGCACTTGCATCCCTCCCGCGCTCTCCCGCGCCATCCCTGGCGATGGCCGCCCGTCCGGCGGATCGCCAGCATGCCGTCGTTGCGTCCGGCGTCACGCTCGATTAACAGATCGGCACGTACAATGTGCTCAAACCAATACCGACCACTCCACTAACCCTCTCTCAGATGTCAGGCAAGAATATGACGATCCTCGTTACGGGTGCGGCAGGATTTATCGGCTACCATGTGTCGCTTCGGCTTCTTGCCCGTGGTGAGCAAGTACTGGGCATCGATAATCTCAACGATTATTACAGTGTCGAACTGAAGAAATCTCGGCTTGATCAGCTGCTATCGCGCCACAACGGGTTCCAGTTCTGCAAGGTTGACTTCGCTGACACCGCCGCTCTTTCAAACGCCCTGCAGCATCACAATATTGACCGTGTCATCCACCTCGGTGCTCAGGCCGGTGTGCGTTATTCGCTGACCAACCCGCATGCGTATGTTTCATCCAATCTGATCGGCCATCTGAACATTCTCGAATTCTGCCGGCACAACGACAAGCTCAAGCATCTCGTCTACGCATCTTCCTCATCGGTATACGGCAGCAATACCAAGCTGCCCTTCGCTGTCGAGGACCGGGTCGATCATCCGGTTTCGCTGTACGCCGCAACGAAGAAATCCGACGAACTAATGAGCGAGGTTTACAGTCATTTGTACCGGGTGCCGCAGACCGGCCTGCGCTTTTTCACCGTCTATGGACCGTGGGGCCGGCCCGACATGGCGCTCTGGCTGTTCACCGATGCCATCCTGAAGGGCGAGCCGATCAAGGTATTCAACCACGGCGACATGTTCCGCGACTTCACTTTTGTCGACGACATCGTCAGCGGCATCGTCGCGTGCCTTGACAATCCGCCGCCCGACGATGGCCAGCCCAAGGCTGGCGGCTCCATCACCCCGCACCGCCTCTACAACATCGGCAATCACCGTTCGGAGCCGCTGCTGCGCATGATCGAGGTGCTGGAAGGCGCGCTGGGCCGCAAGGCAATTCGTGAAATGCACCCGATGCAGCCTGGCGATGTGAAGGAAACCTACGCCGATATCTCCGCCATCCAGGGGGATCTCGGCTACATGCCCACCACGCCCATCGATGTCGGCGTCCCCAAGTTCGTCGACTGGTTCCTGGACTATCATGGCATAAGCCGCTGACGACCGCTCTCCGGCGAGAGCATCGGCAGGCGTAGTGAGGGAGGGCGCTCCCCATGACTCTCAACTATCTGCTGTGGGCGTTTCTGACACCGGGAGCGATCGCCATCTGGCTGGCGCTCCTTGGCACCGCCTTGCTGCTGACCCGCAAGGCGGGCTGGGCAAAGCGCATCCTCCTCGTCGACGCCCTGCTCTGGCTGGCAATCGCCGTCGCGCCGACCGGCGACTGGTTCATGCGGCCGCTGGAGACACGCTTCACGGCACCGGACAATGTGTCGGACGCAACGGCAATCGTCGTCCTTTCAGGCGCCGAACAACTGGCGATGCCGGCCGGACTGGCAGGCGAATACCGCGATGGAGCCGAACGCATGCTCACCGGCATTGCACTGGCGCGCCGACTGCCGGGCGCGCGCCTCTATCTCGTAGGCGGCCTCCAAAACCAGGATGGCGTGCGGGACATCGACATCATGCGCCACACCGCTCTCGCCATGGGCGTCCCCGACCATCAGCTGGTTCTGGTCAGCGACAGCCGGAACACGTTTGAAAACGCTCTGATGGTCAGTCGTCGCCTGCGTGCCGACGGCAGGACACGGCCGTTGCTGGTGACATCGGCTTACCATCTGCCACGGGCGGTGCTGTGTTTCGAGGCGATCGGCACGCCCGTCATTCCCCTGCCCGTCGACTATCGCACCCGACCGGACACGGACGGCAAGCGCATGCTTTCATTCAATCCCGGCCGCAACCTGGCGCTGGTCGACAGCGCCGCGCACGAATGGCTGGGCCTCGTCGTCTACCGCCTGACGGGCAAGACGCTGCGCCTGTGGCCGTCAGCCGGCTGACGGCCCAACCGACAGCAATATCCCCTACAGCTGCCAGCGGCGATAGCCGTCGCCCAGATCGAGATCGCGCCACATGCCCTTGATGTCGGCAACCAGGCCACCCGGTCGTACCAGAGCCGCCACCTGGCTCGCGGTCATGTCGGCATAGACCTTGTGCGGCACGGCGGCGACAACGGCGTCGAAGGGCTCCTTCTCGGCTGCACGCGCCAGATCATCCAGGCGGATATCGGCCTTGCGGCGCAGCAGGTTCAGGCCGTATTCCTCTTCCGCCTCGTGCTGGTCCGCCAGCGGGTCATGCACGCGCACGACATGGCCGTTTTCCTCCAGCCGGCGGATCACATCGACCACCTTGGAGTTGCGCAGATCAGGCACGTTCTCCTTGAAGGTCAGGCCCAGCACCAGGATGCGCGAGCCTTTCGCCAGGCCCTCGCTGACGCTGTCGGCGACGTAGCGCCCCATGCCATCATTGATGCGCCGACCGGCCAGGATGACCTCGGGGTCATGGCCCAGCTGCTGGGCGCGGAACGAGAGGTAATAGGGATCGACGCCGATGCAGTGACCACCAACCAGGCCCGGCGAGAACTTGAGGAAGTTCCACTTGGTGCCCGCGGCTTCCAGCACGTCGTAGGCTGACAGGCCCATGCGCTGGAAAATCATCGCCACTTCGTTGATGAAGGCGATGTTGATATCCCGCTGGGCGTTCTCGATCACCTTGGCCGCTTCCGCCGCCTTGATGTTCTTGGCCCGGAACACGCCGCCGGTGGTGACGCGACCATAAAGCTCGGCCAGCTGCTCCAGCACGTCGGGGTTCTCGCCCGAAATGACCTTGGTGATGCGGTCGACGGTGTGCTCCCGGTCGCCGGGATTGATCCGCTCGGGGCTGTAGCCCAGGAAGAAATCCACGCCGCGCTTGAGGCCGGAGACCCGCTCCAGCTCGGGGCCGCAGATATCCTCGGTGACGCCCGGATAGACCGTGCTCTCGAACACGACGACAGCACGGCTACCGGCCTCAAGGACCGAACCGACGCTGCGGCAGGCGGAAATCACCGGCTTGAGGTCAGGCATGTTGTCGGCGTCGACGGGCGTCGGCACGGTGACAATGAAGTACTCGGCGCCCCGGCAGTCCTCGACGGCGCTGGTCAGCTTGAGCGCGCTGGCCTTCATGACATCTTCGGGTACCTCGTCGGTGCGATCGAAGCCGCGACGCAGTTCCTCGATGCGACCCTGATTGATGTCGAGGCCGATGGTATCGAAGTGGCGCGCCAGGGCCACCGCCAGCGGCAGCCCGACATATCCGAGACCAATGACGGCAACGCGCGTCTTAGCGCCAAGCTGGGCGGTCATAACTTCTTTCCCCTCTTCCGAACCACGGCACACGAAATGCCATCGATTCTCGTCCTGTTACGCGTCAATTGTTGCTGGCAATGACAGCAATCGCCGCGATCGAGGTGGCAAATTGCCCCACAATTGTCGCTACATCCTTAACGACATCAAGGGTGTAGAGCGGATCGACGTCCTTCGGCACGACAATGGTGCTGCCCGGGGGCACCACGATATTGCCACGCCGCAACCAGCCCGAGACCTTGATCGGCTTGGCCACGCCGTTGGGATAGACAAGAAATACCCGGTCTTCGTCAGCCGTACGCTGGATACCGCCGGCCTCGCGCAGATAGTCGTCGACCCCCTTGCCCGCCTCGAACTGCAGCGCACCGGGATTGAGGACATCGCCCAGCGACAGCACGAAGTTCGGCCGCTTGGGCATGAAGATGGCATCGCCGGCATCCAGCACGGTATCGACGTCGGGCTTCAACGCCAGCACCCTGGGGTCGGCTTCCACCACCATCCGGCCCGGTGCGTCCACCGAGGCGAAGCTTTGCGCCAGTTGCGTGGCCGCGGCCAGCGAATCGCCCGTCACGTTCTTGCGCGCCGACATCGACAGCAGCGCCGCGTTAAGTTCACGGGCCGTGCGCCGGAAGCCCTCCTGCTGGGCCAGCTTGACACTTCGCCGGGTGAAAACCGCCCCGTAGGGATAGGCATGTTCGCTCAGGCCACCGGCCCGAGCCATCAGTTCCGACAGCTTCTCGCCCTTGCGGATGGTATAGAGCCCCGGCCGGGCGAACTCACCCGAGAGCAGCACCGCACCGGCCTCGAACTGCGGCTGCACGCTGTTGAAGCGCACATCGTCGCCGGATGCCACCTGGACCGCCATGAGGGTGTCGAGCGTCCCCTCGATCGATGTCTGGCGCGTCGAGCGACCATAGGGGTCGGCATTGGTGAGATCGATCGAGATCCGGTCGGCACGCCCGGTCAGACCTTCGGCCACCCGCGCCAACGTCGCCGCCGGGATCACCCCCCACAGGGGATAGACACCCGGGCGCCGCACGTTGCCGCCGGCCACCACCAGATTTTCCAGCAGGAAAGGCAGGACACCGGTTTCCTTCTCGAACAGCTCGGGGCACACGTCCTCGACATCCAGCGGCGTCGCGATCGTCGCTGCAACGCCCTCGATGGTGCCGCTCCTGGCGGCCATCTGGTTCGGGTCCGCACCAATGATCGCCTGCCCGCGCTGAGTGACGGCGGCGCCGCTCACCTGCACTGAATCGCCACTGTCCATGAGGAAGGAACCGCGCACCGCCGCGCTGAAACGGTCGGACTGACTGTCCTGCACCAACGCCTCCAGCGCCAGCAGCGACCGGCACTGAGGTTTGGGGTTAGGCTGGCCGAGGACGATCTTGCGTACATCCACGCTTTGCAGGAAGGCGATATGCGGCGCGCCCAGAACGATCAGCCGGTCCTCGCTGCGCAATGGCACATCCTGGTCATTGTGAAAAATGTCGAACAGGTTGAGGCCGGTGTAAACCTGCGCGTTTGTCACCTCGTCGCGACGGATCAACACCGCCATCGGCAGATAGCTGCCGAACTTCATGTTCTGCGGCGACCCCAGCAGAACCTTGACCGAAGGCGCCGCCGCCAATGCTCGCGGCCCGGGGCTGTCGACGAACCCGTCAAGGAACATCCGGCCGCTCACACCGCGTTCGCGGGGAGCCACGATCAGGATGTCGCCGGCCTGCAGCGCGCTGGACATGCCCTTCAGCTGCAGGGCGTGTTCCCGGCCGTCACCATCGATCCGCTGCACGGTAAAATCATTGCCGCTGGGGCGCAGCGTGCCGCCTGCCATCGCCAGCGCCTGGGCAAGGGTTGGCGCCGCGCTGCCCGCGGGCAACTCGAAGATTGCCGGCCGCGCGACGGCGCCCACAATCGCCATGGTACGCCCGACCGCAGGCACGATGATCCGGTCACCGTCCTGCAAGCGAACGGTCGGCACGCCGCCAATGCCCAGCAACCCGTAGAGATCGACGGTCAGCATGGCGCCGCCGCGGCTGACCCTCACCTGCCGCAGCGACCCGCTGGGCTTCACCCCTCCCGCGCGCCCCAGCGCCGTCATCACATCCGCCAGCGACGTCAGGGTGTACTGACCCGGCTTTTCCACCTCCCCGCCGACCACCACGGAGATCGCCCGCACGGAGCCAACCGACAGATAGACGTCGGTGCCAAGCAGGGTCCGCCGGGTCGCGTCCTCAAGGCTGCGACGGACCTCGCCCAGACGCCGGCCGGCGGCAGGGATTGGCGGCAACTGATCGACGATCAGGCGTCCTTCACGATCAACGCGTACGGTCAGACTGCGCGACGTGCTGCCCTGGAAACTCACTACCAGCTCGTCACCGACGCCGACCACATAGTCGTCACCGACCCGCCCCACCAACGCGCCATCCGTGGCTGTCACCGTCGAAAACAGATCATAGCCGAACTGACGCAGGCTCACTTCGGCGGCACGGGACTGAAAATATTTCTCCACCGCCGAGGGCTCGTAGGCCTCGACGATCTTCTTCTGCGCTTCCATGTCCCGCAGCGTGCGCTCGGCCGGGGTCGGGCCGCCATCATCGGCGAGGACCGCCGTGGTATTGGCGCCCACGTCCCGCTGCCGGGCCTGATCGAGGGGTGACATCTGGGGTTGCAGCGGCTGCGTGCTGGCACCCAGCTGCCCCTGCAACCGCTGCAGAACCGCCGGGTCGATCTGCTGTGCACCTGCGGGCGTCGCCAACGCGATCGTCGCCAGCGCCATGGCGCCAAGGTACTCCCGCATATGCCGGAGAACAACCACGCCAGCCTTCACCAGCGACCCACGCTGACTGTACTTCCCGACGGCCACCTGGTGTCCCCCTGCGATGCTACTGCCGACCATGGCTGATAGAGAGCGGAAAAATCAGCGTCAAGCGAGCCCGGCGCCGCCAGCGCTCATTCCTCGACGCCGGTCGAGGCACAACCCTTGATCTCGCTGGGCTGCAACCACCACCCGGGGTGGGTGGCACCCAGGGCATCGCATGCCCGCGCCATGTCATCGCCGCTCTCAAACACGGCGAACCAGCTGGGGCCGGAACCCGCCATCCGTGCCAGCCTGACGCCCGGCTGGTGCGCCAGCGCGCGGCCCAGCGCCATCACCTCCGGCGCGCACAGGCTCGCCGCCGCTTCCAGATCATTACGCCACCCGGCCAGCGCCGCGACGGTCACCGCCGCCTCCGCCCCGGCCAATGGCGCGGAGAAGGGCAGCGCCGCCTCCCGGAAGGCCTTGAAGACGCTGGGCGTGGCCAGCGGCCATCGCGGATTGGCCAGCAGCACCGGCAGTGATGACCAGGCCAGCCGTGCCGGACGCAGGATGTCACCGACGCCCGTGCCCCACATCGGCCGGCTGTGCACACATGCCGGAACGTCCGCGCCCAATGCCGCCGCCAGCGCCGCGAGGCGTTCCGGCGACCAGCCAAGCCCCCACAGCCGGTTCAATCCACGCAGGGTCGCCGCCGCGTCGGCGGATCCGCCGCCCAGTCCAGCCGCCACCGGAATGCGCTTCTCCAGCCGGATCGCCGCGCCCGCCGCGGGAAGTCCCGCCGCCTCCGCCAGACGACGCGCCGCCCGCACGACAAGGTTATCGTCAGCCGACGTCGCCAGTGTTGGCGCGAACGGCCCCTGGATGGTGAGCGACAGGCTGTCGGCGGCCTCAATGGTCAGGACATCCCCGAACCGCGTGAACGCGAACAGCGATTCAAGCAGATGATAGCCATCGGCCCGCCGACCCACCACATGCAGCATGAGATTGAGCTTGGCGCGGGCGGTTTCCACGATGGGCGCGGGCGCGGCGACGGTCATGGCGGCCCGGCGTCAGCGGCCGTTGCGCGCCGTCGACAGGGCCAGGTCCAGCCCCCACTCGATCCGGTCCTTCAGGCGACGCGCCTGGTCGGGATCGGGTTCGCAGTCAAGCGCGGCACGCCAGCGGAACCGGGCCTCGATCTGACGGCCGACCCGCCAGTAGGCGTCCCCCAGATGCTCGTTGATGGTGGGGTCGCCCGGCTGATCGGCGACGGCGGCTTCCAGCTGCTCAACCGCTTCCTGATAGCGTCCGGCGGTGTAGTGGACCCACCCCAGCGAATCGATAATGAAACCGTCGCCCGGGCGTTTTTCCACCGCCCGTTCGATCAGCGCCTGTGCCTCGGCGAGATCACGCCCCTGCTCCAGAAGAGAGTAACCCAGATAATTCAATACATTAGGATCATCCGGCCGCAACTGCAACGCCCGCCGCAGATCGGCCTCGGCAAGCGCCCACTGGCGGGCACGCTCATGACAGACACCGCGCATGTAGTATAGCGCCCAGTCCGTGGCGGCAGGGCTGGTGATCCGGTCGATGACCAGGCCATAGCCCTCGGCCGCCTCGACATAACGCTCCTGCCGTCGCAGGATATCGGCATACGCCAAGCGTGGCGCCACCAGCGCGGGACTGGTCTCGATAAGTTCCCTGAGCAGAGTCAGGGCAGCCTCGACCTGCCCCATGGACTCCAGCACGCCGGCACGTTCAATGCCCGCCTGCAATGCCAGCGCATCCCCCGCGCCCACCTTCTTCAGCGCATCAAGAGCCGCGGGAAACTCGTTGGTTTGCCTGAGAATTTCCGCTGTCAGCAGATGCGCTTCGGCAAAGTCCGGCCGACTGACGGCGGCGACCCGGGCAAACACCAGCGACAACGGCGTCGGCTCTTCCCGTGAAAGATCGAGGGCCGCCCGGAAGAACAGTTCGGCCGCGCCATCCGCAGGCGTCCGCACGGGCGACGCGATCTTCCCGGCACGTTCCAGCTGACGCCTTGGGTAGGCCAGTTGCGGCAGCGGGTCACGCGCTCCGGTCTCGCTGTCCATCAACAGACGGCGCGCCTGAGCATCGTCGCCGCTGGCCTGCGCGGCGGCGGCGGCGGCCCAGCGCAAGCGCCCTCCCCCCTGACCGGTCGCCAGCAGCTCGGCGAACGCGGCGCTGGCGCCAGCGGCATCGCCAGTCATCAGGCGCAGATAAGCCTGATGTTCGAGGCGGTAACCGCGAATGAAGCCATCGGTGCCTTCCAGGTTGATGGCCTGCAACGCCGCCGCCCCCTGACCACGACCATAGGCGATCCAGGCGCGCAGAATCGGTGCCATCACCGCCTCGATGCCGCCGGCGGCAAGTCCGTCCAGCCGTCGCTCGGCCGCGGCATGATTGCCCTGGCGGAAATCATCGGCGATGAGCACAAGCACGGCGGTCGAGTTTTGCGGATCGACCTTCAGCACCTCGCGCGCGGTCTCCAGCGTCAGCGGGACATTCCCCGCCGCCAGCGCAAGCTCGAAGGTCCGTCGCAGCAGGATCGGATCATCCCGCTCGATCGACCGCACCCGGGCAAAGTAGCGCGCGGCATCCTGGATGCGATCGGTCGACCAGGCGTGACGGCCCAGCACATAATCGCGATATCCATCGTCGGCTTTCGGCGCCGCGAGCGCCGCGCGCGCCGGTGTCACGGCCAGCATCAGCCCGGCAGCGACGGCAAAAATTCCGATGGTGTATGTCGACCTGGCCGCGGACACGGAACCTCACATGTTGGGATAGTTCGGACCCCCGCCACCTTCAGGTGCCACCCAGTTGATGTTCTGGGTCGGATCCTTGATGTCACAGGTCTTGCAGTGAACGCAATTCTGCGCGTTGATCTGCAACCGCGGCTCCTCGCCCTCGGCCCGGACGATCTCATAGACGCCCGCCGGACAATAACGCTGCTCCGGTGCGTCGTAGAGTGCCAGATTCGTGCTGATCGGCACATGCGGGTCCTTCAGCGTCAGGTGGATCGGCTGATCTTCCTCATGGTTGGTGTTGGAGAGGAACACTGACGTCAGGCGATCGAAGCTGATCTTGCCGTCCGGCTTGGGATAGACGATCGGCTGCACCTGATCCTTGCGCTTGAGCGCCTTGTGGTCCGGGTGGTGGCCGAACGTCCAGGGAATCAGGAAACCCAGACCCAGATCATGCAACCACAGGTCGAGACCGGTGTACAGCGTACCCAGCGGGATGCCGAACTTCGACAGCGCCGGGCGGGCGTTGCGCACCTTGTGCAGATCCTTCCACACCCAGGAGGCCTTGAACGCGTCGGGGTATGCGGTGAGCTCGTCCGCGCCGCTCGCGCCCGCCTTGATACGGGCGAACGCCGCTTCCGCCGCCAGCATGCCGGACTTCATGGCATTGTGACTGCCCTTGATGCGCGGCACGTTGACGAAACCGGCCGAGCAGCCGATCAGCACGCCCCCCGGGAAGGTCAGCTTCGGAATCGCCTGGAAGCCGCCCTCGTTGATGGCCCGCGCGCCATACGCGACACGCCGGCCGCCTTCCAGCATTTCACGTACCGCCGGATGGGTCTTGAAACGCTGCATCTCCTCGAACGGCGACATGAAGGGGTTGGCGTAATCGAGCGCGACCACGAAGCCGATCGCCACCTGGTTGTTTTCCTGGTGGTAGATGAAGCCGCCACCCACGGTATCGGTCAGCGGCCAGCCCTGGGAGTGAATCACCATGCCCTGCTTGTGCTTGGCGGGATCGATGTCCCACAGCTCCTTGATGCCGATGCCGTAGGTCTGCGGCTGCACGCCGCCGCGCAGGTTGAAGCGCTCGATCACCTGCTTCGACAGGTGGCCACGCACGCCCTCGGCGAAGAAGGTGTATTTGGCGTGGATCTCCAGGCCCGGCTGGTAGCTCGCCTTGTGGCTGCCGTCGCGGGCGATGCCCATGTCGCCGGTGGCGACGCCCTTCACCGAGCCGTCCTCGTTGTAGAGCACCTCGGCGCCGGCGAAGCCGGGGAAGATCTCGACGCCCAGCGCCTCGGCCTGCTGGGCCAGCCAGCGGCACAGGTTGCCAAGGCTCAGCGTGTAGCAACCGTCGTTCGACATCAGCGGCGGCAGCAGCCAGTGCGGGAAGTCGATCTTGCCGGTCTCGGTCAGGATCCAGTGATGGTTGTCCGTCACCGGCACGTTGAGCGGCGCGCCCTTGTCCTTCCAGTCGGGAATCAGCTCGTTGAGCGCGATCGGATCGACCACCGCGCCCGACAGGATGTGGGCGCCGATCTCCGACCCCTTCTCCAGCACGCAGACGGACACCTCGTGCCCCTGTTCCTGCGCCAGCTGTTTGAGACGAATGGCCGCCGAGAGGCCCGCCGGCCCACCGCCAACAATCACCACGTCATAGGGCATGGCTTCGCGCTGCGTCATAATCCTCTCACTCCCGAATGCGCGGGAACTTCCGCTCCTCACCTTTAGATGAACGCACACATACGTGCGACGAAAGCGGTTGACCAGAGGCCGATTGCCCAGCCAGATGCGGATATGACCCAAGTTCACGTGGACGACGCGCATGCCGCGGCGGCAATGTTGCGTTGGCTGGTTGACGCTGGCTGCACCAGTCTGGTGCGGGAAGAGCCTGTTTCCTGGCTGACACCCGCGGCATCACGCGCGCCCGCACCCCGGAACGCCGTAACCTCGCAGGTCGCGCCGGAGTTCACTCCGGAGCGTGTATCACCCGTCGCCTCCGTGCCAGCCGCGACAAGGCCCGCCGTTTCCGCGGTGGCGCCGGTCGTGGCATCGGCGGCTGAAACGCTCGCGCGCCAGGCGCAGACGCTCGACGAGCTGCGTCAGGCCATCGAGGCGTTCGAGGGCTGCCCCATCAAGGAGCACGCCAAAAGGACCGTGATCGCCGACGGCAACCCCGAATCGCGGGTGATGCTGATCGGCGAGGCGCCCGGAGCGGAGGAAGACCGCACCGGCCGGCCGTTCGTCGGCCAGGCCGGCAAGTTGCTCGACCGTATGCTCGCCAGCATCGACCGCGACCGGACGAACACCTACATCACCAACGTCTTTTTCTGGCGCCCGCCCGGCAACCGAACTCCCACGACCCAGGAGATCGCCCTGGTGCAGCCGTTCGTGCGCCGCCACATCGAGCTGGTGCGCCCCAGGGCAATTCTCAGCCTCGGCGGCGTCTCGGCCAAGGCACTGCTGGAGACCGAAACCGGCATCACCCGGTTGCGTGGCCAGTGGCACAGCCTGCACGCTGGCAACCTCGATATTCCGGTCATTGCGACCTTTCACCCGGCCAATCTCCTGCGCCAGCCGGCGAACAAGGCCTACGTCTGGCGAGATCTGCTGGCCTTCGCCCGACGGATCGAGGCCGACGCGTGACGATCCGACGCTGGCCCCGCCTGATCGGCCTGCTGGCCGCCGCGACTGTCGCCTGGGTACATCCGTCCCCGGCGGACGCCGCCAAGCCGAGTGCCGCCAAGTCGGCCAAGAAGAGCACGAAGAAGGCGGCCGGCAAGAAATCCCAGGCCCGCAAGGCCCCGGCCAGGCAGAGCGGCAAAACCGGCGCCCGGGCACCGGAACCGGCGACTATTCCCGCCAGCATCCCGCAGATTCTGGCGCCCGAGGATCAGAAGCTCTACGTCGAGGCGTTCGAGCAGGGTGCTGCCGGAAGATGGCCCGAGGCGCTGGCGACCGCCGCCCGGACCGCCAATCCGCTGCTGCTCGGCCATATCCGCGGCGAGGCGTTGCTGGCCGGCCATGACCGCAGTTTCGAGAGTCTGCGGGCCTGGCTGGCGAACCATGCCGACCTGCCCCAGGCGCCCGCGCTGCATGCGATGGCGCGCGGGATCATGCCGACATCAGCCGCGCTGCCGCCGCTTCCTGACCGCCAGGTCCCCCCCGTGGTCACACCGTCGCCCCGCCCGGTCTCCGCCAGCCGCGAGCTGACGGCCGCCAATCGCCGGCTTGCCCAGCGGCTGGCCGACCGGGTGCGCCCGCTGCTGACCGCGGAGAAGCTCGACGAGGCAGAGGAGGCCTGGCGCAAGCTTGAGGGTGATGGCGACATGCCGGTTGCCGCCCGGGCGGAGTGGGCGGCGCGCATCGCCTGGCGCTACTATCTCGCCGGAGACGACATCGCCGCCATCCGCATGGGCACGCTGGGCGGCGCTTCCGCGACTTCAGAGGCCGCCGACGCCCAGTGGGTGGCGGGGCTCGCTGCCTGGCGACTGGGGGAGTGCGAGCGGGCCAGCCGGCACTTCGATGCCATGAACGCCAAGCCCGACGTACGCAGCGACATCCGCACCACGGGCCTGGTATGGGCGGCCCGTGCCCATTTTGCCTGTGGCCGACCGGACAAGGTGTCGCCGCTGCTGCGCCGGGCCGCCCAGCAAGGCAACGAAACCTTCTACGGCCTGGTGGCGCTGCGGCTGCTGGGTTTCACCCCCAGCTTCAACTGGGGACCGCCCAGCTTCATCAACGCCGACTGGAACCAGCTCGCCGCCATTCCCGCCGTCCAGCGGGCCGTCGCCCTGGTGCGGATCGGCCAGCTCGGCCTCGCCGACCGCGAGCTGAAGAACCTGTGGGGCCAGACCGACAACGCCAACTTCGACGCGCTGGTCCGCCTGGCGGCCGCGCTCGGGCTGCCGGCGACCCAGAACTGGCTGTCCGCGCGACCGCCCGCCGGCCACAGTCCGCCGATTTCGGTGCGCTACCCCTCGCCGGACTGGGTGCCCTATGGCGGCTGGCGGGTTGATCGCTCGCTCGTATATGCCTTCGCCTTGCAGGAATCGCGCTTCCAGACCAACGCCGTCTCCCGCGCCGGCGCCCGTGGCGTCATGCAGCTGATGCCCGGTACGGCGCAGGTTGTCATGAAGGCCGATCACCTCAAGGGCGTGACTGGTTCTCTCACCGATCCCGTATTCAATCTCGAACTAGGGCAAACCTATCTGGAGAAATTGCGTGATTACCCGGCCACTGCCGGCGCGCTGCCCAAAGTCATCGCCAGTTACAATGCCGGCCCCGGCGCCGTGCAGCGCTGGACAGTCGACTACAAGGATGATCCCCTGCTGTTCATCGAATCCATCCCGTTTGCCGAAACCCGGGACTATGTGGAGAAAGTGATGCGCAATTACTGGATGTACCAGATGCGCAACCGTGAACCGACGCTGAGTCTGGACGCCATCGCCGCCGGCGCCTGGCCGATGTTCCCCGGTACGAGCGGCCCCGCTGCCATCCATGGCCCCCTGCCCGCCACCAACGATCCGGACGTGATGCCGGCCGTCGGCGCCGATCCCATCGGCATCGGCCTGCCGCCCGAGCCGCTGCCGGTACGCGGCGGGCCGCTTGATCCCGCGCCTGACGGCGCTCGCTGAGGAACCCGCCATGCCCATCGACGAGAGCCTGCCGTTCCAGCCCGTACAGATCGCCGTGCTGACCGTGTCCGACTCCCGCACGCTGGCCGACGACAGATCCGGCCAGACGCTGGTGGAACGCATCGAGGCCGCCGGCCACCGCGTCGCCGACCGCCGCATCGTGAGCGATGACACAGGCCTGATCGTCGAGGCCTTGCGCGGCTGGATCGCCGACCCACGGGTGGACGTGGTCATCACCACCGGCGGCACCGGCGTTACCGGCCGCGACGTCACGCCGGAGGCGTTCGCCCAGGTGTGCGAAAAGGACATACCGGGTTTCGGCGAGCTGTTCCGCTGGCTGAGCTACGCCTCCATCGGCACCTCGACCATCCAGTCCCGCGCCACCGCCGGCGTTGCCCGCGGCACCTATCTGTTCGCGCTGCCCGGTTCGACGGGCGCCGTGAAGGACGGCTGGGACAAGATCCTGCGTGACCAGCTCGACAGCCGGCACAAGCCCTGCAATTTCGTCGAACTGATGCCCCGCCTGACCGAACGCTGACCTGATTGCATGTCCATGTCCGCATCAACGACATCCTCAAGGAGACCATCATGCGCACGCTGCTGCTGGGCGTTCTCGCCGCGATGACTGTGGGGGGCTTGACGCCATCCGCCCCGGCGGCGGAGATTCAGGCCGACGACCCCTTCCAGTGGCTGGAGGACGTCGAGGGCAAGGCCGCGCTTGACTGGGTACGCGCCCGCAATGCCACCTCGCTCGCCACGCTGGAAGCCCAGCCAGGTTTCGCCGGTTATCGCGCGCGGGCCGAGGCCATCCTCTCCGATAAACAGCGCATCCCGTTCGCGGCCATCCAGGGCCAGTCGGTCGTCGGGTTCTGGCAGGATGACCAGCATGTGCGCGGCATCTGGCGCACCAGTCCGCTGAAGGACTACCTCGCCGGCAAGCCGGCATGGCGGACGCTGATCGACGTCGACGCGCTGGCAAAAGCGGAGGGCGAGAACTGGGTGTGGAAGGGCGCGCAGTGCCTGATGCCGGCCTACGACCGCTGCCTTGTCTCGCTGTCACGCGGAGGCAAGGACGCCGTCGAGATCCGCGAGTTCGACATGAAGTCCGGCCAGTTCGTGGCCGACGGCTTCCGGCTGCCGGAAGCCAAGGCGCGGGTCGACTGGTTCGACCGCGACAGCCTGCTGGTCGGCACCGATTATGGTCCCGGCAGCCTCACCGAATCCGGTTATCCGCGCATCATCAAGCTGTGGAAACGCGGCACACCGCTGGCGGACGCCCGTACCCTGTTCGAAGGCAAGACGGACGATGTATGGGCGGCGCCCGACACTCGCATCGGCGTCGACGGCGCCTTCCGTACCATCGTTCGCGGCCTGACCTTCTGGACCGCCGAAATCTACCATGTCGCTGACGACGGCGCTCTCGCCCGCTCGCCGCTGCCGCTCGACGCTGATTTCAAGGGCGTGTTCTCCGGCCTCGCCGTCGCCCTGCTGCGCGGCGACTGGACCCACGACGGCGTAACCTACAGGCGCGGCGCGCTGGTCGCCTACCCGGTCCGGCCACTGGTCAACGCCGGCGCCACCAAGGTGGAACTGGTCTATGCCCCGCCGGCGGGTGTCGCCGTCTATGAAGTGGCCGGCGCCCGCGACGTGCTCTACGTCACGGTGCTCGACAAGGTGCGCGGTCGGCTGCTGGCGCTCAACCGGGGCGAACCGGCCTGGAAGGTCCGCGACATGGCGGTGCCGCCCAACGGCGCGCTGCACCTGATCTCGACCAGCGACGACTCCAACCTGGTGCTGCTGACCCACGAAGGCTTCACCACGCCCCAGACGCTGCTCGCCGTCGACGAAGGCCGCCAGCAGTCGCCCTACCGGTTGCCGCAACGCTTCGACCCGGCGCGTTTCATCGTGGAGCAGGCCTTCGCCACCTCGAAGGACGGCACGAACATCCCCTACTGGGTGGTGCGGCCCAAGAATGCGACAGGCCCGCTGCCAACCCTGCTCTATTCTTATGGTGGCTTTGAAATTCCCTTGTTACCCAACTACGTGACGCCGGAAGTTCAGTTCTGGCTGGAGGATGGCGGCGCCTATGTCGTCGCCAACATCCGCGGCGGCGGCGAATTCGGACCGGACTGGCACCAGTCGGCGCTGCTGGAACATCGCCAGCGCGCCTATGACGATTTCGCGGCGGTCGCCGCCGATCTGCACCAGCGCAAGCTCACCACGCCGGCCCAGCTCGGCATCTACGGCCGCTCCAACGGCGGCCTGCTGGTGTCGGTGGCCTTCACCCAGCACCCGGAGCTCTACGGCGCGGTGATCTGCGGCGTGCCGCTGGCGGACATGAAGCGCTACCACAAGCTGCTCGCCGGCGCCTCGTGGGTCGGCGAATACGGCAACCCGGACGATCCGGCGCAGTGGGCCTATATCAGCGGCTACTCGCCCTATCAGCGCCTGACGGCCGATGCCCGGTACCCCCGGGTGTTCTTCTACACATCGACCAAGGACGATCGGGTCCATCCCGGCCACGCCCGCAAGATGGCCGCCCGCATGGAGGCCCAGGGCCATCCGTTCTTCTATTACGAAAACATCGACGGCGGCCATGCCGGCGTCGCCAACCTCAAGGAAACCGCATACCGGGCGGCGCTGATGAAGGTCTATCTCGACAGTCAGCTCAAGCCGGCCGGCACGGCGGCCGCGCGCTGATCGCTGGCGACACTCGCCCGGGCGGCGTCCCCGCTCGGGCCTCGCGGCCGGCAAACCCCATCCGCACAAAAAAAGACGGCGGGATCTCTCCCGCCGTGCTCTCTCTTTTTTTCAGGCGATCCCCAAATCTTATTTGATTTTTGCTTCTTTGAAATCGACGTGCTTGCGCGCGATCGGGTCGTACTTGCGGAACGACAGCTTTTCCGTCTGCGTGCGCGGATTCTTCTTGGTGACATAGAAATAGCCGGTGTCGGCAGTGCTCACCAGTTTGATCTTTACGGTGGTTGGCTTCGCCATGACTGAAGTCCTCGGTCTTGATAGTGGGCCAACGTCGCGCGCTGCCCGAAAACAGGTGGCCGCCTATGCCCCATGGACCCGGCCAAGTCAAGACATGCGGCGTTAATGGAGCGGCAATCGTCACGCTTTTATAGTCGGAAAGCTTGGGAGGGCCGTTCAATGATGTCCGACGACGACTGGCAGGACGCGAAACAGGCACTGGGAGACCGGATCGACGACCTGCGGGCTGACTACCGTCGCCTGCCCGTCGACGAGCTGGCCCGCCAGATTCATTCGCTCAAGGGCCTGTCGGCGGCCTACGGCCAGCGCGCCATCGCCGGCCTCATCCACGCCCTGGAAGACGACCTCCGGACCCAGGGGCGCGCGACCCCCATCGCCAGCTATCTCGACATGATGGATGACATGCTGGACGCCCGGCGCGGCGCCGACATCGCCTATCTCGACCTGATGCTGGCGACACTGCACAGCCGTTTCACGGCTGCCTGAGCCCATCGGGACGGTCCAGCAGGCAATCCACCGACAGCAACGCCTGCCGGTTCTGCTCGGCAACGATGCAGGCCGGACGCGCCAGCACCCAGCCACCGCACGTCGATGCCGTACAGGCCGGCAGATGCCCCGTCTGGGCCAGAATGCCGTACCACCAGGCCTGCCGCGCCGCCTGCGCGTTGAATGCTCCACGATCCACCAGCAGGTGGGTCACGCTGTAGCGCTCGCGCACCGTCGCCACCGGCGCCGCTGACAAGGCATAGGTCGCGGCAATGCTGTCGGCCAGTCGCTGGCGCATGACCTCCCGATAGTCGCGATGATAGGCGACATGGAACTCCCGCGCCGCCAGCACCGACCGGCCGGCCAGCGCCGGCACCATGTCGAGGTCCGCACTGTTGCCGGCAATCAGACTTTCCGTCGGCAGCCGGCGCAGCGCCACGATGATCTCGGGCGCCAGCGGCCGGGAGACCAGCCCCAGCGCCGACGGGGGCGCCGCCAGCCCTGCCAGTGGCAGCAGCACCAACGTCCCCACCAGCAGCCGGCGCGGCCAGACAGACAACCGGCCGAGCATCCACCACAGCCCCCAGCCCGCCAGCAACGCCACCGCCAGTCGCAGCCCGGTCAGAGCAAACCGTGCCGGCAGATAGAGATCGAACAGCACCGCATGCGCCAGTGCCCACAGCATCCAGCCCGCCGCCAGCGCGGCGATCGCCAGCCGCCGCAGGTCAACCGGCAGGCGCCCGGCCAGCGCCAGCGCGATCAGTGTCGCCAGCAGCGCCAAGCCATGGCGCAGTCCCGGCACCGGCAGCGCACCACTGCGCGCCCCGAACAGCCAGTAGGTTACCGGACTGGCGGCAAAGAACGGCGTCCGGCCGTCAGCGGCGAACTCCGCCAGACCGCGCGCCTCGACACCAGTGACCAGCGGACCGCCACTGCCACCGGTGAGCGTCACCGCCAGCGTACCCGCCATGAGCGTACCGAGCATCACGAGACCCGGCGACCAGTCAGGGCGCTCGCGCCGCAGAAGTTGCCAGACTCCCACCAACCCCAGCGTGACGCCGGTCAGGACCGCAACCGGCGGATAGGTCAGGCCCAGCAGCAACCCCGACGCGCCGGCCAGCATCAGCCAGCGCCGGCGCCAGCCCAGCAGCATGACCATGAGCCACAGCCAGGCAAAGGCGCGGGCGGACGCGCAGGCAAGATCATCCGTCACCCACAGCGCCTGGATCAGCAGCAGGCTGCCCAGACCGGCGGCCGGCGGCGCGAGATCGAACCCGCGCAGCACGTGAAAGCCGGTCCACGCCAGCAGCAGGGTCAGCAACGCCGGGTAGAGCTTGGCCAGCAGCAGCGGCGACACGCCCAGGTGCGCCGGCAGGGTGTAGAGCAGCTTGAAGGCCTGGGTGTTGCTGGCCTCGAAGTAACGGGCGATCGGATCATCGACGAACAGGCGGGGATCGCGGATCGCCTCCAGCCAGGCAATGTGCTGGCGCACGTCGTCCTGCACGCTCAGCGGGTCGGCCAGCGCCATCACCAGCCAGACCAGCGCCAGACACAGCGCGCCGGCCATGCACGCCGCCAGCCAACGGCTGGTCATGTCATCCTCAGGCAACGACACGGCGGAAGACGATGTGTCGATAGAGGGCATATTTGACGAAGAACGACGCGCCAAGGATCAGGACTGCCAGCAGCATATAGGGAATGCCCACGCGGTCGACCAGCAACGCGAACAGCCCCCATTCCACCAGCCGGGCGCCACCGGACACCATGACGAAGCGCAGCATCTGCCGCCCCCAGTGATGGTGGGTGGCGCCGAAAATGACATGCCGGCTGGCCCAGAAATTGAACAGCAGCGCCGCCACCAGCGCGATCCCGTTCGAGACCTCGGGCTCCAGCCCCGCGCCTTCCGTCGCGCTGAAGGTGATGCCGAGGATCAGCAGTGCCGATACCCCGCCCACCACGCCATAGAGCAGCAGGGAACGCCAGCGGCTCCCCAGCAGGCGGGTGGCCAGGGCTGCGATCACGAACGGGTCCGGCGGTCGATCAGATCGGCGAGCAGGCCGAGCATGGTGGTGTTGAGCGCCAGCAGCAGGCTGGTGGTGGTCTTGTCGGTGAGGTCGGACAGCACGAACATGTCGTAGCCGAGGCTGACCAGGGCAGCCGCCCAGAACGTGAGGATGAACGGCTTGAGGACACGCAGCGGCGCGAAATACATGCCGGTGCGGGCGATGGTGGAAACGAAGCGCAAGGTATCTCGGATCGGCTTGATCTTCGAGCGACCGATGCGTGGCGCATAGGAGATCGGCTCATAGATCACCTCAAGGTTCTCCATGAACATGGCGATGGTGATGGTGGTGGTGAAGCTGAAACCGTCCGGCAACAGCATGATGTAGCGCCGGGCGATGTCGGCGCGGAAGGCACGGAAGCCCGAGTTGATATCCGGTATATGGCTCTGGGTGATCCACTGGGCATAGAAGCGCAGGAAGATCTTGGGGATGCGCCGCAGCCGGGAATAAACCACGTCGTCGCCAATGCGCGCGCCCACCACCATGTCGGCGTCCGGCTGGGCGAACAGCTCGCCCAGTCGCTCATTGGGATAGGTGCCGTCGGCGTCGGTGATGGCGATCCAGCCGCCACGGGCTTCCATCAGGCCGGTCTTGAGCGCCGCGCCGTAGCCGCGGTTGCGCCGGTGCCGGATCAGGCGGATACGATGGTCGTCGGCCGCCAGCGCCGCGACGACATCGCCCGACTGGTCGACCGACCCGTCATCAATGACGATAACCTCGAAGCTGCCGGCGGGCAGGTCGCGCGTGCAGGCCGACCGCACGGCCTCGATGGTGGCGGCGATGGCATTGCGCTCGTTGTAGCAGGGAATGAGGATGGAATAGGCGATGCCCGCCGCGCCCTGCGTCGGCGATACGGCGCGCGCCTGTGCTCCAGCCTCGTCCATCAAACTCTCCCGCTGGCGTCGTCACGCCGGGCAGCGACCGCCCGGTCATGCAGTCCACAATAACCTGTCGTCACGACTCTTCCCATCACCTCAGCGGCGGTCGCGGCGCCCGCGACGAGCCGGTTTCGTGCCACGACGAGTCGGGCGCGCCGCCGGCGTCACCCCGTCCGACAGCGGCTCCGCCAGCTCGAAACGCAGGCCGCCGGTGACCGGGTTGGCCTCCACCAGCCGCACCGGCATGCGCTGGCCAATGGTCGCCCGCGCGCCGCTCCAGCTGCCCTCCAGGCTCATGCTCGCCTCGTCGAAGGTGAACCGTTCCTCGCCCAGTGTGCTGATGGGGATGAGGCCATCGCCGCCCAGTCCCTCGATGGTGACGAACAGGCCGAAGCGAGCGACGCCAGTGACGCGACCGGGGAAGGTCTCGCCGACCCGTTCCGACAGATAGGCCGCCACATAGCGGTCCACCGTGTCGCGCTCGGCCTCCATCGCACGACGCTCGGTCATCGAGATATGTTCGGCGGTACGCGCCAGATGGCTTGCCTGCTCGTCCGACAGGCCACCCTCGCCCAGCCCCAGCACGCGCACCAGCGAGCGATGCACCAGCAGGTCGGCGTAGCGGCGGATCGGCGAGGTGAAATGGGCGTAGGATTGCAGCGCCAGACCGAAATGGCCGATGCTCTCCGGGCTGTAATAGGCCTGCATCTGGGTGCGCAGCACCTGCTCGGCCACCTGCTCGGCGAACGGCTGTCCGGCCACCGCCTTGAGCACCGCGTTGAACAGCGCCGGCTTGACCACCTGGCCCAGCGCCAGCTTGACGTCGAGCGTTTCCAGATAGTCCTTCAGCGTCACCAGCTTCTCGCGCGTCGGCGGTTCATGAGCGCGGAACACGCCGGGCGCCACATGGCCCTCCAGCGCCTTGGCGGCCGCGACGTTGGCGGCGATCATGAAATCCTCGACCACCCGGTGGGCATCGAAGCGGGCGCGGATGGCGATGTCGACCACCCGCCCCTTGTCGTCGAGCACAACCCGCTTCTCCGGCAGGTCGAGGTCGAGCGGCTGACGGGCATCGCGCGCCGCCAGCAGCGAGCGCCAGGCGCCCCACAGCTCGTGCAGTCCCTTGATGTGCTGCCGGGTCTTGTCGTCGCTGCTGCCGTCGATGGCCGCCTGCGCCTGTTCGTAGGCAAGGTTGGCGGCGCAGCGGATCACCGCGCGGGTGAAGCGCCATGACTTCAGCGCGCCCTTGGGACCGATCTGCATCAGGCAGACCAGGGCGGCCTTGTCGGTGCCCTCGGTCAGCGAGCAGGCGTCGCTTGACAACGCGTGCGGCAGCATCGGCACCACGCGGTCGGGGAAATAGACCGAGTTGCCGCGCTCCCAGGCGTCGCGGTCGAGCGCGGTACCGGGGCGGACGAAGTAGCTGACGTCGGCGATGGCGACCGCTACCTGCCAGCCATTGGCGTTGGCGGGGTCATCGTCGGCGGTGGCCCAGATGGCGTCGTCATGGTCACGCGCGTCGACCGGATCGATGACCAGGAACGGGATATGGCGCAGATCCTCGCGCTCCCCCAGCGGCTGGTGCGCGCTGGCCTCGGCCTCGCGCAGCGCCTCGTCGGTGAAGCGGTGCGGGATCAGCTTGGCGTGAATAGCGATCAGCGAGAACGCCTTGGGCGCGAACGGATCGCCCAGCCGCTCGACCACCTTGACCGGCTGCAGGCCCAGCGTGCGCCCCCGCCCCATCGGTTCGGCCAGCACCAGTTCGCCAGCGCCGGCATCGTTGAGCTGGTCCGGCGGAATGACGAACTCCGCCCGCAGCCGCTTGTCGACCGATTCCAGCCGCCATTCGCGCCCCGAGCGGCGGATCACCCCCAGCACGTGCTCCAGCCGCTTTTCCAGCTTCTTCAGCACATGGCCGCGATAGAGGCCGGCCGAGGTCACGTCCATGCGCGCCAGGCAGCGGTCGCCGACCCCCAGGGCGGCGCGGCGGCCGCGTTCCATGATCCGCACCGACGGCGGCTTGCCCGGATGTTCCCACACCTCCGGCACACCGAACACCTCGCCGTCGTGGGTGACGCGGGTCACCTTCAGCACCGCGACTTTCGGCAATTGGCCGCCGACATGGTAGGCCCGCCCGGCGCCGCGATCGAGCACTCCCTCGCCCTCCAGCTCCTTCAGCAGGGCTTTCAGGCCGATCTTGTCCTGCGCGGTGAGGCCGAAGGCCCGCGCGATCTCCCGCTTGCCGACGGCGGTCGGATTGTCCCTGATGAAGGCGAGAATCTCGTCGCGCGTCGGCAGTGCGCTGGCGGGCTTGCGCATCACTCCGTCGCGGCCTTGGGCTTAACGGCGGCGGGCTTGGCGCCCCCCCGTTTGGCCGGCTTCTTCGCAGCCTTGGGCTTGGCCTTCGAGGCCGTCGTCTTGCCGGCCTTGGCAGGCTTGGCCTCGCCATCACCCTTGGCCGGCTTGGCCTTGGGAGCAGCCTTGGCCTTCGGCGCCGCCTTGCCCTTTTTCTTCGCCGGCCCCTTGGCGGCCCGCTCCGCCAGCAGCACCACCGCCTGCTCCAGCGTATAGGCTTGCGGATCGGTGCCGCGCGGCAGGGTGGCGTTCAGGCTGCCATCGGTGACGTAGGGGCCGAAGCGGCCATCCATGATCTTGAGCACCGCGCCGCTCTCCGGGTGCGCGCCCAGTTCCTTCAGCGCCGTCGCCGCCTTGCGCTCCGGGCGGCCGCCACGGGCGGCGGCGTCCGCCAGCGTCGAGACCGCCTGGTTCATGCCCATGGTCAGCACCTCGTCGGTGCTCTTCAGGCGGGCGTATTTGCCGTCATGCGCCAGATAAGGGCCGAAGCGGCCGATGGAGGCGACGATCGGCTTGCCGGATTCCGGGTGGGTACCGATGGTGCGCGGCAGTGCCAGCAGCGCCAGCGCCAGATCGAGCGACAGCGTGTCCGCCGCCACGTCCTTGGGGATGGACGCGCGCGGCGGCTTCTCGCCGCCTTCGCCGAGCTGGACATAGAGGCCGAAGCGGCCCGAGCGCAGCGTCACCGGCTGACCGGTGGCCGGATCCTCGCCCAGCACCTTCGGCCCGTCGTCGGCGACGCCGCCATTCTTGTCCTCGGCGCCGAACTGGCGGGTATAGCGGCACTCGGGGTAGTTCGAGCAGGCGACGAAGGCGCCGAACTTGCCCGACTTCAGCGACAGCCGGCCGCCCTGACAGGCCGGACAGACACGCGGATCGGAGCCGTCGGCGCGCACCGGAAACAGGTAGGGCTCCAAGAACAGGTCGAGCGCCTTGACCACGTCGGAGGGTTTCAGCTCCAGGATTTCCTTGGTCTTGGGCTGGAAGTCGGCCCAGAAGGCCCGCAGCACGTCCTTCCAGTCCAGCTCGCCGGCGGAAATCTGGTCGAGCTGGCCTTCCAGGTCGGCGGTGAAATCATATTCGACGTAGCGCTCGAAGAACTTCTCCAGGAAGGCGGTGACCAGCCGGCCCTTCTCTTCCGGGTGAAAGCGGTTCTTCTCCATCCGCACATAGGCGCGGTCGCGCAGCGTCTGCAGGATCGAGGCGTAGGTGGACGGCCGGCCGATGCCCAGCTCCTCCAGCCGCTTGACGAGCGAGGCTTCGGAATAGCGCGGCGGCGGGGTGGTGAAGTGCTGTTCGGCGCGCACCTCGCCCAGCGCCGGGGTCTCGCCCACCGTCAGCTTGGGCAGCCGGCGGGACTCCTCGTCCTCGGCGTCGTCGCGGCCTTCGTCGTAGACGGCGAGGAAGCCGGCGAAGGCGACCACCTGGCCGGTCGCCCGCAGCACCACCTGCTGGTCGGCGGAGACGATCTCGGCGGTGGTGCGCTCCATGCGCGCACTCGACATCTGGCTGGCCAGCGTGCGCTTCCAGATCAGCTCGTACAGCCGGGCCTGCTCGGTCGAGAGATAGTGGGCGACATCACCGGGGGTGCGCCGCAGATCGGTCGGACGGATCGCCTCGTGGGCTTCCTGGGCGTTTTTCGCCTTGGTGGTGTAGGTGCGCGGCTTTTCCGGCAGATAGGCATTGCCGAACTGGGCGGCGATGACATGGCGGGCGCTGGCGATCGCTTCCTGCGACAGCGTCACGCCGTCGGTCCGCATGTAGGTGATGAGACCCGTGGTCTCGCCACCCATCGACACGCCCTCATAGAGCTGCTGGGCGACCCGCATGGTCTGGGTGGCGGTGAAGCCGAGCTTGCGGGCGGCCTCCTGCTGCAGCGTCGAGGTGATGAACGGCGGCCAGGGATTGCGCATCACCGGCTTCTGTTCGACCGACTGGATGGTGTAGCGCCCGGCCTCCACCGCCGCCTTGGCGGCCATCGCCTGGGCCTCGTCGGCGAGGTCGAACTTGTCGAGCTTGCGGCCCTGCCAGCTCACCAGCCGGGCCGTGAACGGCTCCCGCGCGGCGTTGGTGAACAGCCCGTCGATCGACCAGTATTCGCGGGCGACGAAGCGCTCGACCTCAAGTTCGCGGTCGCAGATCAGCCGCAGCGCCACCGACTGCACCCGCCCGGCCGACTTGGCGCCGGGCAGCTTGCGCCACAGCACCGGCGACAGGGTGAAGCCGACCAGATAGTCCAGCGCGCGGCGGGCGAGATAGGCGTCGATCATCTCGCGGTCGAGCTCGCGCGGGTTGGCCATCGCCTCGCTGACCGCCGACTTGGTGATCTCGTTGAAGGTGACGCGCTCGACGCCGCCCTTGGGCAGCGCCTTGCGGGCCTTGAGCACTTCCAGCAGATGCCAGGAGATCGCCTCGCCCTCGCGATCGGGGTCGGTGGCGAGAATCAGACGGTCGGCCTGCTTGACCTCGTCGGCGATGGCCTTGAGCTGCTTGGCCTTGTCGCCATAGACCTCCCAGTGCATGCGGAAGTCTTCATCCGGCTCCACCGAGCCGTCCTTGGGCGGCAGGTCGCGGACATGGCCGTAGGACGCCAGAACCTTGTAGTTCGAGCCGAGATACTTGTTGATCGTTTTCGCCTTGGCCGGCGATTCGACGATCACGACATCCACGGGCATGTCCCCTCGACCAGAATGGGCGCGTCAGTGCGCACTGGGGCGGGACGCATACAGCAGGTAGGCCACCTACCGCAAGTCGCGCAACTGTCCGTGCCTACATCAGATCGCCCGACAGGGCCACCTTGTGCCCGGCCTGACGGGTCAACCGGCCCGCCAGTTCCAGCTCCAGCAGCACCGTCAGTACGATGGCCGGCGGCAGGCCGGACAGGCGGATGAGGTCGTCGACAGGCGTCGGCACCGGCGACAGCAGACCGGTGATCGCCGCCCGTTCGCCGTCGCTGGCATCGGCCGCCACCGGCGGCGGCATGAAATCACGGCCCGGTTCGGCCGGACCGCGCCGCACCAGCGGGGCGACCACCTCCAGGATGTCGTCGACCGACTGCACCAGCGTCGCACCCTCGCGGATCAGGCCGTTGGCGCCCTGGGCACGCGCGTCCAGCGGCGAGCCCGGCACCGCCATCACCTCCCGCCCCTGCTCCGTCGCCAGCCGTGCGGTAATCAAGGAGCCGGACTTCGGCGCCGCCTCGACCACCACCACCCCCAGCGACAGGCCGGAGATGATGCGGTTGCGGCGCGGAAAATGCCGCGCCAGCGGTTCGGTGCCCGGTGGCTGCTCCGCCACCACCAGACCGCGCCGGGCGATCTCTTCCTGTAATGGCCGGTGCTCGGGCGGATAGAACACGTCAAGCCCGCCGGCGACCACCGCCACCGTACCGCCGTCCAGCGCGCCCTGATGCGCCGCGCCGTCGATACCGCGCGCAAGCCCCGAGACCACCACGATACCCGCCTCCGCCAGCCCGTGCGCGAGCTGACGGGCCAGCCGGAGCCCGACAGCCGAGGCATTGCGGGCGCCCACCAGCGCCACCGCCGGCCGGTCGAACAGAGTGACATGGCCGATCGCCGTCAGCACCGGCGGCGCATCCTCGATGTGCCCGAGCCATGACGGATAGGGCGGCGCGCCAAGGAACAGATGCCCGCCACCCAGGGCCTCGACCGCCGCCATTTCCCGCTCGGCGAGAGCAACCGGCGGAATCCGCACGGCGCGGGCGCCACCGCGCCGGGCCAGCTCCGGCAACGCCGCCAGCGCCGCCTCGGCGGTGCCGAAACGGGCCAGCAACTGACGACAGGTCACCGGCCCCACATGGTCGGTCCGGATCAGGCGCAGCCGCGCCACCTGTTCGCTCAGCGCCAGAGTGGAAAATCGCCCCATGGTTGCAACTTCGGCCAACACCTCGCCGAGGTCAAGCAACCATGTCGCGGCATGACCGCCGCATGACCCGATCAGGCCGCCGCGCGCCGCCCCCGTCACCCGGCGGTCGCGTCGCCCTTCTGACCGATCTTTGGCTCCTGGCCCTTCAGCAGCCGGCTGATATTGGCCTCATGCTTGAGGATGACCAGGCAGGCCATCGCCAGCGCCAGCGCCGCCACGTCGAGCCGGCCGATCAGGAAGGCGACGACCGGCGTCACCACCACGGCGACCAGGGCCGCCAACGACGAATACCGCAGCGTGAAGGCGATGGCGAGCCAGGTGACCCCGAAAGCGACCGCGGCCCAGAAAGAGGCGGCGATCATCACGCCGATGTACGTAGCGACCCCCTTGCCGCCCTTGAACTTCAGCCAGACGGGAAACAGGTGACCGAGGAAGGCGGCGCCACCAGCCAGTGCGGCGGCGTCGGGGGCGAAATGGCGGGCCAGCAGCAGCGCCACCGCGCCCTTGCCGCCATCGAGCAGCAGCGTCGCCGCCGCCAGCGCCTTGTTGCCGGTGCGCAGCACGTTGGTGGCGCCGATGTTACCCGACCCGATGGCGCGGATGTCCCCCAGCCCGGCCAGGCGGGTCAGCAGCAGGCCGAAGGGAATCGCGCCCAGCAGGTAGCCGATCGCCACCCACACCCAAGGATTTTGCAGCATCGCTTGCCCGCCCCGTTGTTCGTCAGGGCCGCGACCCTAATTCGCCCGCCCCTTCTGTGCAACGCCGCCTGTGGTCGATGGCGCCTGCTCACCCCACGCCTCGCTTGCCGCCAGCCACCGGCGCACTTAAGAAGACGGCCATGACCCAGACGGCTTCATCCGACACGCCCCCGGCGGACACGCTGCGCATCGCGCTGGCCCAGCTCAATCAGGCGATGGGCGACCTCGCCGGCAATGCCCGGGCGATGCTGGCGGCCCGCGAGCGCGCCGGCGCCTGCGATCTGGTGGTTTTCCCCGAGCTGTCGCTGATCGGCTACCCGCCGGAGGACCTGGTGCTGAAGCCCGCCCTGCAGGCCGCCGCACAGGCCGAGCTGGACCGGCTGGCCGCCGCCACCGCCGACGGCGGACCGGCGATGCTGGTGGGCACCTGCTGGGCCGAGGACGGCAAGCTCTATAACGCCATGGCCCTGCTCGACGGCGGCCGCATCGCGGCGGTCACCCGCAAGCACGACCTGCCCAACTACGGCGTGTTCGATGAAAAACGCGTGTTCACCGCCGCCGGTCTGCCCGGGCCGATCGCGTTTCGCGGCGTGCGGCTGGGAGTGCCGATCTGCGAGGACATCTGGACGCCTGACGTCTGCGAGTGTCTGGCCGAAACCGGGGCGGAAATCCTCATCGCCCCCAATGGCTCGCCGTTCGAGATCGGCAAGGACGACAGCCGGCTCAACCTCGCCGTCGCCCGCGTCACCGAGACCGGGCTGCCGCTGGTCTACCTCAACCGCATCGGCGGCCAGGACGAACTGGTGTTCGATGGCGCCAGCTTCGTGCTCAACGCCGACCGCAGCCTCGTCGTGCAGATGCCCGACTGGGAGGAGGATGTCGTCGTCACCACCTGGCAGCGCACCCACGAGGGCTGGCGCTGCGCGCCGGGTCCGGTGGCGCCGCTGGATGACGACCTGGAAGGCATCTACCACGCGATGACCCTGGGCCTGCGGGACTATGTCACCCGCAACCACTTCCCCGGCATCGTCATCGGCATGTCCGGCGGCATCGACAGCGCGCTGTCCGCCGCGGTGGCCGTCGACGCGCTGGGCTCCGACAAGGTGTGGTGCGTGATGATGCCCTCGCGCTTCACCAGCCCCGAAAGCCTGGAAGACGCCGCCGCCTGCGCCACGGCGCTGGGCGTCCGGCTGGACAGCATCGGCATCGAGCCGGCGGTGGGTGCGTTCGACACCATGCTGGGCCCGACCTTCGAGGGCCGCAACCGCGACATCACCGAGGAGAATATCCAGGCGCGGGTGCGCGGCATCACGCTGATGGCGATCTCCAACAAGTTCGGGCCGATGGTGCTGACCACCGGCAACAAGTCGGAGATGTCGACCGGCTACGCCACCCTCTATGGCGACATGTGCGGCGGCTATTCGGTGCTGAAGGACGTCTACAAGACCACGGTGTTCGAGCTGTCCCGCTGGCGCAACAGCCAGGTGCCGAGCGGCGCGCTGGGGCCCGGCGGCGAGGTGATCCCCGAGCGGATCATCACCAAGCCGCCCACCGCCGAGCTGCGCGAGAACCAGAAGGACGAGGACAGCCTGCCGCCCTACCCCGTTCTCGACGCCATCCTGCGCGGGCTGGTGGAAGAGGAATGCTCGGTGGAAACGCTGGTGGCGCGCGGCCACGACGCGGCCACCGTCGCCCGCATCGAGCGGCTGCTCTATGTCGCGGAGTACAAGCGCCGCCAGGCGCCGCCAGGGGTGAAGATCACGCCGCGCAACTTCGGCCGCGATCGCCGTTATCCCATCACCAACGCCTTCCGCACGGGCGCGCGCTGATGGCGCCGGTCGTCCGCTTCGCGCCCTCGCCCACCGGTCAGCTGCACGTCGGCAACCTGCGCACGGCGATCGTCAACGCGCTGTTCGCCGAACACAGCGGCGGCCGGCTGATCCTGCGGCTCGACGACACCGACACCGCCCGCTCGCGCGAGGACTATGTCGAGGGCATCCGCGCCGACCTCGCCTGGCTGGGCATCCGCTGGGACGCCGAGGAACGCCAGTCGGCCCGCACCGCGGCCTATGAGGCGGCCTTCGCGCGGCTCAAGGCCAGCGGCCGGGTCTACCCCTGCTACGAGACGCCGGAAGAACTGGACATCCGCCGCAAGATCCAGCTCTCGCGCGGCCTGCCGCCGGTCTATGACCGGGCGGCACTCAAACTGACCGAGGCGGATCGCGCCCGGCTGGAGGCCGCCGGGCAGACGCCGCACTGGCGCTTCCGCCTCGACACCGGGGCGCGCATCGCCTTCGACGACCTCATTCAGGGGCATGTGTCGATGGACCCGGCCTCGCTGTCCGACCCGGTGGTGCGGCGCGCCGACGGCTCGTGGCTGTATCTGCTGCCCTCGGTGATCGACGACATCGACATGGGCATCACCCATGTGGTGCGCGGTCAGGACCACCTGACCAATTCGACCATCCAGCTGCAGATGTTCCAGGCGCTGGGCGCCACACCGCCGGCGCTGGCCCATCTGGCGCTGCTGTCGACCCGCGACGGCGAGCTGTCGAAGCGGCTGGGCTCCGCCGGCGTCGCGCATTACCGCGAGCAGGGCATCGAGCCGCTGGCGCTGATCGCCTATCTCGCCCGCCTGGGCACGTCGCTGCCCATCGAGCCGGTGACCGAGCGGGCGGTGCTGGTGGCGAGCTTCGCCTGGGAACATTTCAACAAGGCCAACGCCCTGTTCGACGAGGCGGACCTCATCGGCCTGAACACCAAGATCCTGCATCACCTGCCCTGGGAGGCGGTCGCCGCCCGGCTGCCCGCCGGCATGACGGCCGACGACTGGCTGATGCTGCGCGGCGAGATCACCCGGCTTGATGACATCGCCCGCCCCTGGCGGCTGATCACCGGCCCGGTGACGCCGGTGATCGAGGATGCCGCCTACATCGCCGCCGCCCGCGACGCCCTGGCGGCGCTGCCGTGGGGCGATGACATCTGGGTCCGCTGGACGGCGGCGCTGAAGGCCGCCACCGGCCGCAAGGGCCGCGAGCTGTTCCTGCCGCTGCGCCAGGCGCTGACCGGCGACAGCCACGGCCCTGAAATGGCGCCGCTGCTGGCGCGCATCGGCCGCGAGGCGGCGCTGGCGCGACTGGGAGACGCCGCATGAGCGAGGCCGCCGATACCCTCCATCCGGCCATCGTGCTGATCGAGCCGCAGCTGGGCGAGAACATCGGCATGGTGGCGCGCGCCATGTGGAACTTCGGCCTCACCGATCTGCGTCTGGTCAATCCGCGCGACGGCTGGCCCAACCCGGCGGCGGGTCCGGCGGCCTCGGGCGCCGACATCGTGCTCGACCGCGCCCGGGTGTACGACAGCTTCGCGGCGGCGGTCGCCGACTGCAACCGGGTCTATGTCACCGCCATGGTGCTGCGCCGGATGATCAAGAACGTGGCGACACCGGCCGGCGCGGTGACCGAGATGCTGGCGCTGGCCGCCCAGGGCGCCCGGTCGGCGCTGGTGTTCGGGCCGGAACGTACCGGGCTGTCCACCGACGACGTGGCGCGCGGCGAGGTGCTCATCACCATCCCGACCAACCCCGCGTTCGGCTCGCTGAACCTCGCCCAGGCGGTTATCGTCATCCTGTACGAATGGTCCAGCCAGCGCGACACCACGCCGCCGATGCGGCTTGATGGCGACTATGACGGCCCGGCGCCGCGCGCCTCGCTCGACGGGCTGATCGACTATGTGATCGGGGAACTGGACAAGCGGGGCTATTTCTACCCCGACCACCGGTCCGCCTCGATGCAGCGGACGCTGCGCAACATCTTCGAGCGCCCCGGCTTCACCGACCAGGAAGTGCGCACCCTGCGCGGCGCGCTGCGCAATCTGGTGATCCCGCGCCCGCGCGTCGCCGGCCAGATCAGTGACGAGCCTGTCAGCGATGGGCCCGTCAGCGGCGACGCTGATCCCGATCCGGCGCCCCGCACAGGCTGGCCAGCTCCGCCGCCACGAGCGAACCGTCGCGGTTGACATCCAGCAGCGCGAATTTGCGCCCGGTGTAGGCCTCGTATTCCTGCCGGCTGACGGCGAAATCGAAGTTTGCATCGGCCGCCATCACCGGGTCGGGCTCGGCGCTGGCGCCAAAGCCGCGTCCACCGCCCGGCGGGGTGTCCCCACCCGGACCGCGACCGGGGCCACCCCGGCCGCCGCCGGGTCCGGCATTCAGCAGGCCGGACCCGGCCCCCGAGTCATCCCCGAAACCACCCCTGGCCCCGCGACCGTCGCGAGGCCCATCGCCACGATCACGATCCTCGCCACTTCCTCGACCGGGACCGCCTCCACCCAGCGAGGCGCGTACCTTGCGCAACTCCTGCGGCGTTACCTGACCATCCGTGTCGAGGTCCATCGTCGAGAACCAGCGGGCGCCATCGGCACGGAACTCGGCAAGATCGAGCCGACCATCCCGGCTGGTGTCAGCCCGTGCCAGCCACTGCGCCTGCCGGTCGGCACAGTTCGCGCCGCCGCCCATCAATGGCTCGCCGTTAGCGCTCACCGCGCCGGCCCCGCGCACCGGACCGCCGGGTGGGCCATCGGGACGGTCACGAGATGGCGCTCCCGCGCAGGCAGCGAGGCCGGCGGCAGCGACAAGGGCGGGAAGCAGTCGAACAACGGTCTTCATGCGACTCCGATCCGGAAAACGGGGACATGACGTGCATACGCGCGCCTGTCGCCCTGACCTTCGCATCCAAGGCCATGACACGACCAATGTCGAGCCGGATCGGCCCAATCGTGCGGCGCTCGCGTCACGACGTCCGCATGGCGACAGCACATGTCTCATTTCCGGACAATAGCCGGCATCACACAGCGCCAGATGATGCCTTTTCCTTACACCCTTGGCGGCGTCCGGCGGCGCTAACCATCTAACCCGCGTATTTTCCTCGACTGGCACACAATGTGCGTTTGATCCGGTCAAGAACCGATTCAAACAGGAAGCCAGGACCATGATCGCCACCCTCGCCACCATCTCCAGGATCGCCCTCACCAGCCTCGCGGGTCTTGCCCTGTGCATCGGCACCGCGGCGGCCCGTCCGCACCAGGGTGGCCAGGGCGGCGACCAGAACGCCGCCCTGGCCTGCGCCGATGTCGCCGTGTCGCCGACCTTCAATGCCTGCGTCGCGATACAGAACACCAACGATCAGAACTACGGCGGCACCCTGTTCGGCACCGCCATCGATCACGCGCCGCTCAACGCCGATCCGGACGACTGGCAGCTGCTGGTGAAGTTCGAGAACCAGGGTCAGTCCGGCGAGCTGGCCGGCCTGTTCGACGTCGAGTTCGGCGCTGATGGCGACTGGAGCTTTCTCGGCGAGGACTCGTTGTCCGAACTCACCGGCGACCTGATGCTGATCCTGAAGGCCGGCAACGACTTCGTCGCCTTCCTGTTCAACGACGTGCCCAACGCCATTGACTGGTTCTACAGCCCCGATCGCGGCCAGGGCCTGTCGCACGTCTCGGTCTATGGCCGGGGGCTCGGCATCCCGACCACCACCCAGGACGAGCCAACGCCCGCCGAAGTGCCGGAACCGGCTACCCTCGGCCTGCTGGGGGCGGGCCTGGCCGGCCTTGGCCTGCTGCGCCGCCGCCGCCGGGCCTGACACCCACCACGACGACGGCTTTTCATTGACTTGAGCCGGGCGGCCCCGTATAGGGCCGCCTTCGCTTATCAACGGACCCGCACCCCCAGTGAAGCGGCGTCCGCGCGGATCATACGCGGATCCGTGGCGTGTGCTGGGGATGAAAACAACGGTTGAAAGGACTGTCATGACCAAGCGTCTGACTTCGAAGTACAAGATTGACCGCCGTCTCGGCGAGAACATCTGGGGTCGCCCCAAGAGCCCGGTGAACAAGCGTTCCTACGGCCCGGGCCAGCACGGCCAGCGCCGCAAGGGCAAGACCTCGGACTTCGGCCTGCAGCTGCGCGCCAAGCAGAAGCTGAAGGGCTACTACGGCAACGTCACCGAAAAGCAGTTCCGCAAGGTCTATGACGAGGCCGTCCGCACCAAGGGCGACACCTCGCAGAACCTGATCGGCCTGCTGGAGCGCCGCCTGGACGCCATCGTCTATCGCGCCAAGTTCGCGCCCACCGTGTTCGCCGCCCGCCAGCTGGTCAGCCATGGCCACGTGATGGTCAACGGCCGCCGCTGCACCATCGGTTCGGCCCGCATCCGTCCGGGTGATGTGGTCGAGCTGCGCCAGCGCGCCAAGGACATGGCCCTGGTGCTGGAAGCGGTCGCCTCCTCCGAGCGCGAAGTGCCGGAATACCTGCAGAACGACGGCCCGACCAAGGTGGTCTTCGTGCGCGTGCCGACGCTCGACGAAGTGCCCTACCCGGTCCGCATGGAACCGAATCTGGTGGTCGAGTTCTACAGCCGCTAATCCGGCCGAACACGACACCGAGACAAACGCCCGCGAGGTCATCCTCGCGGGCGTTTTGCTGTCCGATGCCAACTAGAGCGCAGACTCCCGCTCATCCACCAGCAGGAACACCATCCGGTCGCGGTCAAACAGCTTTTCCTCGTCGGCGACGATCTCGGCCTGGGCCTCCGGCTGCAGCAGCACCGCCATCGTCGCCTCGAATGCCGCCCGGTCGGCGTACCAGACCTCGGTCGCCACATCGTGGTCCGGCTCGACCGTAACGCCGGTACGCGGGTCGGGTACGGTTTCCAGATAGCGCCTGACATAGCGCGTCGCCCGGCCGCGCAGATATTTCTCGCCAATGCGGGCATGATGGGTCTCGTAATAGTCGATGAACGCTTCCCGGCTGAGCCCGGCGCGCCGCTTGAGCAGCGTGATGGTCTTGAACATGGCCTGATCCTCCCCCTGTCCTGAGATCGACACGATGGCTCGCACCGGGCCGGGCGGCAACTGCACGCATTTGCCAGTGCCGCCGCCGGAGCCTGGCGGCCGCGCACCGCT
Organism: Parapedomonas caeni; assembly: GCF_041060555.1. Taxonomy (NCBI): domain Bacteria; kingdom Pseudomonadati; phylum Pseudomonadota; class Alphaproteobacteria; order Sphingomonadales; family Sphingosinicellaceae; genus Parapedomonas; species Parapedomonas caeni. Next base: position 123,831 of record NZ_JBEUDS010000001.1, on the reverse strand, counting down.
GTTTGTGTTCACCCGCTGTTTACAATACCGGCGGCACATTATATTCACCTCCGTAGAGGACAGCATGACCAAGGCCATGACCATTGCCGCGCAGACCCGCACCGCCCCGGCGGCGTGCGCTCTGCTGTCTGGCCTGCTTCTTCGACTTACGCGCCCTTAGGCGCAGGGTTCTGCCGGCCATCAGGCTGTCGCGGACTGCGTCTAGGGGAGAACCGGACGCCAAGTTTCTTGAAATTCCGCCGGCCTGCCCGCATCAGGGGGCCGAGCCAAGTCGAAGGAAGATGCCATGACCGGCAATCATGTGAAGATTTTTGACACCACCTTGCGCGACGGCGAGCAGTCGCCAGGCTGTTCGATGAACCTGGAAGAGAAGTTGCGCGTCGCCGCCCAGCTGGAAGCCATGGGGGTCGACGTCATCGAGGCCGGGTTCGCCATCGCCTCGGAAGGTGACTTCGAGGCGGTGCGCGAGGTCGCCCGCCAGTGCGAGAAGGCAACCATCGCCAGCCTGTCGCGCGCGGCGCCGGGCGACATTGATCGCGCCTGGGAGGCCGTCAAGGTCGCCAGGTTCCCGCGCATTCATACCTTCATCGCCACCTCGCCGCTGCACATGCGGGTGAAGCTGCGCATGGAGCCGACCGAGGTGCTGGAAGCAATCGCCCGCACCGTCGGCCACGCCCGCAACCTGTGCCCGGACATCGAGTGGTCGGCCGAAGACGCCACCCGCTCGGAACCGGACTTCCTGGTGCGCGCGGTGGAAGCCGCCATCAAGGCCGGCGCCACCACCATCAACCTGCCGGACACGGTGGGCTATGCCACGCCGGAAACCTATGGCGCGATGTTCCGCGACGTCATCAACCGGGTGCCCAACGCCGACAAGGCGATCTTCTCCACCCACTGCCACAATGACCTGGGGCTGGCGGTCGCCAACTCGCTGGCCGGCGTGATGGGCGGCGCCCGTCAGGTGGAATGCACCATCAACGGCATCGGCGAGCGCGCCGGCAACGCCGCGCTGGAGGAAATCGTCATGGCGCTGCGCACCCGCCACGACGTGATGCCCTACGACACCGGCATCGTCACCACCGAGATCACCCGCGCCTCGCGGCTGATTTCCGCCATCACCGGCTTCCAGGTGCAGCCCAACAAGGCCGTGGTCGGCGCCAACGCCTTCGCCCACGAGTCCGGCATCCACCAGGACGGCGTGCTGAAGGACAAGCAGACCTACGAGATCATGACCCCGGAATCGGTGGGCCTGACCGCCAACAACCTGGTGATGGGCAAGCACTCCGGGCGCGCCGCCTTCCGCGAGAAGCTGGAGCAGCTGGGCTACAAGCTGTCCGACAACCAGTTCCAGGACGCCTTCAAGCGCTTCAAGGATCTGGCTGATGCCAAGAAGCACGTCTACGATGAGGACATCATCGCCCTGGTCGACGACGAGACGCTGCGGGCGCACGACCGCATCCAGGTCGAGGAAATCGAGGTCTATGCCGGCTCCAAGGGCCAGCGCGCCATCGTGTCGCTGATCATCGACGGCGCGGAAAAGACCGCGACGTCGAAGGGCAACGGCCCGGTCGACGCGCTGTTCGCCACCATCCGCCAGCTGGTGCCGCACGACGACGCGACATTGCAGCTGTATCAGGTGCACGCCGTCACCCAGGGCACCGATGCCCAGGCGGAAGTCACCGTGCGGCTGGAGGAGAATGGCCGGACGGTGCAGGGCACCGGCGCCGATGCCGACACCCTGGTCGCCAGCGCGCGGGCCTATGTCAACGCGCTGAACAAGCTGCTGACCAAACGCACCAAGCAGGCCGTCGACCCCGCCGAGGGCGTGCGCGCCAGCGCCTGAACCATACGGATATCAAGCGTCAAGAAGCGCCGCGGCGGCAACGTCGCGGCGCTTCGATGTTCTGGCCCGCGATCCCGGCGTCGCCTCGGCCCCGACTAGCCTATTCGTCTGATGCTGCGACCAAGGTCTGATCCTTGCCAAGCCAGCCGACAGATTTATTTAACCAGGCGTATCGGATAGCCACCTCCCCACGAACGACGAGCCCCGTGCGTTCAGCGCGCCAGCCGGGGACCACGAAAAGGACGCCTCGTTCTGCACTTCCGCGGAACCGGCCAGAGAAAGACGACGAAGTCATGTTCGATATTGAACGCCGTGTGCATTTCACCCGCCTCGACGACACGGATCTCGCGCAGCTGCACGCGTTCGCGCCGGTCGTGCGCGAGCATATCGATGTCATCATCAGTGATTTTTACGATCACATCCTCAAGGTGCCGGCGCTGCAGGCACTGTTCAGCAACCCCGAGCGCGTCGCCTTCGCCAAGCAGCGGCAGAAGACGCACTGGCTGGAAAGCATCTTTTCCGGCCGCATCGACCAGACCTACGTCCAGAGCGCGGTGGCGATCGGCCGTACCCACGCCCGCATCGGACTGGACCCGCGCTGGTATATTGGCGGCTACGCCTTCATTCTCACCCGCCTGGTCAACATCGCCGTGAGCTGCGGCCGGTTCACGCCCGAGGAGCTGCCCGCGGTGATCAATGCGGTCAACAAGATCATCTTCCTCGACATGGACCTCGCCATCTCGGTCTACATCAAGGAAGCACAGGAGCAGGCTCGCACCACGCTGCGCCGCCATGCCGATGTGTTCGAGCAGAACGTGAAGGAGATCGTCGACGCGGTCTCCAGTTCGGCGGCCGGCCTCCAGGGCACCGCCGAAACCATGGCGGCGGCCGCTGAGGAGACCAGCGTGCAGGCCCGGGTGGTCGCCGAGGCGGCCATGCGCTCCCGCGACTCCACGGAGGGCATGCAAGGCCAGGTCGCCAGCGCCAATGCCCTTGTCGCCGATGCCGTGACCGTGTCGGCACGCACCCGCGAGTCCGTCGAGGCCCTGGAACAGGCCGCGCTGACCATCAGCGACTTCGCCAGCACCATCCGCAAGATCGCCAGCCAGACCAACCTGCTGGCGCTCAACGCCACGATCGAGGCCGCACGTGCCGGCGAGGCCGGCAAGGGCTTCGCGGTCGTGGCCAATGAAGTGAAGTCGCTGGCCAGCGAGGTCGCCAACGCCACCAACGAGATTGCCCAGCGCATTGATGCCATCAAGGCGGTCACCCGCGACACCGGCACGCAGATCGACGCCGTGAGCGCAACCATCGGCCGGATCAGCGACGTGTTTCAGGTGATCGCGACATCGATGGAACAGCAAAGCGGCGCCGTCCATGAGGTCAGCACCAACATCAGCGGTGTCCGGGAGGCGGCCCATGAGACCGGGCGCGCCTCGACGGAAACGCTTGGCGCCGCCAGCACGCTGGCGCAACAGGCCGCCCAGCTGACCGAACGCGTCGACGATTTCCTGCGCGACATCCAGAATTAGCCCGCCGGACCTAGGCCGGCGGGACACCCCCGGCTTCGGCAGGGATTGGCCGTCGACGCAGGAACACGTGCGGCAAGCCCGCATGCACGATGTCCTTCTCGTAGACGAAACCCTGCTTTTCCATCACCCGTCGCGAGGCGGCATTCACCGGCAGGGTGAAGCTGACCAGGCTGTCCGCGCCCAGCTTGTCGAGACCGAGGCGAACCACCGCCGCCGCCATTTCACCGGCATAGCCCTGCCCCCAGTGGGAGGCCCGCACGGCATAGAGCAGCTCGATGCAGGCCTCGTCCTCGATGGTCGTCCGCTTCAGGCCGCAATAGCCGATGAAGGTGTCGGAGAATTCCAGCCGGAACGTCCACACACCGAAGCCATGCTGCAACCAATGGTCGCGGCATCGCTCGATGAAGCCGCGGGTCTCGTCCTCGCCGAGCGGCTCGCCGGTCGCCGACAGGGTCCGCATGACGACCGGATCCCGGTGCAGCAGCCGCAGTCCCTCGAAATCGTCGTCGGACATCGGTCCGGCCACCAGCCGGGCGGTGGAAAAACGCTCGGGCACGCGCGCGATCACGATGCGACCCCCAAAGTCAGAACGGGTGCCGGCTGATCCCGGCATCCTTTTTCTTTGCAACGCGGGAGCGGCACCGCCGCAGCGTCGCCCCGATCGACCGGGCCGGTCGACCGCGATGCCTATACCATGGATTGCAGGAAGCGCAGCACCAGCCGGTCGTGCCAGGGCACCGGGTCGTCCGCCGCATGGAAGCCGCAGTGGCCGCCGCCGGGGGTGATGACCGGCAGCAGCGCCGGATTGGCGCCCCAGTCGACCGCGCGATAGCCGGCCACCGGCACCCAGGGATCGTCGGCGGCATGGACCACCAGGGTCGGCAGGCGGATGTGCCGCAGATGCGGCGCCGAGGCCGTATGGGCATAGAGATCGTCGGCACTGGCGAAGCCATGCATCGCCGCCGCCACCTTGCCATCATAGTCGCGGATCGAGCGGATGGCGCGCGCCGACGCCTCCAGCGCCGGGTCGAGCGCGCAGGCCAGCGCCGCGCGTTTGAGGCCGGCCACCAGGTGGCGCTGGTAGAGCCGGTTGCGCGGCCTCTCAAGCGCGCGCGCCGCCGCCGCCGGCAGGATCGGCGCGCAGATGCTGATACCGCCGCGCAGCAGCGGGCTCGGCCGGGGTTGCCGCAGGGTGTTGAGCGTCAGGTTGCCCCCCAGCGAATAGCCGAACAGCACCACCCCCTGCCCGGTGATCGTGCCCGGCAACTGGGCCAGCACCGCCTCGATGTCCGCCGCCAGATTGGAATGGTAGAGCGTGGCGCTGGCGGGCGCGCAGTCGCCGGCGCCGCGCAGATTCAGCCGCAGCACCGGATAGCCGGCGGCGAGCAGATAGGCGGCACTGGCACACTGCATCTGGCCATCAGCGTCGCCGGTCAGCCCGTGAATGACGATCACCAGCGGCGGGCCGGCGCCGGCCGGCGGCGCTGGCCGATGCAGCCAGCCTGACAAGGCGTCGCGCTCGTTGGCGGCAACAAAGCGCAGATGCTGGCCCGGCCAGGGGGACAGATCGACCGGACGCGGCGCCAGGGTGTTGCGCAGCGTCTGCAGGTCCGCGCCCCACCACGGCGGGCGCGGCCGGAACGGCGGCATGTCGAACGGCAGGACGGCGGATGGCGAGGTCATCAGGCGTCGTTGTCCACCAATGGCGCGCCGGCCGCAAGGCCGTCAGAGGTAGCGCACCGGGTCGGTACCGTCCCACCCCGCCGCGCTGTCGCGCACCATGGCGTAGAAATTCACCAGCATGTCGGCCGGCGGATACAGCTCGATCATGTGGCCGAGCGCCGCACGGGTATCGACCATGGCGAACTCGACGCCCGCCGTGGTCAGCGCCCGCATCGCGGTCGGAAAGCCGCGCGCGGCATAGTCGGCCAGTGTCGCGTCCATGTCGGGGGCAAAGCGGGCCATGTGGTGCAGCCCCTCCTCGTGGGCGGCGTACATGTCGCGACAGGCCGACGGATCGTCGCCATGCTGCTGCATCAGCTCCACCATCACGTTGCCGGCCTGGCCATAGGCGGAACTGTGGTCGAACCGGCCCTGCTCGCCGCGATACTGGCACCAGGTGAGCGGGATATGCTTGAGGACAAAGAACGGCCCCAAGCCGAACTCCCGCGCGAACCGCGCGGCCGCCTCGTCGACATCCGCCACATGATAGGCGATCTGGATCACCCCGCTCGACATGATCTCCCCTCCCCGTCGGTTGTTTTGTCCAGCCTAGCGCAACGCCAAGGCGACCGTACCTGCCATTTAGGCGAAGCGTGGCCGGCGCATTTGTTCTTTCTTTGTTCTATTTGACGCGCTAGGATCGGCGCCATGGCCCAGCCCCTGCCCGATCGCCTGCATCATGGTCGCGGCGCCGTCAGCAATCCGACGAGCGCCCGGATGCGCACGCTGGCGCGCGAGGCCGAGCCCGATCGGTGGGACGAGGAGGAGCCGCCGCCGCTGGCCACCAGCGTCACCGTCGAGCAGCCGCGCACCATTATCAGCCGCAACAGCTCGCCCGACATTCCGTTCGACCGCTCGATCAACGCCTATCGCGGCTGCGAACATGGCTGCATCTACTGCTTCGCCCGGCCGACCCACGCCTATCACGACCTGTCGCCAGGGCTGGATTTCGAAACCCGGCTGTTCGCCAAGCCCGACGCCGCACGCCTGCTGGCGGCGGAACTGGGCCGGCGCGGCTACACGCCCGCGCCCATTGCCATGGGCACCAATACCGACCCCTACCAGCCGATCGAGCGGCAATGGCGGATCACCCGCCAGCTGCTGGAGGTGCTGGCGGCCTGGGGACACCCGGCCACCATCACCACCAAAAGCCATCTGGTGACCCGCGATATCGACATCCTGGCGCCAATGGCGGCACGCCGGCTGGTCAGCGTCAACATCTCGATCACCACGCTCGACCCGCGCCTGGCCCGTGCCATGGAGCCCCGCGCGGCGACGCCGCGCCGCCGGCTCGACGCCATCCGGGCCCTGAGTGATGCCGGCATTCCGACCAGCGTCTTCGTCTCACCAATCATCCCGGCGCTCAACGACCATGAGATCGAACGCATCCTGTCGGCCGCCGCCGAGGCCGGTGCGCGCGGCGCCGCGTCGATCCCGCTGCGGCTGCCGCATGAGGTGCGCGGCCTGTTCGAGGACTGGCTGGCCAAGACCTACCCCGACCGGGCCCGCCATGTGATGACCCTGCAGCACGACATCCGTGGCGGCCGGGCCAACGATCCGCGCTTTGGCGAGCGGATGCGCGGCAGCGGCCCCTATGCCGAGGCGATCCGCGCCCGGTTCAGTGCCGCCTGCCGCCGACTGGGGCTGGACCGTGCGCCGGCGCCGCTGGCGCTCGACCAGTTCCATTGCCCCGACTGCCCGCAGCTCGAATTGTTCTAGCGTCGCAACTGCACTGCTGGTCGCATGCGTGCAGAGGATTTTAACAGGCATCCCGTATGTTCAGATGTCAGCCAGCCTGTCGCCATGCCGGCAGGCCTGCGTGTTTCCGGGCGTTCTTGCCCCCCGAGGTTGAGCCGCTCCCGACTATGCTCTCTGTCGGTTGCCTGCTCGACGAATGACCGAAGTTCCTCTCGGTCATTGCCCCTTGCCTTGAGCGGGAGAGCGCCCCTCTCCCGCTCCTTTTCCCGAGACCGCTCGTCCCCGCCGCGCCGCTGACGAGTCGCGACCCATGCGACCCCATACAGCACACCGGCAACACACCTCCAGCGCCTCCAGGGGGCTCCATTCGTCAATTTTATCTCGTTATTTTTCAATGAATTACAAAAAATGTGCAATGCTGAATTACTGAACTACATTTTTAGTGTTGTACTTCACTAATACACCTGCTATCAGAATGGCACACACCGCGTTGAGTGCCCCACACACAGCAGATTGCAGGAGACACACCATGTTGAAGACCATCACCACCGCCGCCGCCGCCCTTCTCACCGCCGGCGTTTTCCTCGGCGCCGCTACCGGCCCCGCCTTCGCGGGCGACGCCGCGTCCCACAGCGTTCATGGCTGGAGCAAGAAGGTCGAGGCCCGCCTCAACGACGCGCTGACCTACCCGGCCGCCGGCTATCGCCATGAGGAGCAGGGCACGGCGGAAGTGAAGCTGACCATCGCGCCGTCCGGCCGGATCATCAGCGCCGAGCTGGCAAGCTCAAGCGGCTCGGCCCTGCTTGACAAGCAAGCGCTGCGGACCGTCGCCGCGCTGAACCCGCTGCCGGCGATGCCGACGTCGGAGAATGCGCCGCGCACCGTGCTGATGCGGATGAACTTCGGCGTTGCCCACACCCCCGAGCAGGCCCAGCGGCTGCAACAGGCCTTCGATGACGCCACCCCGAAGGCTGCCCAGTACGCCCAGTCGGAAACGCCGAACCTGAATTGACTTCCTCGCTCTTGCTTACCGGCTGCCGGTTGACCCCCCGGCTCATTGCCCAAGCAAGACTCACTGGCGGGAGAGAGGTTCCTCCTCTCCCGCCATTTTTTTGCGTTGCAGCCCCCCGCCGGCACTGCCAAGAGCAGCCCATGGCCGCCGCACTCCCCACCCTTGAGCCGGAAACCGCCCTCGCCCGCGAGGTCGCCGGCCCGGTCGCCGGGGTTGACGAGGCCGGCCGCGGCCCGTGGGCCGGCCCGGTGGTCGCCGCGGCGGTCATCCTCGACCCCGCCCGCCTGCCTGCCGGCATCACCGACTCCAAGCAGCTGTCGAAAGCACGGCGGGAAAGCCTGTACCCGGCGATTCTCGCCGCCGCCGAGGTCGGCATCGGCTGGGCCAGTGCCGCCGAGATCGACGCGCTCAACATCCTGCAGGCGACCTATCTTGCCATGCAGCGCGCCATCGCCGCCCTGCCGCGCGCGCCGGGCGCCGCCCTGGTGGATGGCAACCGCGCGCCGCCGCTGCCCTGCCCGTGCCGCACCCTGATCAAGGGCGACGCGCTCAGCCTGTCGATCGCGGCGGCGAGCATCGTCGCCAAGGTCAGCCGCGACCGCGAGATGACCCGGCTGGCCGCCGAACATCCCGCCTATGGCTGGGAACGTAACGCCGGTTACGGCACCGCCGAACATCAGGCCGCCCTCGCCCGGTTCGGCCCGACGGCCCATCATCGCCGCTCGTTCGCGCCGATCCGCGCCCTGCTGGCGCAAGAAGCCGCCGACTGAGTCTTTTCGGCCACACCGCATCATCTTGAGTCGCCGAGTCGACGCGGACTCAACAGCTTGTGTCCGCGAGTCGAAACCCGAGTCGCTTGTTAACGACTCAGTGAATCTTGCTGATTCTGCACGCGAATCACCCCATTGACCTGCGCGACTCGGGGACTCACCTTGGCCGGATTGTGATTGATTTTCAGGTGAACGACCCATGGAAACACTGCCGCTCAACCGCGTGATCGAGGGCGACTGCATCGACATCATGAACAGTCTGCCGGCAGGCTCGGTGGACGTGATCTTCGCCGATCCGCCGTACAACCTGCAGCTCGGCGGCGAGCTGCTGCGGCCGGACAATTCCAAGGTCGATGCCGTCACCGACGCCTGGGACAAGTTTTCCAGCCTCGCCGATTATGACCATTTCACCCGCGCGTGGCTGGCCGCCGCCCGCCGGCTGCTGAAGGACAACGGCACGCTGTGGGTGATCGGCAGCTACCACAACATCTTCAAGGTCGGTTCCGCGCTGCAGGATCTGGGTTTCTGGGTGCTCAACGACATCATCTGGCGCAAGGCCAACCCGATGCCCAACTTCAAGGGCACCCGTTTCACCAACGCCCACGAAACGCTGATCTGGTGCTCGAAGTCGCCGGACGCGAAATACACCTTCAACTACGACGCCATGAAGGCGCTCAACGAAGAGCTGCAAATGCGTTCGGACTGGGTGATCCCCATCTGCTCCGGCGCGGAGCGGGTGCGCGTCGACGGCGAGAAGGCGCACTCGACCCAGAAGCCGGAAGCGCTGCTGCACCGGGTGCTGCTGTCCTCCACCAAGGCCGGCGACGTGGTGCTCGACCCCTTCTTCGGCTCCGGCACCACCGGGGCGGTGGCCAAGCGGCTGGGCCGGTCCTTCGTCGGCATCGAGCGCGAGCGGCGCTACATCAACGTCGCCATCGAGCGCATCGCCAGGGTCGCGCCGCTGGCGCCTGACGCCGCCGCCATCACCACCTCGAAGCGCGCCGAACCGCGGGTGCCGTTTGGCGCCCTGATCGAGAACGGCCTGCTGAAGCCGGGCGTGGTGCTCACCGACCCCAGCCGCCGCCATACCGCCAGGGTGCGCGCCGACGGCTCGCTGGCCGCTCGCGACGCCACCGGCTCGATTCACCAGATCGGCGCCTTCGTGCAGGGCGCGCCGGCTTGCAACGGCTGGACCTTCTGGCACGTGGAGCAGCGCGGCAAGCTGGTGCCGATCGACGTCTACCGCCAGCAACTGCGGGCGGAGATGGCCGCGCACTGAGGCGCGCCTGCCCTGAAAACGCGAACGGCCGCGCCCTTCAACAGGCGCGGCCGTTTGTCGTTACCGGATGTGCCGGCTGGTTACTTCTTGGCGTCGTCGAGCACCTGCTCGCCCTTGCGACCAACGGACTCAATGTCCTTGCCCACGCCCTGGACCGTATTGCAGGCGGCGGCCGACAGCGCGACGGCGGTCAGCATCAGGGTGACGATGGTCTTCTTCATCATTGCACTGGCTCCAGTGTAAAACAGCGGCACCGATCAGCCTTAGCCAATCCCACATGAGCCTTCAATGAATGGCTGCGGGTGACGACACCACCTGTCGCCACCGTTGGCCTTCCCGTCCTACCGGTTACCCAGCAGCACCCTGCCTTCCGCTGTCGGCAGCGTCAGTCCACCCAGAGCAGCAATCGTCGGCGCGATGTCGCGCATGTCGATGTCGCCGAGCGACCTTGCCTTCGGCACGCCAGCGCCAGCAATGATGAACGTCGCCCGCATCTCCGGCATATCCGGCGCATAGCCGTGCGTGCCCTTGCTCTTCGACGGCGACAGCATTGGCTTTGTCGGGTCGTAGCCCATCGCGAACCCCGCCTTGAAGGCGACGTAGAACGAGGCCTGCGGGTTGGCGCCCACCGCCGCCATGGCGGCACGGTCGTAGATTTTCGCGATGCCGTTGGCAGGGTCCGCCGCCAGCCTGGCCAGCAACGCACCAACCTTTTCCTCCAGCGCCTTGTCGTCCGGGCGGGCCAGCACCACCGCGCCGGAGCCGCCGCTCGGCCACGGCATCGCCTCCCACGCCGTCACCGCGCCCTTGTCATCAAGGGTGATCAGGCCGGCCTCGACGAAGGCGCGCGGCACGTTGAGTTCGGTGTGCAGCGGCGCGAAACCATGGTCGGAGACAATGGCGACAATCGCACCCGGATCAACCTTGCGGGCGGCCGCCACCGCCTGGCCGACCAGCGCGTCGATGCGCTTGAGCACCGCATGGGCCTGCGGCGTCCCCGGGCCATACTGGTGCTGCTCATGGTCGAGTGCGGTCCAGTACAGCGTGATGAAATCCGGCTGCTCGGTCTCGATCAGGCGGATGCCGAATTTCGCGCGGTTCTCGTCGCCCTCGATGCTCTCGTCGATGCCCTGGGCATAATGTCCGCAATGCGATTCCAGCGCCGGAAGCAGGCCGGGCGTCGCCAGCGCCGCCATCAGCTTGCGATCGTCCTCGTGCCCGGTGCGCCAGATCTGCGGCAGGTTGAGATCGGCATTGGCCGACACGCTGACCGGCCAGTGGACGTTGGCGGTCTTGCGACCGGCCTTTTCCGCCGCGTCCCACAGGGTCTCGACCTTGATGTCGGTGGCATACCAGTACCAGCCGGCCTGGTTGATGCGGGCCGGATCGAAGGTCAGGTTGTTGACCACGCCATGGGCCGCCGGCGCGGTGCCGGTGAGCAGCGTCGTGTGGCTGGGGTAGGTGACGGTGGGCAGCACGCCGCGCACGCCGGTCGCGGAGGCGCCGTCGCGCACCAGCGCCTTGAGGTTGGGCACCTCGATTCCGCGCTTGTCCGCCTCCAGCACGTCGGCGGGGCGCAGGCCATCGATGGAAATCATCACGATTTTCGGCGCCGCGTCGGCACCGGTTGCGGCCAGCACCAGCAGGCTGGCGGTCAGGAAAGATGCAATGCGCATGGTCGGTCTCCAGGAAAAAAGACGGCCGCCCGCTCGGATGAACAGGCGACCGCAAGGGGGTACGGAGAGAAAGAGTCGCATCGCCTGCCGCCGGCTTGCGGCGCACGGCAGGCGATGCGGATCACGTCAATCGCCTCAGAACTGCTTCTTGAGGGTGATGAAGGCGGCGCGCGGCGAGCCCGGCAGCAGGGTCATGCTGTCGCCCGACACCGTGAAGCCGCCCGAACCGACCGTCGACACGTAGTTCTTGTCGAACAGGTTGGTCACCTGGCCCTGCACCACCAGACCTTCCAGCATCGGCGAGCCGGAGAAGCGGTAGCCCAGCGTCAGGTCCACCAGCACGCGACCCTTCACCGAGGCATCGTTGGTGTAGCTGTAGTAGCGCTTGGAGGTGTAGTTGGCGCTCAGCGTGCCGAAGAAGTTGTCGTCGTCATAGCTGAGTTCCGCCTTGGCGAGGTGCTTGGGCGCATCCACCACGGTCTTGCCAGAGACCTCGACGGTGACGGTCGTGCCGCCACTGAACACCTGGTAATCGTCCTCGTAGGTGGCGTCGGTATAGGCGTAGGAGGCGAAGGCCGACCAGTTGTCGGCGAACTTCCAGTCGATCGCTGCTTCAATGCCCTTCGAGGTCACACTGCCGACATTGGCCAACGTCGAGGCCGCGCCGACGATCTGCGCCACGTTGGGATCGGCGATCGACAGTTGGCGGTTCTTGAAGTCGACGTAGAAGGCGGTCAGCGAGCCCTGCAGGCCCGACGAGCGGAAGCGCCAGCCGGCTTCCCAGGTGGTCGAGGTTTCCGGCTTCAGCGTGTCCTTCATCGCCTCGAACGCGACCGAGGTGGTGCCGAAGGTGCCCTGGGTATAGGCACGCATGTTCTTGGTGAACGAGGCGAAGACCTGGTGGTCGTCGTTCAGTTCATAGACCATGCCGAGCTGCGGCAGGAAGTTGTCCTTGGCGGTGATTTCACCGGCCGTCGGATTGGAGCCGGTGGCCACCAGCGCGGTCGATTTGATCTTGGCGCGGATCGACTTGAAGCCACCGTTGATGGTGAGCTGGTCAGCCACCTTCCAGGTGTCGGCCAGATAGAGCACCGCGGTGTCGGTGTCATACTGGAAGTACCACTGGGTATAGAACGGGTTCTTCATGTAGTTGGTGGACTTGCGGCTCGGAGTGTCGGCGTCGTCAAGACCGTAGAAGCGCCGGGCCTGCTTGAACTGGTTGTCCTCGTACCAGAAGCCGGCGGTCAGCGTGTGGCTGCCCAGCTCCAGGTCGAGCGAGCCGGTCACGCCCTTGCGCACCATGTCATATTCGGTGGTGCGCACCGAGATCGGCGCGCCACCCGGGGTCGCGACATAGGGCGTGTACCAGATACCCTGGCCCTCGTTGTCGTGCCAGTAGCCCTGCAGGCGCAGCGTGATCTTGTCACCGATCGGGGTGTCGTAGGCGAGGCTGCCCAGCCAGTCCTTGCGCAGGCCGGCGGCGTCGAAATAGGCATCGTCGACGCTGGTGAACGGCGCCGGATAAACGCTACCCCCGGACTGGTAGACATTGGCGACGGCAACGGCGAGCGCCCAATCGTCGGAAATATTATCCCAGTCATGACCCAGCCGCCCGATCATCTCGGCCGACATGTCCTGATAGTCGTTTTCCTTGCGGTCGGACCAGTTGAGGAAGCCGGTCAGCTTGCCCTCACCCACCGGCTGGACCACCTTGAAGTTGGCCTGCTGGTAGCGCTGGATGCCCTCGCCCTTCCACTTGTCGGCGTCATGATAGACGTAGCTGAGATAGGCGCGGGTGCCGGTCGCGGCGATCTCACCGGTTTCCAGCCGGACCACGCCGCGCCAGGTGTTCTCGCTGCCGTAGGTGCCCGACACGAAAGCGCCCATGTCGGCGTCCGGGTCCTTCGAGAAGAACTGCAGCGTACCGCCGAGGTTGCTGGTCGAGGCGGTGCCCAGCGCACCGGCGCCCTGGGCGACTTCGATGCGGCCGATATTCTCGTTGGAGATGGCGCGGCTGATGTGCAGACCGTTGTGGTTGCCGTAGCTCATGTCGCCGAGCGGCACGCCGTCCAGCGTGAAGCCGAGTTGGCTCTGACCGAAGCCGCGCATGGTGATGCGGGTCGACCACTCATAGGCGCCGAAGGCGTCGGCGTAGTTGAAGTTGACGCCCGGCAGCTTGTCGACCGCCTTGAGCGGGCTGGCGCCCGGCGTTTCCAGCGCCAGCTGGGCAGCCTGGACTTCCTGAACCTGGCGCGCCTCGCCGCGACCGAAGACGATGATATCCTCAAGACCCTCGGCTGCGGCGGCATCGTCCGCCAGCGCCGGTGCTGCCGCCAGCGCCATCAGCGCCGAGCAGGTGGACAGCAACAGGTACTTGGTCATTCGCATGGGAAACCCCCTGAACATGATTGTGCAGCGCCGCAACGGCGACGCGGGGGCTTCTTGGCGACCGTCAGTGACAGTGCGATGACGATGATATTTCAGATTTTATGCATGAAATATTTCTAATGCATATGCTCTAGAGTGTTGCAGAAATGCCAGCCGCCCCGGCCGGTGCGGAACCTCCCCGCACCAACCAGGTTTCTATTTTTCCTCAATTTTTCCAGTTCGTTACCCGGCGGAGACAGCCTTATTGGGCGGCCAGTCGCGCCGGCGTCGCCTGCGGCCCACGAATGACCGCGCCCGGTCGCGCACCGGTCGCCACGCCATCGCGGAACGTGACAACGCCGGCCTTCAGGGTGGCGGTGTACCCGTCGGCGCGCTGCAGCAAACGCCGCCCGCCGGCCGGCAGATCGAAGGCCATATAGGGCTTGTGCAGCCGCAGCCGGTCGAGGTCGATGACGTTGACGTCGCCGAGATACCCCGGCGCCAGCACGCCGCGATCGTGCAGGCCGTAGAGCGCGGCGGTGTCGTGCGCCTGGCGCTTGATCGCCAGTTCCAGCGGAATGCGCGCCCCACGCGAGCGCCCCTTCACCCAGTGGGTGAGCAGGAAGGTCGGCGCCGCCGCGTCGCAGATGACACCGCAGTGGGCGCCGCCATCCGACAGGCTGACCACGGTGTTGGGGTGGTTGAGCAGCGTGTGGACGAAATCCAGATTGCCGTCGGCGTAATTGAGCAGCGGCAGATAAATGAAGCCCCGGCCCTCGTCCGCCATCATCAGGTCGTAGGCGACCTCCTGCGGCGACCGGCCCTCGCGCTCGGCGATGGCGGCCAGGCTCTTTTCCGGCCCCGGCTCGTAGTCCGGCTCGTCGCCCAGCGAGAACTGCATCGGCCAGCCGCCCATGACGATATCGGCGATCGGCCCCAGGTCGATGCGCGGCCGGCTGTTGGGTTCGGCCAGCAAGCGGGCGCGGAACGCCGGGTCGCGCAACTGCGCCAGCTGCGCCGGCCACGGCTGGTCGGCGATGGCCAGCCACGACGGCCGGGTGATGAACGGGTGCGCGCTGGAACGCCAGTTCATCAGCACCCCGGTGCCGCGAATGGAAATCTGCGCCGTCACGCGGGAGCCCGCCGCCACCGCCTGTTCGGTCATCCGCAGCTGCTCGTCCCAGGGAATCGCCTTGATCGGCGATTGCAGCAGCGCGAACGTCACCGGCAGACCGGTCCGGCGCGAGACCTCGCTCATCCAGGCGAATTCCTCCACCGCCGGGTTCATGTCGCCGGCCATCTCGAACACGCCATGGCCGACGCGGCGGAACGCCTCGCCGATGCCCAGCAGTTCGGCGTGGCTGGCGTAGGTGCCCGGCACCACCTCGCCGTCGATGGCGCGGTGGATCATCGTGCGCGAGGTGGAAAAGCCCAGCGCGCCGGCCCGCAGGCCATCCTCGACGATGGCCGCCATGCGGGCGATGTCCTCGTCCGTCGCCGGCTCGTTGCGCGCGCCGCGCTCGCCCATCACGTAAGCCCGCACCGCGCCATGCGGCACCTGGGTGCCAACGTCCACCGTGCGCGCCATGCGGTCGAGCGCGTCGATATATTCCGGGAAACTCTCCCACGCCCAGTCGATGCCCTCGGCGAGCGCGGTGCCGGGAATATCCTCCACGCCCTCCATCAGGCCGATCAGCCACTGGTGGCGGTCCGGCCGCGCCGGCGCGAAGCCGACACCGCAGTTACCCATGATGACACTGGTGACGCCGTGCCAGCTTGATGGCGCCATATCCGGATCCCACGTCGCCTGGCCATCATAGTGGGTGTGGATGTCGACAAAGCCGGGGCACACCAGCTGGCCGCGCGCGTCAATCTCCTCGCGCCCGCGCGCACTGATCGAACCGACGGCGGCAATGCGTCCGTTATCAATGGCGACATCGGCCTCCCGGCCGGGCGCGCCCGTGCCGTCAACGACAAAACCGCCGCGAATAACCACGTCGTGCATGGCGTTCTCTCCCCCAGTCATCGGCCTGTTCACGGCCCGCGGACGCGCCTGATGGCGCTTGTTGCCGGGGAGGCTAACATGGGGGTCGGACGCGGTAAATATGCGGAGTTGAACTCCGTAGTCTTAGATCAACCGGCCGGGCGCGGCCGTGCAACCGGCTTACAGCAGGCGCCGGCGCGCGGCCTGCACATGGTCGACCACCTTGGCCAGCGCGGTCGGCAGCCCCACCGTCTCCACCGCCGCCAGCGGGTGCCAGAAACCCTCGGCGAGGTTGATCCGCCGGTCGAGCCGCGCCGTGGCCACCGCCAGTTCCAGCCGGAAATGAGTGAACACATGCACCACCCGGCCGGGTAGCACCTGCCAGTCGGCCGCCACTGGCGCCGAGGCCACGGCGGCGGCGATGTCGAGCCCGTCCTGCCAGTCGCTGGAGGGAATTTCCGGCAAGCCGCCCAGCAGGCCGCGCGGCGGCCGGCGGCGCAGCCACAGCTGATCCTCCGCCTCCAGCCAGTAGGCGACGCCCAGCCGGGTCGGCCGCGCCACCTTTGCCGCCTTCACCGGCCAGCGCTCCGGCGTGCCACTGGCACGGGCCGCACAGTCCGTCGCCAGGGGGCACACGTCGCAACGCGGCGCGCGCGGCGTACAGACGGTGGCGCCGAGATCCATCATCGCCTGGGCGAAATCGCCGGGCCGCCGGTCGGGCGTCAGGGCGTCCGCAAGATCACGCAGGCGTGGCCGCGCCGCCGGCAAGGCCGCATCGACAGCGCGTAGCCGGGCCACCACCCGCTCGACATTGCCATCGACCACCACCGCGCGGCGGCCAAAGGCGATGGCGGCGATGGCGGCGGCGGTATAGGCGCCGATGCCCGGCAGCGCCCGCAGCCCCTCTTCGGTGTCGGGGAAGCGGCCGCCATGATCGCGCGCCACGGCCACCGCACAGGCGTGCAGGTTGCGTGCCCGCGCGTAATAGCCCAGCCCCGCCCAGGCCTGCAGCACCGCCTCGATGGGGGCGGCCGCCAGCGCCGCGACATCCGGCCAGCGTTCGAGGAAGCGGGCGAAATAGCCGCTGACGGTGGCGACGGTGGTCTGCTGCAGCATCACTTCCGACAGCCAGACGCGATAGGCGTCGGTCGGCGGCGCCCCCGGCGGCGCGCGCCACGGCAGCACGCGCGCGTGATCGTCGTACCAGGCAAGCAGTTTGTCGGCGGGGGACTGGACGGACATCCCCTCCCCTATGGCATAAGGGCCGCCATGAAGAAACCGGACAGCACGGCTAGGAAACGGCCATCGGGCGAGCGCCGCGGGGGCGTGCGCGCGCTGGCCGAGGTGGCGCCGAAGATCGCCGGCCCCGCCTTTCGCCGCTTCGGCTTCGCCCAGGCCGCCATCGTGTCGCGCTGGGCGGAGATCGTCGGCCCGGAGTTTGCCCGCTTCTCGCTGCCACTCAAGCTCGGCTTCCCGCCCAGCAAACGGGTCGGCGGTACGCTTACCATCCAGGTCGATGGCCCTTTCGCGCTGCAGATGACCTATGTGCAGCCGCAGATCATCGAGCGGGTCAACCGCTTCTTCGGCTATGCCGCCGTCGAACGCATCGCCCTCAGGCAAGGCCCGCTGCCCGCTGACCATGCCGGCGTCCGCGCCGCGCCACCCCCGCTGTCGCCCGCCGATGAAGCCGCCTTGCAGCAGGCGACCGGCGGCATCCGCGACACCGGCCTCGGCGAGGCCATCCGACGCCTCGGCCGGCTGGTACCGCCCACCCCATCCACACGGAGACCGTCCGGATCATGACCCACACAGCCTCCCGGCTGGCGCTCGGCCTGCTGTTCGCCTTCCTGCTCGCCGCACCGGTGGCGGCGCCCCGCGCGGCACCGGCGACGGGTGCGCCCGCCGCCCAGCCCGCCCTGGCCATACAGTCGACCGTCGAGGGCGGCTTCGCCATCGGCGACCCCAAGGCGCCGGTGACGCTGATCGAATATGCCTCGCTCACCTGCCCGCACTGCCGCCATTTCCACGAGGAAGCGATGCCGACCCTGCGCAAGCTCGCGGCCCAGGGCAAGCTGCGCTACGAGTTTCGCAACTTCATCCTCAACGGCCCCGATTTCGCCGCCACCTTGATAGCGCGCTGCCAGGGCCCGGCCGGCTTTTTCAGGTGGACGGACACCTTCTTCACCCAGCAGGACAAATGGCTGGAGCCCTTCGGCCGGATCACCGAACAGCAAGGCGAATCGATCCAGAAGGCCCAGCCGGCACAACAGCCGCGCATGATCGCCGAGCTGGGCGGCCTCGTCGGCTGGGTGACCGCGCGCGGCCTGAAAGCGGACTCGGTCAAGGCCTGCCTCTCCGACGTGCAAGGTCAGGAAGCCGTGCTCAAGCTGCGCCAGCTCGGCGCCGAATACCACGGCGTACACCTGACACCGAGCTTCGTACTCAATGGCCTGCCACTGAGCGATACCGGGGACTGGGCAACGCTCCAGCCGCAACTGAACGCCATGCTGTCACGCTGATCGACCGCCGGCCAGATGTTGTGGATAACCACCAAAGCCTGTGGATAACCGCCGCCGTGGGGCTTGGCAGAAGGCCGTCCGGCGGACCATACTGTCGCCCCACCAGTAATAGACAAACCTGCCCGCGAGACCACGACATGTTGAGATCACTGTCCCCTGTCCGGAAGACCCTGCCGGCGCTTGCCATCCTGGCGGTCCTGGCCGGCTGCGGTGAGGAGGCGAAGGCGCCGGAACCCGCCGCGCAAACCACCGAACCCCTCGCCCAGACCACGCCGGGCGACTGGACCAAGACCCTCGCGGCCACCCCCGAGGGCGGCTTCGTCATGGGCAACCCCGACGCACCTGTAACGCTGATCGAGTACGCCTCGCTCACCTGCCCGCACTGTCGCGACTTCCACATGGAGTCGAAGGAACCGCTCAAGCGCGATTACATCGCCACCGGCAAGGTTAAGTACGAGTTCCGCAATTTTATCCTCAACGGCCCGGATTACGCGGCCTCGCTGCTGGCCCGCTGCGAGGGCGCCATCCGGTTCTTCCCGCTGGCCGACAACTTCTTCGACAAGCAGGCGCAGTGGATCGAACCCTTCGGCAAGATCAGCGAGGAACAGCAGAAGGCTCTCAATGCCCTGCCGCAGGACCAGCAGCTCAAGGCGCTGGCCGAGGCCGGCCGGCTGGACGCCTGGGCACGCAAGCTCGGCATCCCCAAGGCCAAGTTCGACCAGTGCCTGAGCAACCAGACGGAAGTGGCGGCGCTTGCCCGTGTCCGTTCGGAGGGCGTGCAGAAATTCCAGATCAGCGGCACGCCCAGCTTCATCGTCAACGGCGAGAAGCTGGAGAACGCGCATAACTGGGCGCAGGTCAAGCAGCGCCTCGACGCCGAGCTGCAATAGTCAGGGCCCGCCACCCATGCACTTCCAGCGGCTGCGCCTGTCGGGCTTCAAGTCCTTCGTCGATCCCACCGAGATGCGGATCGAGGACGGGCTGACCGGCATCGTCGGCCCCAATGGCTGCGGCAAATCCAACCTGCTGGAAGCCCTGCGCTGGGTGATGGGCGAGTCCTCGGCCAAATCCATGCGCGGCGGCGACATGGAAGACGTGATCTTCGCCGGCACCACCCAGCGACCGTCGCGTAACTTCGCCGACGTGGCCCTGCTGCTCGACAACCGCGACCGGCGGGCGCCAGCCCAGTTCAATGAACACGAGGAAATCGAGGTCAGCCGGCGCATCGAGCGCGAATCCGGTTCCGCCTATCGCGTCAATGGCCGCGACGTCCGCCAGAAGGACGTGCAGCTGCTGTTCGCCGATGCCGCCACTGGCGCCCACTCGCCGGCCCTGGTCAGCCAGGGCCGTATCGGTGCCATCGTCACCTCGAAACCGACGGATCGCCGCGCCATCCTGGAGGAGGCCGCCGGCATTTCCGGCCTGCACGCCCGGCGCAAGGAAGCCGAGCAGCGACTGCGGGCGGCGGAAGGCAACATCACCCGCCTCGACGATGTGATGGGCCAGATGGAAGGCCAGCTGGCGGCGCTCAAGCGCCAGTCGCGCCAGGCCGAGCGCTATCGCGCGCTGTCGGAGGACATCCGCCGGGCGGAAGCCATCCTGCTCTACCAGCGCTGGACGGAAGCGGCCCAGAAGCTGGCGGAGTCGGAAGCCCAGCTGAAGGCGATCGACGCGGAAGTGGCGACGCTGACCCGCGCCAGCGCGCAGCTGGCCACCGAACAGGCGACGCTGGCCGCCGATCTGCCGGCGCTGCGCCAGAGCGAGGCCGAGGCGGCCGCCGCCTGCCAGCGCCTGACCATCGCCCGCGACGAACTGGCGGCGGAAGAGAAGCGCATCACCGAGCGCCACCAGCAGCTTACCCGCCAGCTTGAGGACATCGCCCGCGACCGTGGCCGCGAGGACGCGCTGGCCGCCGACGGCGCCGCGGCACTCGCCCGGCTGGCCACCGAACGGGCCGAGATCGCCACCCGGCTGGAGGCCGAGACCGTCCGCGAGTCCGCCGCCCGCGAAGCGGTCGCGGAAGCCGAGGCCGCCGCCTCCACCGCCGAGCGGCTGTTCGACGAGCTGACCCAGCGCAACGCCGAGACCGTGGCCCGCAAGCGGGCGCTCGACGCCCAGGCCGACGCCGCCCGCCAGCGCATTGCCCGGCTGAACGAGGACCTTGGCCGCATCGCCCAGGAGAAGGCGCGGCTGGAGGCGGAAGCGATGAACGACGGCGGCCTGGGCGAGACCCAGGCGACCGTCGCCGCCGCCGAGGCCGCCTTGAAGGACATCGCCGAGCGCATCGGCCGGGCCGAGCAGGAACGCGGCGAGGCCGACGCCGCCCGCCAGCGCATCCGCGCCGAATCGGAAACCGCCCGTGACGCCGCCCGCGCCCGCGCCGAGGCGGAACGCGAGGCCGTGCGCGCCAGGACCGAGACCGAACGCCGCGCCGCCGCCGAGGCACTGGAGGCTGCCCGCGAGGCCGCCACCCGCGCCCGCCGCGAGGCGGAAGCCAGCGTGACCTCGCTCAAGAGCGAGCTGGCCACCCTCGATCGTCTGCTCGCCGCCCGCCAGAACAGCGGCGGCGGCACGCCGGTCATTGACCTGCTGACCGTCGAGCCCGGTTACGAGGCCGCGCTCGGTGCCGCGCTGGCCGAAGACCTCAACGCCCCGGTCGGCGGCGAGGCCAAGCGGCGCTGGTCGGAGGCTGCCGTTGACGCCAGCACGGACGCGCCGCTGCCCGCCGGCACGCGGGCGCTCGCCGCGCTGGTGCAGGCGCCGGCCGCGCTGACACGGCGCTTGCGTCAGATCGCCGTCGTCGACGACGCGGCGGCCGCCCTCGCCCTGGTGGCCCAGCTGAAGGTCGGCCAACGCCTGGTCACCCGCGACGGCAAGCTCTGGCGCTGGGACGGCTTCCACGCCGCCGCACCCGCCAGCGCCTCGGAGCAGGAACGCCTGGCCCAGCGTAACCGCCGCGCCGTCGTCGCCACCGACCTCGACGCGGCGCAAGCCCGCCTGAGCCAAGTCACCGAGGAAGGCACCACCGCGCTCGCCGAGGCGCAGACCCGCCAGCAGGCCACCCAGGCCGCTGGCAGCGCCGCCATCGCCGAGGCCGACGCGCGAGCGAAGGAGATCATTGCCGAAGCGCAGGCCAGGCTGGAAACCGCCGTGGCGCACGCCCAGGCCCGCCTGGACGCGGCGGTGGCGACCGAAAAGGCGGCACGTTCCGAACGTGTGACACAGGAAGCCGCGCTCGACCAGGCTCGCCGGCGGCTGGCCCAGTTGCAGCAGGAAGCCACCAGGCGCGACACCCGCCTGCAGGGGCTGAACGACACCCAGCGCCGGCTCAACGAGGAGATGACCGCCCGCGAGACCGATCGTGCAGCCGCCCAGGCCGCCGTCGCCGCGCTGCCGGACGTCGAGGCGCTGGGCGCCGAGGTGGGCGAACAGCGCCGGGTCGTCGAACGCCACCGTGCCGATCTGGCGACAGCACGGGCGGCCCTCGACACCCTGCTGCGCCAGTTGCAGGCCGATGCCCGCCGCATCGAGGCGATCGACGTCGAGACGGCGGCATGGGACAGCCGGCTCGCCAGTGGCCAGCAGCAGGCCGACATCCTGCGCGAGCGCGAAACGCAGGCCCGCGAGGAACTGACCGCCATCGAGGCCCGGCCGGCGCAGATCGCCGACCAGCGCAACCGTCTGATCGACCAGCTGGCGGAGGCCGAAAGCCGCCGGCAGAACGCCGCCGATGCACTGGCGCACGCGGAAGGCGCGTTGAAGAGCAAGGACGCCGAGGTTCGCCAGACCAGCGAGGCGCTGGCGCAGGCGCGCGAGATTCGCGGCCGCCTGGAAGCCGGTGTCGAGAACTACAGCGCCCGCCGCCAGGAGCTGGCGTTGACCGTCGGCGAGCAGTTCCAGTGCCCGCCGCCGTTCCTGCTCCACCAGCTCGGCATCCCCGCCGACGAGGCGCTGCCACCGATCCGCGATCTCGAAACCCAGCTCGACCGCCAGCGCGGCGAGCGCGAACGGCTTGGCGCTGTCAACCTGCGCGCCGACATCGAGTTGCAGGAACTCGACGCCCAGCGCGAAACCATGGCCACCGAGCGCGCCGAACTGGAAACCGCCATCGCCAAGCTGCGTGCCTCCATCGGCACCTTGAACCGCGAGGGCCGCACCCGGCTGCTGGAAGCCTTCACGGCGGTCAACGCCCACTTCTCCGAACTGTTCACCACCCTGTTCGGTGGCGGCCAGGCGCATCTGGAACTGATCGAATCGGACGATCCGCTGGAAGCCGGCCTCGAAATCATGGCATCCCCACCGGGCAAGCGGCTGCAGTCGCTGTCGCTGCTGTCGGGCGGCGAGCAGGCGCTGACGGCCTGCGCGCTGATCTTCGCCGTGTTCCTCACCAACCCGTCGCCGATCTGCGTGCTCGACGAGGTGGACGCCCCGCTGGACGACGCCAACGTCGAGCGCTTCTGCGACCTGCTGGTCGAAATGACCCGCAAGACCGAGACCCGCTTCCTCGTCGTCACCCACAATGCCGTCACCATGAGTCGGATGGACCGCCTCTACGGCGTCACCATGGCCGAGCGCGGTGTCAGCCAACTGGTTTCGGTCGACCTGCGACACGCCGAACTGCTGCTGGCGGCCGAGTAGCACGCCCCCGGCGGCGGGTCCGGCCGGCCCAAAGCCGCCCTGCGACACCTTGTACGACATATTGATGGCGGCGCAGGGCCGCAAAATAAGCACAACTCGTTGATTTAGTTCAAAATATACTCCTTTCCCAAAGATGAATGTCGCCTTGACAGGGCAAAGCCCCCCCACTAAGGGTAGCCGCGCTTTGGCGGACGCCGGTCTCGGCGCCCCCCGGTGTTGTTTAACCTGCGAGTCCCCCGGTTGGCGGCCACGCAGGATCGCGGCGCCGGGCGCGGTGACGGGGGTATCGTGTGGAACAGAATCCGGACAAGGCGCGGCTTGAGGCCCTGCAGCGGCAGCTCGAAGAGCTGAAGCAGGCGCATGAAAAGCAGCGTTTCGACCGGCCTGGGACAGACGGCGGTTACGGCCAGGGCATGCGGTTCGTCACCGAGCTGCTTGCTGGTGTCGTTGGCGGCGTCCTGATCGGATGGCTGCTCGACCGGTGGCTGGGGACTGAACCGTGGCTCCTGCTGGTGATGCTGTTCCTTGGAATAGCGGCATCGTTCAGGAATATTTTCAGGCAGGCCAGTGGGTCCACGACGACCCGAGGCCCGGACAAGATGGGGTAGAGCGTGGCGAGCCCGTTGGCGCAGTTCGAGATTCACAAGATCGCCGACATCACTGTCGGTGGCTATGACCTCTCCTTCACCAACTCGACGTTGTTCATGCTGGTGACCCTGGCGGCGATCTGGGTGTTCATGGTCGGCGGCATGCGCAACCCGACCCTGGTGCCGGGCCGCTGGCAGGTCGCGGTGGAAAGCGTTTACACCTTCGTCGCCGGCATGCTCAGCCAGACCGTCGGCGCCGAAGGCAAGCGCTTCATCCCGCTCATCTTCTCGCTGTTCATGTTCATCATCACCGCCAACATGCTGGGCCTGCTGCCGGTCGGCTTCATCCCCGGCGCGCACGCCTTCACCGTCACCAGCCACCTGTCGGTGACGGCGGTGCTCGCCATCATCTCGTTCGGCACCGTGCTGGCGGTGGGCTTCGCCCGCCACGGCCTGCACTTCCTGGCGCTGTTCGTGCCGCACGGCGTGCCCTGGTGGATGATGCCGCTGATCGTGCCGGTCGAGTTCGTCTCGTTCATGATCCGCCCCTTCTCGCTGGCGCTGCGACTGTTCGTGGCGATGACCGCGGGTCACATCCTGCTCAAGGTGCTGGCCGGCTTCATCGTGTCGATGGGCAATGCCGGCGGCGTGCTGGCGCTGGGTGGCGTGCTGCCGCTGGCGCTGCTGGTGGGCATCTCGGCGCTGGAAATGCTGGTGTGCGCCATCCAGGCCTATGTTTTCGCGATCCTGACCTCCGTCTATCTCAACGACGCGGTCAATCTGCACTGAGTTTCGACCAACCACCGAACCTGTTTCGACAAAAGGAGATCATCATGGAAGCTGAAGCAGCAAAGCTGTTGGGTGCCGGTTTCGCCGCCATCGGTGCGGGCCTCGCCGCGCTCGGCGTGGGCAACGTGTTCGCCGCGTTCCTGAGCGGCGCCCTGCGCAATCCGTCGGCCGCCGACAGCCAGTTCCCGCGTCTGATGATCGGCTTCGCGGCCGCCGAACTTCTCGGCCTGCTGGCCTTCGTCATCGCGATCCTGCTGGTCGTCGGCTGATCGGCGGACTGAATGCCTGCCACCGCTCGCCGGCCTGGCCGTCGGGCGGTGGCGGTTCATTATGGGGTGCATGCGCCCCGCGTCGTGATGTGAGGAAACGACAATGCCCCAACTAGAGCAGTTGGCATCGACCTATGCCTCGCAGCTGTTCTGGCTGCTGATCACTTTCGGCATCCTGTATTTCGGCATTGCCCGGGCGATGCTGCCGAAGGTGGGCAAGGTCGTCGAGGGCCGTCAGGCCAAGATCGCCGCCGACATCGCCAGTGCCGAGGCGGCCACCAGGGTGGCGCGCGAGGCGGAGGACGTGTCGGGCGAAGGCCTGCGCAAGGCTCGCGCGGAAGCGTTCGGCCTCACCGCCGCCGCCAAGGCGACGGCCGCCGCCGATGTCGCCGCCCAGCTCAAGGTGGTGGATGACCAGCTTGCCGCCCAGGCCGCCGAGGCCGAAGCCCGACTGGCCGCGGCCAAGGCCGCGAGCCTGACGGAGCTTGATGGCATCGCCGCCGAAACCGCCGCCGCCATCGTCGAGAAGCTGACCGGCCTTGCCACCTCGCCGGCTGAATCGGCCGCCGCGGTGGCCGCGGTCAAGGCCTGAGGAGTCCGCGCGTGAGCAACACTGCATCAGACATCATGGCATCCGGCTCTCCCATGGACACCGACACGCCCGCCCTGCACGACATGGCGAACATGCCGGCCGTCGGCGAGGCACCGGTGACCACCAGCCCCGACCTCGACGCCCCCGCCATTCCTGGCGAAAGCCATGGCGACGCGGCGGCCGAGGCACACACCGAAGCCGCTGACGCGCATGGCGAGGCCGCCCACCACGACACCTTCTTGGCGCTCGACGCCACCGGCTGGGTCGCGGTCGGGATGCTGCTGTTCATCGGCGTCCTGTTGTGGAAGAAGGTGCCGGCCGCCATCGGCAAGGCCCTCGATGGCCAGATCGCCGGCATTCGCAGCCAGCTCGACCAGGCCGAGCGCCTGCGGGCCGAAGCGGAAGCGCTGAAGGCCGAGCAGGAGCGCAAGAAGGCGGAAGCCGATGCGCTGGCGGTGGAGATCGTCGCCAACGCGCGCAACGAGGCCAGCGGCATCATCGCCGACGCCAGGGCGAAAGCCGAGGCGCTGGCGGCGCGTCGCCGGGAAGTCGCCGAATCAAAGATCGCGGCCGCCGAGCGCGCCGCGATTGACGAGATTCGCGAAACCGCCGCCAGCATCGGCGCGGAAGCCGCCCGCAAGCTGATCGCCGAGAAGCTGTCCGACGCAGGACGCGCCCAGCTCGTCGACACCGCCATTGCCGATGTCGGGCAGCGGCTGCACTGAGGCGCCATGGCCCCCCGGCGCGCACCGCGTTATCCTTTGAGCAAGGCCGCCATTCTGGCGGCCTTCTCTTTGTCCATGCTGACCCTGGCCGGTTGCCAGAAGGCCGGCGACAACAAGCCGGTGGCGGTGCCGCCGGCAGCGCCTGCCGAGCCTGCCGCCACCGTGATCCCGGCGCCGCAGCCGCAGCCGCCGGCAACCGGCATGGTCAAACCGGTACCGGTGCAGATCGAATCTCCCTCGTTGTGGTCGGACTGGCTGATCTACGATGGCTGGAAAATCCAGCAGCATTTCTACTCCGGCCAGTTCCGGCTGGTGGACGGCAAACAGCGGCTGCGCGCGCGCGGCAGCGAGCCGGTCTGCCGGCAGGCCCTCGCCTATCTGCGCTGGAAGGAGAACGTCCGCCCGCGCAGCCGCAAGCTCGCGCTGCTGGTGCATGGCCTGGCGTCGGCGGAAAATATCTGGGGACCGATGCAGCGCGGCCTGGAAGCCGACGGCTACAGCGTCACCTCCGTCACCTACCCTTCCACCGAGCAGAGCCTGATCCTGCATGGCAACATCCTGGAACGGGTACTGCTCAACCTTGATCCGCGCGACTACGACAGCGTGACCATCATCGCCCACAGTCTTGGCGGCCTGGTCACCCGCTCGGCACTGGCCCGGCCGTCGTTCGAGCGCCTGCCCGTCCCCGTTACCGGCGTGGTGATGCTGGGCACCCCCAACCAGGGCGCGACACTGGCCTCGATGCTGCGGCCGCTGGCACGCGCCGCGGTCACCGCGTCGGCCAACGACCTGCTGCCGGAGCGTGCGAAGTTCATTGGCACCATGCCGAAATCAGTGCGGTTTGGCGTCATTGCCGGCGGCCGCGGCAACACGCTTGGCTTCAACCCGGTGCTCGCCGGCGATGACGACGGCATCGTCAAGGTCGAGGAGACCCGAACCGACAACATGGATGATTTTCTGGTGCTGCCCGTCATGCACATGGGCATGGCGCAGAATCCGACGGTTGTTCAGGCGACCCGTCGCTTCCTGCGCAGCGGCTCCTTCGCGGTCCGTCCCACCACCCGCTGACACACCTCGCGGGCCGTTCAGCGCGCCTTGCGCGCCTGCTTGCGGCGATACATGGCCGCATCGGCCTTGGCGAGCACATCGAGCGGTGTTTCGCCGGGACCGAAGGAATACACGCCAACCGAGGCACTGACCGGAATCATCTTGTCACCGAACATCGCCGGGCGCTCGGCGATGGCCTTCGACAGACTGTCGGCCTTCACCTGCGCCTGCTCCTCGGTCGCATGGGTGAGAATGACGGCATATTCGTCACCGCCCAGGCGGCCCACCACGTCCGACACCCGGACGTTGGAGACCAGCGTGTCGGCCACGTGCATCAGCGCGGCGTCACCACCGGGATGGCCATAGGTGTCATTGATGATCTTGAGATCGTTGACATCGAAGAACAGCAGCGAGGTCGGCACCGCGTAACGCTCGGCATAGCTCATCACCCGCGCCAGTTCCCGCACGAAAGCGCGGCGGTTGGCGATGGGTGACAGCGTGTCGGTATCCGCCAGCTTCTCCAGTTCGAGAATGCGCTGCTGACTGCGGTCGAGTTCGCGACGCAGCGATTCGACCTCGGACATCAGCGTCACCAGCGCCTCGCGCACCCGCTCGGTAAGCTCATGAGCGGGAATGCCGAGCAGGGTCTGCTTCACCTGGTCCACCGGATTCGCCGGTGCCGTTGGCGCCGCCGCCCCCGCCGGCGCCGCCGGCGTCACGCCGCCAGCACGGGACACGCCGCCAACCACGGGGCTCGCGGCGGGTCGACGAGGTTCAGAAATCTTCATGCGCTGCCCCTGGCACTCTCAGGCCACTCGACGATGGGACAACTCTAATACCGCTTTCTTGCCAGGTCATTAACTATCGACAACATAATATTTTAGAGCATCATCGCGCATTGCCCTGGCCGGCCACCGCCTCTAGGCTACGGCTTCACTTCAGACCCTTTTATCGAAAGACCCTTGCCATGCGTTTTGCCGGAACATCCAATTACGTCGCCACCGAAGATCTCAAGGTCGCCGTCAATGCCGCCGCCACGCTGCGCCGCCCGCTGCTGGTGAAAGGCGAGCCGGGCACCGGCAAGACCGTGCTGGCGATCGAAGTCGCCCGCGCCTTCGATGTGCCGCTGATCGAGTGGCACGTGAAGTCGACCACCAAGGCGCAGCAGGGCCTCTATGAATATGACGCCGTCAGCCGCCTGCGGGATTCGCAGCTCGGCGATCCGCGCGTGCAGGACATCGCCAACTACATCCGCAAGGGCAAGCTGTGGGAGGCGTTCACCGCCAACGAGACGCCGGTGCTGCTGATCGACGAGATCGACAAGGCCGACATCGAGTTCCCCAACGACCTGTTGCAGGAACTCGATCGCATGGAGTTCTTTGTCTACGAAACGGGTGAGACCGTGAAGGCGAAGAACCGCCCCGTCGTCATCATCACCTCGAACAACGAGAAGGAACTGCCGGACGCCTTCCTGCGCCGCTGCTTCTTCCACTACATCAAGTTCCCCGACCGCGACACCATGCAGGCGATCATCGATGTCCACTTCCCCGACATCCAGAAGCAACTGGTGCGCGAGGCGCTCAACATCTTCTACGACATCCGCGAGGTGCCGGGGCTGAAGAAGAAGCCCTCCACCTCCGAGCTGCTGGACTGGCTGAAGCTGCTGATGCACGAGGACCTGCCGGTGGACGTGCTGCAGTCGCGCGATCCCAAGAAGCTGATCCCGCCGCTGCATGGCGCGCTGCTGAAGAACGAGCAGGACATCATGCTGTTCGAGAAGCTGGCATTCATGGCCCGGCGCGGCGGCGACAAGTAAGCCCGTCCGACCACAGGCACCCGCAACATGAGCGCCCCTGCCCCCTTCTTCGTCGCCATCACCGGCGGGTCGGGGTCGGGCAAATCCTGCGTGTCGCGGGCGCTGGTGGACAAGCTGGCGGACCGTGGCGCGGTGCTGATCAGCGAGGACGACTATTACCACGACCACGGTGCGCGGCCCGGGTTCGACCCGCTGGCGGTGAATTTCGACCATCTGGAGGCGCGCGACCACGCCCTGCTGGCCGACCACCTGACCGCCTGGCGGCGCGGCGAGACGGTGCGGCAGCCGCGCTACGACTTCACCAGCCACCGACGCACCACCGACACGCTGCGGGTCGGCCCGGCACCGGTGATGGTGCTGGAGGGGCTGCACCTGCTGGCCTCCCCCGGTCTGCGCCGGCAGTTCGATCTCACCGTCTATATCGACGTGCCCGACGATGTGCGGCTGTCGCGGCGGATGCTGCGCGACGTGGCGCAACGGGGCCGCACCATCGACTCGGTGGTGCAGCAGTATCTGGCCACCGTGCGGCCGATGCACCGGCTGTTCACCGAGCCCGGCCGCGCGGTCGCCGACCTGGTGCTGCACGAGCCCGAGCAGCCGCGTCCCCTTGAGGCCAGCGTCGCCGATTTCGCCGCGCGCATCGCCGCCCGTATCGACCATCACCTGACAATCCGCGTGCCATGACCGGCGCGCCCGACCTTGGCGAGGCCGGCCAGAGCGCGGTGGTGGCGTTTCTCGCCGACCCCGCCACGCATGGCGGACAGACGCCCGAGCGGGTGACCACCCACGGCCATCACCTGTTCCTGCTGCCCGACCGCGTGTTCAAGCTCAAGCGCGCCCGCCGCTTTCCCTTCCTCGACTATTCAACGCTGGCGTTGCGCCACACGGCCTGCGCACGCGAGGTCGCCATCAACAGCCGCTTCGCGCCGGGGCTCGACTACCGCCTGCTGCCCGTCACCCGCACGCCCGACGGCGGCCTGGCGCGCGGCGGTGATGGCCAGGAAGTCGACGGGCCGGCGGTCGACTGGCTGGTATCGATGGCGCGTTTCCCCGACGCCAGCCAGTTCGACCGGCTGCTGGCCGCCGGCACGCTGACGCCGGCACTGGTCGACGCCATGGCGGACCGGATCGTCGCCCTGCATGCTGCCGCCGCGCCGGCGCCACGCCACTTCACCCGCCGCATCTTCACCCGTACCGTCACCGACCTCTGTGCCGGCCTGCGCGCCGCCGGGCCGGACACGCTGGAGCCGGCCTGTCGCGACCGCCTGGTCGCCGCCCTGGGCGCGGGGCTGGCCACCCATCTGCCGCAAATCCAGCGCCGCCGCCGGGCGGGGCTGGTGCGCCACCTCCACGGCGACCTGCACCTGCGCAACTGGTGCCTGTGGCAAGGCCAGCCGACGCCGTTCGACGCCATCGAGTTCGACGACAACATCGCCTGCACCGACCTGCTGTATGATCTCGCCTTTCCGGTGATGGATCTCGCCGACCGCGGCCGCGCCGACTATGCCAGCCGGCTGCTCAACCGCTATCTGGAAGCCACCGGCGATTATGCCGGCCTGTCGCTGCTACCCTTCTACCTGGCGGTGCGGGCGGCCGTGCGGGCCATGGTGGCGACGCTGGAAGGCCGGTCCGGTGACGACTATGCGCGCGCCGCGCTGGCCTTTCTGGAAGCCCGCCAGCCCCGGCTGATCGCCGTCGGCGGCCTGTCCGGCAGTGGCAAGTCGACGCTGGCCGGCGCGCTGGCGCCCACCCTGCCGCCGGTGCCCGGCGCCATCTGGCTGCGTTCCGACGGCATCCGCAAGCGCCTGCACGGCATGACGCCGGAAACGCCGCTGCCGGCCGGCGCCTACACCGCCGGGGTCAGTCGCCGCGTCTATGCGGTGATGACCCGGCAGGCCGGCACGGCGCTGCGACGCGGCTGGAGCGTCATCGCCGATGCCACCTTCCTGCATCCCGCCTCGCGTCGGCGCGTCGAGGCGCTGGCCACACGGCACGCCGTGCCGTTCACCGGGCTGTGGCTGGAGGCGCCGGCCGCCCTGCTGGAAGCACGGGCGGACGCGCGCAGCGGGGACGCCTCCGACGCCACGGCCAGCGTGATCCGCCGCCAGCAGCAGGAGCGCCTCGGCCGGCTCGACTGGCACCGCCTCGCCACCGACCGGCCATCCGCCGCCGTGCTGACGGAAGCCCGCGACCTGCTCGACGCTTGACGGCGCGCGCGCCTGCCCGCCACTGTCTTGCCCGGCACCAACCGGGGGAACACCGCACCATGAGCACTGCCGTCACCATTGATGACTTCCGCGCGCTTGCCCGCCGTCGCCTGCCCAGGGTGCTGTTCGACTACATCGACGGCGGCGCCTATGCCGAGGAGACGCTGGCCCGCAACGTGCGCGACTTCCAGACCCTGGCGCTGCGCCAGCGGGTGCTGGCGGATGTCTCGGCGCTGTCGCTCAGCACCGAACTGTTCGGCCAGACGCTGGGCATGCCTGTGGCGCTGGGGCCGGTCGGTTTCGCCGGCATGTACGCCCGGCGCGGCGAGGTGCAGGCGGCGCGCGCCGCCGAGCGCCAGGGCGTGCCGTTCTGCCTGTCCACCGTCGGCATCTGTGCCATCGAGGAACTGCGTCGCAACGTCGAGACACCGCCCTGGTACCAGCTCTACATGATCCGCGATCGCGGCTACATGCGCGAGCTGCTGGCGCGCGTCCAGGCCGCCGGCGCGCCGGTGCTGGTGTTTACCGTCGATCTGCCGGTGCCCGGCGCCCGCTACCGCGAGGCGCGCAACGCCGCCGCCGGCCGGCTGGCGCAGGCGTGGGACGGCCTCGGCCACCCGCGCTGGTTCTGGGACGTCTATCTCAACGGCCGGCCGCACAATTTCGGCAACATCGCCTCGGCCGTCACCGACGGCCAGAGCATGGCGCATTACTGGAACTGGATTCGCGCCAATTTCGACCCCAGCGTCACCTGGCGCGACCTCGAATGGGTGCGCCAGAGCTGGCAGGGCCCGATCGTCATCAAGGGCATTCTTGACCCCGAGGACGCCCGCCAGGCCCGGGCGCTGGGGGCCGAAGGCGTCATCGTCTCCAACCACGGCGGTCGTCAGCTCGACGGCGTACTGTCCAGCATCGCCGCCCTGCCGCGCATCGTCGATGCCGTCGGCGACGATCTGGCGGTGCTGATGGACGGCGGCGTACGCTCGGGCCTCGACGTACTGAAAGCGCTGGCGCTGGGCGCCCGCGCCTGCCTGCTCGGCCGCGCCTGGGCCTTCGCGCTGGCCGCCGGCGGCGAGGCCGGCGTCGCGTCGATGCTGGAACACCTGCGCCAGGAACTGGAAGTGGCGATGGCGCTGACCGGCTGCACCGACCTGCGTCAGGCCGGCCGCCACCTGCTCGACGCGGCCTGATGCGTGACACCGCCCTGTCACGGCACCGCCCTGTCACGGTTTGGCGGCCGGGTAAAATCGGATTACTGTTGATCCCGCTCCGCCGCGTCCCCATGGTGGGGCCTTCACAAGCCGCTGTTTTCTGGACCGACCATGTTTCTCAATTTCCTTTCCGAACTGCGCGAGGCCAAGATCAACGCCTCGCTGAAGGAGCACCTGATCCTGCTGGAGGCGCTGAAATCCGGCGTCATCGGCCTGTCGATCGAGGACTTCTACTATCTGTCGCGGGCGACCTACGTGAAGGACGAAAGCCTGCTCGACCGCTTCGACCAGGTGTTCGGCAAGGTGTTCAAGGGGCTGGAGACCAGCTTCGGCACCGAGGCGGTGGAAATCCCCGAGGAATGGCTGCGCAAGCTGGCCGAACTCTACCTCACCGAGGAGGAGATGGCGCAGATCCAGTCGCTGGGCTCGTGGGACGAGATCATGGAGACGCTGAAAAAGCGTCTGGAGGAACAGCAGGGCCGCCACCAGGGCGGTAACAAATGGATCGGCACCGCCGGCAAGTCGCCGTTCGGCGCCTATGGCTACAACCCCGAGGGCGTGCGCATCGGCCAGGAATCGAGCCGGCACAACCGGGCGATCAAGGTCTGGGACAAGCGCGAGTTCCGCAACCTCGACAACGACGTCGAACTGGGCACCCGCAACATCAAGGTGGCGCTGCGCCGGCTGCGCAAGTTTGCCCGCACCGGCGCCGCCGAGGAACTCGACCTCGACGGCACCATCCGCGAGACCGCCCGCAAGGCCTGGCTCGACATCCAGATGCGGCCCGAGCGCCACAACGCGGTCAAGGTGCTGCTGTTCCTCGACATTGGCGGCTCGATGGACCCGCACATCAAGCTGTGCGAGGAGCTGTTCTCGGCCGCGACCTCCGAGTTCAAGCACCTGGAGTTCTTCTACTTCCACAACTGCCCGTACGAGAGCCTGTGGAAGGACAACCGCCGGCGCTGGTCGGAACGCACGCCGACGTGGGACGTGCTGCACAAATACCCGCACGATTACAAGGTGGTGTTCGTCGGCGACGCGGCGATGAGCCCCTATGAGATCACCTACCCCGGCGGCTCGGTGGAGCATTGGAACGAGGAGTCCGGCCAGGTCTGGCTGGAACGATTCTCGCACATCTATCCCCACATGGTGTGGCTGAACCCGGTACCCGAGAAGCACTGGCGCTACAGCCAGTCCACCGAGATCGTCCGTACGCTGATGGAAGGCCGCATGTTCCCGCTGACGCTGGACGGGCTGGACCGGGCGATGCGGGAACTGATCCGCTGATCGTCCCGTCCCGCGCCATCTCGCGGCCACCAGTCTCGCGGCCACCAGTCTCGCGGTTGTGTTAGGCCACAGCCGGGCGCCGCTCGTGCCATAACAGGCGCCAACGAATGCCTGGGTGCTGGGAAAAGGGAGTCTGTTCGATGGCCGATAGCGATGCGAAGGGCGTGAACCTCGACGCGCTGGCGAATGCCCGCTGCGAGGGACCGCTGTGGAGCGACCTGCTGGAGGATGACAGCCGCGGCCTGAAGCTGCCGGATTTCATCGCCGCCGAGAGCACCCGCTATCTCGGCTCCGAGGCGATTGCCGCCGACCGCTATTTCGCGCCCGAGTTCTTCGCCCGGGAGAAAGCCAAGCTGTGGCCGAAGGTCTGGCAGTTCGCCGCCCGCGAGGAGGAGATGCCGGAGGTCGGGGATACCGTCGTCTACGAGAATGTCGGCAAGTCGTATCTGCTGGTGCGCCAGCAGGACGGCTCGGTGCGTGCCTTCGCCAACGTCTGCCTGCATCGCGGCCGCAAGCTGCGGCTGGACAGCGGCCCGGCCAAGGATTTCCGCTGCCCGTTCCACGCCTTCACCTGGAACATCGACGGCAGCATCAAGGAAATCCCCTGCCGCTGGGACTTCGCCCACCTCACCGACGACAAGATGCAGCTGCCGGAAGTGCGGGTGGCCCGCTGGATGGGGTTCATCTTCATCAATGAAGACCCGGACGCGCCGGACCTGCTCGACTTCCTCGACCCGCTGCCGAAGCACTTCGAGCGCTGGCGGCTGGACGAGTGCTACACTGGCCTGTGGGTGGCCAAGGTGGTGCCGGCCAACTGGAAGGCGGTGATGGAAGCGTTCATGGAGGCCTGGCACTCGCTGGAGACGCACCCGCAGATCCTGCCCTTCCTCGGTGACGCCAACAGCCGCTACGACATCTACGGCGACAACGTGAACCGGGCGGTGCAGCCGTTCGGCGTGATCTCGCCGCACCTCTATGGCACCGGGGTCAGCGAGCAGGACATCATCGACAGCTACAAGCAGTTCGCCGGCCGCTCCGATCCGACGCTCGACGCGCTCAAGGTCGAGCCCGGCCAGAAGGCCCGCCACCTCCTGGCGGCGGCTCACCGCAAGATCTACCTGGAAGATCTCGGCTACGACGCGTCGGAAGCCACCGACGCCGACGTGCTGGAGAACTGGACCTACAATGTCTTCCCCAACTTCTCGCCGTGGGGCGGCTTCATGGCCAACATCGTCTATCGCTGGCGGCCGTGGCCGGACCAGGACCATACCCTGATGGAAGTGCGGATGCTGTTCCGCAAACCCAAGGACGCGCCGATGCCGCGCGCGGTGCCGATGCACCTGCTGGGCCCGGACGAGCCATGGTCCGCCTACAAGGACTGGGGGTCGTTCGGCCCCATCCTCGACCAGGACATGGACAACCTGCCCTATGTCCAGGACGGCCTGAAGGCTTCCGCCAACAACAAGGTCGAGTTCGGCAACTATCAGGAAATGCGTATCCGCCAGTTCCAGCAGACGCTGGACAAGTATCTGGCGCGCTGAAATCCTTCAGCCACCCCGGGGCCGATCGCGCCCCGGGACCGAGCTGCAACAGACAGAATTTTCGGGGAGTTCTATTTCATGCTGGTCATTCTCGGACAGATCGACGTCGACGCCGCCGACATGGAAGCCATGGTGGCGCTGACGCAGCCGCTGGTGGCGGAAACGCTCAAGGAACCGGGTTGCCTGCACTATTCCTTCGCCCGCGACGTCAGCAATCCGACCCGGTTGCAGATCGCGGAATGGTGGCAGGACGAGGCGGCGCTGCTCAACCATTTCAAGACCCCGCACATCGCCGCCTTCCTGGCCGCGTCGTCGAAGCTGAAGATGCAGCTGACCAACGCCAAGCGCTACGAAGTGGCGAGCGTCGGCGACGTCGCCGTTCCCGAATAGGACAACAGGGCCGCCTGACATGAACACGGCGCGCGAGGCCTGCCTCGCGCGCCGTTTCACTTTCTGGCCGATGGCCTGACCGCCACGACCGGCGGGTCGGCTTACTCCGGCAGCACGACGCGGATCGACAGCTCGCGCAGCTGTTTCAGCGTCACCTCCGACGGCGCGCCCATCATCAGGTCCTCCGCCTTCTGGTTCATCGGGAAGACGATGACCTCGCGGATGTTCGGCTCATCCGCCAGCAGCATGACGATCCGGTCGACGCCCGGCGCCGAGCCGCCGTGCGGCGGCGCGCCGAGCTTGAAGGCGTTGATCATGCCGGCGAACTTGGCGTCGACGTCGGCCTGGGTGTAGCCGGCGATCTCGAACGCCTTGTACATGATCTCCGGCTTGTGGTTCCGGATGGCGCCCGACGACAGCTCGATGCCGTTGCAGACGATGTCGTACTGGTAGGCCAGGATATCGAGCGGGTTCCTGGTTTCCAGCGCCTCCATCTCGCCCTGGGGCATCGAGAACGGGTTGTGCGAGAAGATGATCTTCTTCTCCACCTCATCGTACTCGAACATCGGGAAGTCGACGATCCAGCAGAACTTGAAGGCATTCTGCTCGATCAGGCCGAGGTCCTCGCCGACGCGGGTCCGCGCGAAGCCGGCCAGCTTGGCGGCCTGGGCCTCCTTGCCGGCGGAGAAGAACACGCCGTCATTGGGGCCGAGGCCCATGGCGGCAACCAGCCTGGCCACGCCCTCGTCGCCGAGGTTCTTGGCGATCGGGCCGCCGGCCTCGCCGTTCTTGAAGGTCATGTAGCCCAGGCCCGCGAAGCCTTCGCCACGCGCCCAGTCGTTCATCTTGTCGAAGAAGCTGCGCGGCTGGTCGGCGGTGTTGGGCGCCGGAATGGCGCGGACCACGCCGCCGCCGTCGATGATCTTGGCGAACAGGCCGAAGCCGCCGCCGCGGAACACCTCGGTGACGTCGGTGATGATGAGCGGGTTGCGCAGGTCCGGCTTGTCGTTGCCGTACTTCAGCATCGATTCCTTGTAGGGAATGCGCGGGAACGGCGGCGGGGTGACGGCGCGACCCTTCGAGAATTCCTCGAACACGCCCGCGAGCACCGGCTCGATGGCGGCGAACACGTCGTCCTGGGTGACAAAGCTCATCTCGAAGTCGAGCTGGTAGAACTCGCCCGGCGAGCGGTCGGCGCGGGCGTCCTCGTCGCGGAAGCACGGCGCGATCTGGAAGTAGCGGTCGAAGCCCGCCACCATCAGCAGCTGCTTGAACATCTGCGGCGCCTGCGGCAGCGCGTAGAACTTGCCCGGGTGGATGCGGCTGGGCACCAGGAAGTCGCGCGCGCCTTCCGGCGACGAGGCGGTCAGGATCGGGGTCTGGAACTCCATGAAGCCCTGGTCGATCATCCGCCGGCGCAGCGACGAGATAACCTGCGAGCGCAGCACGATGTTCTCGTGCAGCCGTTCGCGACGCAGATCGAGGAAGCGGTAACGCAGGCGGATGTCCTCGGGGTACTCGCTGTCACCGAACACCGGCATCGGCAGATCGGCGGCGGCCGAGAGCACTTCCACCACCTCGGCCTTCACCTCGATGCGGCCGGTGGGCAGGTTGTCGTTGATGGTGTCGCCGGTACGGGCGACCACCTTGCCGTCAACGCGGATCACCGACTCCGAGCGCAGGCCCTCCGCCACCTTGAAGGCCGACGAATCGACATCGACGACGACCTGGGTCAGGCCATAATGGTCGCGCAGGTCGATGAACAGCAGGTTGCCGTGGTCGCGCTTGCGGTGAACCCAGCCGGACAACCGGACGGTTTCACCGACATGGGTGTCGCGCAGAGCGCCGCAGGTGTGAGAACGATAAGCGTGCATGGGAACCCCGATGGGCAATGAGTGATCGAGCCGGACACACACAGTCTCGTGCCCCATTTGTCAAGGTTCACGAACCTGCTAAAGGCTCTGCCATGAGTGACTATAGCCTGATTACCACCACCGACGCCCTCGCAGAACTGTGCGAACGTCTCGCCGGCGCCGATTTCGTCGCCTTCGACACCGAGTTCATGCGCGAGAGCACCTATTACCCCGACCTGTGCCTGATCCAGGTGGGCACGGTGGACGAGGCCGCCATCATCGACCCCAAGGCCCCCGGCCTGTCGCTGGAGCCGCTGTACAAGCTGCTCAACGACGAGCCGGTGCTGAAGGTGGTTCATGCCGGCGGCCAGGATCTGGAAATCATCTACTGGGCGACGGGCCGCCTGCCCCAGCCCCTGTTCGACACCCAGGTCGCCGGCATGGCACTGGGGCTGGGCGAACAGGTGGGCTACCAGCAGCTGGTCGAACAGCTGCTGGGCGTGACCATCAACAAGGGCGCCCGCTTCACCGACTGGTCGCGCCGGCCGCTGGAACAGCGCCAGCTCGACTATGCCGTGGGCGACGTGACCCATCTGGTGCGGCTGTTTCCGAAGATGCTCGATACCCTGCGCGGCAAGGGGCGCGGCGGCTGGCTGGACGAGGAAATGGGCCGCCTCACCGACCCGGCGACCTATCGCGTGGACCCCGAACAGATGTGGCGGCGAATGAAGCTGCCCAGCCGCAACGCCGAGGTCCTCGGCCGGCTGAAGGCGCTGGCGGCCTGGCGCGAACGGGAGGCCCAGAACAAGGACCTGCCGCGCTCCCGCCTGATCAAGGATGAAACGCTCACCGATCTGGCACAGAACCCGCCACGCGATCAGGCGCAACTGGCGCGCGTGCGCGGGATGCCGTCAAGCTGGGGCAACAACGACATCGGTGCCCGGCTGATGGGCGTGCTCGCCACCGCCGAACCGCTGCCGCACGATGAGATTCCGGCGCGCGATCGCGGCAACGCCATGAGCAAGCGGGCGGCGCTGATCGCCGATCTGCTCAAGCTGCTGCTGAAGATCCGCTGCGACGAATCCGATGTGGCGCCCAAGCTGGTCTGCCGGATGGATGAGCTGGAGCTGCTGGCCGCCGGCAAGCGCGATGGCCTGTCGGTGCTCACCGACTGGCGGTTCGACCTGTTCGGCCGGGACGCGCTCGATCTGGTGGAGGGGCGGATGGCGGTGAGTATCCGCAATGGCCGCCTGCATCTGGAGGCCCTCAACGCGCTTGCCATCGCCGAGGACTGAACGGAATACCGACGGCCGGGCCGCCAGCGCGGCTGACGGTTGCCGGACATAAGGAAGCCCCCCGGAACCTTGGTTCCGGGGGGCTTGCAGTCTGGGGATAGCAGGTCTTGCCTCAGGCCGCGCGGACGCGCTCCAGGAAGCGGTCAACCTCGCCGCGCAGTGCCTCGGACTGCTGGGCCAGCTCGCCGGCCGCATCCAGCACCGCGTGCGCGCTCTCACCCGTGGTCTCGGTACCAGCGCTGATGCTGGAAATATTGTTCGAGACTTCCTGGGTGCCGTGCGCCACCTGCTGCACGTTGCGGGCGATTTCCTGGGTCGAGGCGCTCTGCTGCTCGACCGCCGCCGCGATCATCGCCGCGATCTCGCTGATCTCGGTGATGGTGCCGCCGATGGAGCGGATGGCGCCCACGGATTCCTCGGTCGCCGCCTGCATCGAGGCGATCTGCGAGGCGATCTCGTTGGTCGCCTGGGTGGTCTGGTTGGCGAGGCTCTTGACCTCGGAGGCGACCACCGCGAAGCCGCGACCGGCCTCGCCGGCACGCGCCGCCTCGATGGTGGCGTTGAGCGCCAGCAGGTTGGTCTGTTCGGCGATCTGGTTGATCAGGTCGACGACCTGGCCGATGGCCTGGGCGGCCTCCACCAGACCCTGGACCTTGGCGTCGGTGGACTGCGCCTCGACCACCGCCTTGTCGGCGACGTTCTTCGACTGCAGCACCTGACGCTTGATCTCGTCGACCGAGCTGGCCAGTTCCTCGCCGGCGGCAGCGACCATCTGGACGTTACCCGCCGCCTGCTCGGAGGCCGCGGCCACGGCGCCGGCCTGCTCGCTGTTGGCGCGGGCGATCTGCGCCATCGATTCGGAGCTGGCCCGCACTTCCACCGCGGCGCTCGCCAGGGTCTGGATGATGGCCGAGGTCGAAGCCTCGAACTCGTGAATCGCGCTTTCCAGCTCGCGGGTCTTGGCTTCCTTGATCGCGGCCTCTTCGGCTTCGCGCTGACGCTCGGCGGCAATCCGCTGCTCGTCCTCGCGACGACGCTGTTCCTCCAGCTCGCGCTGACGCTTCTCGGCTTCCGCGTTGTCGATCCGCAGCTTCTCGGCGGCGGCCGAATTGTCACGCAGCACCAGCAGGGCGCGGGCCACGTCGCCCAGCTCGTCACCACGCTTCACGCCCGGCACCTCGGTGTCGAGGCGGCCTTCGGCAAGGCTCTTGGTGGCGTTGGTCAGGGTCGCCAGCGGCGAAGTGATACCGCTGCGGGAAATCACGAAGCCGATGCCCAGCGACATCACGACGGCGACAGCCATCACCGCCAGAACCATTGTCTTGTCGTTGGCGGCAGCGGCGATCAGGCTATCCGACTTGCCGGCGTTGGCCTTCATCAGCTTATCGTTATAGACCGCCATAGCCTTCGACAGGCTGGCCATCTCCGGCTGGAACTCTTCGTACATGATGGCCAGCGCCGACTCGCGGTCGCCGTCCTTGGCGGACTGGCCGATCGCCTCCAGGATGTCATAGGCGGTGACGTAGCGCTTCTCGAACTCCTTGAGTTCCTTGACGTTAGCCGGGTCGGTGGTGAGCTTCTGCGCCTGCTGGATACGCTTGACGAAGTTGACTTTTTCCTGAGCCAGCTTGTCGGTGATCGCGTTCATGCCAGCCTGGTCGGTCTCGGCGATCAGATTGAAGGCAAGGCTGCTGGTTTCGCCCCGCGAGGTGCTGGCCCGCGAGGTCCAGACCGCCGCCACGGCGTCCTTCTCCAGCATCGCGGAGAAATTGCCAGTGATGTCCTGCATCTTGCTCACGGCGAAGAACGCCATGACCACCGCCACGACGCCCATCAGCGCCAGCGGTGCGATGGATTTTTGCCAGATTTTCAAACGGCTAAGTAGTTTGTCCATGAAAGCCACCCCATCAGTGTCGACTGCTTACCGACGGGAGAGTGCCGCGAATTGGTATGCACCGGGTTAACGACGCTGGAAAAACCGTGCCATGAACGTAACTTTTTCGCGCTCTAGTTGCCCACGACTTCGAAACGATGCTGCAGGCCCATGCGCTCGGCGAGGTTTCGCAGGCGGCGATCCACCACCTCGCCGTAGAGATCGGCATGTTCGCGCGTCAGTGCCAGCACCAGTTGAGTGCCATTGGTGAACAGCCGACTGTCCGCCAGCGGCCGGGCCGTACCCGCCGTGAGCCGCTGGCCCAACCGCAAGGCGAGCCCCCACCGCTCGGCCAGCGCCAGGTCATCCTTGGTGACGATGGAGCGGACATGGCGCAGCAGACGCTCGTCGATGGACGCGCCATAGCAGACATAAAGCGCGGTACCGATCATGGCCCGTCCACGCCCGTCAATGCCGACCCAGTTGCCGAACAACGAGCTGTCCAGCGCCCTCTCCGCGCGGAAATCGGGATGTCCGCGCCAGGCGACATCGGCCAGCAGGCAGGCGGCGTGGCGCAACCGCCGGTCGCCCTCGGTCTCGCCATCGCCGAACACCGGCTCCATCCAGGTCATCAGCGCGTCGGCATGCTCGGGGAACCGCCCTTCCAGCGCCGCTTCCATGCGGCAGGCCGCCAGCAGCGGATCCTGCCGCCGGATGCGGGCCGGCAGCGACTGGTAGAGAATCCCCTCGCGCAACCCGAACGCCGAGTTGATCACGGCCGTCGACTGCAACCGCTGCACCAGCTGCCCCAGTACCAGCGTCGCCACCGGCAGACTGGGCAGCCGCCGCTCGGTCATGCTGGGAATGGCCTTGAGCTGCTTCTTGTCCATGGTGCGCAGCGCGTGGCTGATGCGCTCCAGCGCCGCCGGCACCATGGCGTAATGATGAATCACCCGCAGCGGATGGTTGACCAGATGCATGTCGAGATGTGCCAGCGCCCGCCAGGAACCGCCCACGGTATAAAACGGCAGCCCGGTCGCGTCGCCCAGCCACGCCACCTTGTCGAGCGCGGCCTGCACCACCTGGGCCATCTTGCGCGGCGAGCCCTCGCCCTGGCTCATCAGGGTCAGCACGCCGATGGGCAGGGACACGCGTTCCAGCACGGCGCCGCCACCAACTCGCGCCAGTTCGAGACTGCCGCCGCCCAGATCGCCGACCACGCCATCGGCTTCGGGGATTGCCGACAACACCCCCAGCGCCGCCAGCTCCCCTTCCTGCTCGCCCGTGACCACCCGCACCTCAAGGCCGGCGGATCGCCGGGCGGCGGCGACGAACTCGGCGCCATTGCTGGCGGCGCGGACCGCCGCGGTCGCCACCACGTCGAGTTGCTCCACCCCCATGTCATGGCACAGCAGGGCGAAGCGGCGCAGGGTATCCATCGCCTGCTGCATGGGGTCGTCGGCCATCCGTCCGGTCTCGGCAAGGCCCCGCGCCAGCCCGCACATCACCTTCTCGTTAAAGATGACCGGCGGCACCCGCACCGCGCCGCGATAGACCACCAGGCGCACCGAGTTGGAGCCGATGTCGATGATGCCGATCAGCCGCCCTTCCGCCGGGCGGGTAACCGCTCGCGGGCGGGAAAGTAGCGATGGCGCGGAGACGCGGTTCATGAAGGCGGCATGCCCGAAACGGAGGGAAAGGGAATCGCCGGCACTTTAACGAGCGGTCCCGACGGTTCAACCCGGCGAGGCGTCTAATTCTCCAGGTGCGGCGTTCCGCCATCGGAATCCAGCACCAGGCGCGGCACGGCGCCGGTATCCTTCAACGCCCCGCCCCGCCCCGACAATGAGGGATTGGTCATGAAATAGCGGTGCAGATTGAACGGCCGCCCCCTGGCGGCAAGACGGACATAGGTGCCGTCGGGCTTCAGCCAGGCCGACTGTTCGGTGTCCTTCAGGTTGGCGACCATCACCTGATCCAGCACCTGCGCATGCACCGTCGGATTCCTGACCGGCACCAGCACCTCGACCCGGCGGTCGAAGTTGCGCGGCATCCAGTCGGCCGAGGAGATATAGACGATCGCCTTGCGCGAGGGCAGCTGCTCGCCATTGGCGAAAGCGACGATCCGGCTGTGTTCCAGGAAACGGCCGATCACCGACTTGACCCGGATGTTCTCCGACAAACCCGGCACCCCCGGCTTCAGGCAGCAGATGCCCCGAATCACCATGTCGACCTGCACGCCGGCCTGGCTGGCCTCATAGAGCTTGTCGATGATGAGCGGGTCCACCAGGGAGTTGAGCTTGACCCACACCTGGGCCGGCTTGCCGGCGCGCGCATGGGCGATCTCGTCGTCGATGTGCCGCATCAGCGTCTGGCGGATACCGAACGGCGACATGGCGATCGCCTCCAGCCGCTCCGGCGGCACATAGCCGGTGATGTAGTTGAACACCTGGGCGGCATCGCGCGCCAGCACCGGGTCGGCGGTGAAGTAGCTGAGATCGGTATAGATGCGCGCCGTCACCGGATGATAGTTGCCAGTACCGAAATGGCAGTAGGTCCGCAGGTCCGTGCCCTCGCGGCGCACCACCATCGACAGCTTGGCATGCGTCTTGAGATCGATGAAGCCATAGACCACCTGGGCGCCGGCGCGCTCCAGCTCGGCGGCCCAGCGGATGTTCTGCTCCTCGTCGAAGCGGGCCTTCAGCTCGACCACCGCCGTCACCGACTTGCCGGCTTCCGCCGCCTCGATCAGCGCCCGCACGATCGGCGAGTTCTTGCCGGCCCGGTAGAGCGTCTGCTTGATCGCCACCACATCCGGGTCGGCTGCAGCCTGCCGCAGGAAGCTGTGAACGACGTCGAAGCTTTCATAGGGGTGATGGACCACCAGATCCTTGCTGCGGATGGCGGCGAAGCAGTCGCCGCCATGCTCGCGGATGCGCTCGGGGAAACGCGCCGTATAGGGTTCGAACTTGAGGTCGGCGCGTTCGTCGACAATCAGCTGCGACACGTCGGAAATACCCAGAATGCCGGATACTTCCGAAACATCGCGGTCG
The DNA here is from genome assembly GCF_041060555.1 of Parapedomonas caeni. Taxonomy (NCBI): domain Bacteria; kingdom Pseudomonadati; phylum Pseudomonadota; class Alphaproteobacteria; order Sphingomonadales; family Sphingosinicellaceae; genus Parapedomonas; species Parapedomonas caeni. The sequence goes on along the minus strand of NZ_JBEUDS010000001.1, from coordinate 80,256 downwards.
GCCACCCGCAGTTCGCGGATCACCATGCGCTTGAGATCGGGCGGCATCGCCTCCTCGATCTTGAGCCGGATCACCTGGCCGCGCCGGCGACGCTTCAGCGCCGACTCGAAATAGCGCACCAGGTCCTCGGCCTCTTCCTCGATCTCGATGTCGCTGTCGCGCGTCAGCCGGAACGCGCCATCCCCCAGCAGCTCATAGCCGGGAAACAACTGGGCCAGGAACAGGCGGATGGTGTTCTCCAGGCTGATGAACCGCAAACCCGCGCCCGGCAGGCGGATGAACCGGGCCAGCATCGACGGCAGCGGCAGCAGCGCGTTGAGAATGCTCTTGTCGGATTGCCGGCGCAGTTCCAGCACCAGCGAAAAGCCGTTGTTGGGAATGAACGGGAACGGATGCGCCGGATCGATGGCCAGCGGCGTCAATACCGGGAATATCTGACCGAGGAAGTGGTTCTCCAACCAGTCCTTCTCGGTCTCGGTCAACTGGCTGCGGCTGAGGACATGGATGCCGGCCTCGGCCAGCAGCGTGCGCAACTCGATCCAGACAGTCTGCTGGGCACGCATCAGCTCCTCGGCCTTGGCGGTCACCGCGTCGAGCTGCTGGGCCGGCGTCAAGCCGTCCGGGCTCAGCATCTCGACGCCCGCCTCCATCTGGCCGCGCAGACCCGCGACCCGGACCATGAAGAACTCGTCCAGATTGTTGCCGGAGATCGACAGGAAGCGCAGGCGCTCCAGCAACGGATAGTTGGGATTGCGCGCCTCTTCCAGCACCCGCAGATTGAAGGCCAGCCACGACAGCTCGCGATTGAAATAGCGATCGGGATCAACCGGATATGCCGGTTCGGGCGGAAGGACAGCGTTGGTCGCGGGTATGGGCATGATCAACCGATATGCTGCGCCGGTGAATTAATTATGACAAGATAATTACGACACCTCGTTGAGCACCTGCCGCACGAACGGAATCGTCAGTGCCCGCCGCTGCTCCAGCCCCGCCGCGTCCAGCCGGGCCACGGTCGCCGCGATCTGCGCGAAATCGCGCGGCAGGCGGACCATGAGATAGTCCACCACCTCGGGCGGCACATCGACCCCCCGGTCACGAAACTGCTTCACCAGCAGCGCCCCCACCAGCGCGTCATCCGGCTGGCCGATCTCGACACGCGGCGCCGCCCGCAGCCGCGACGCCAGATCGGGCAGCGCCGGCACCCCTGGTCCCGTCCCGCTCTCGCACAGCAGCAGCAGACCGATGCCCTGCTCGCGGGTCCAGTTGATGAGATGAAACAGCCCTTCCTCGTCAAGTGCGGGATCACCGAACGGCGGCAGGGCGTCCACCACCAGCGTCGGCGCCTTCAGGCGACTGTGCATCTGCCCCGGCCGCAGCACCCGGCCGCCGGTACGGGCGGCGAAGATGGCGCCAAGATGGCTCTTGCCACTGCCTGGCGGTCCGGCCAGCAGCAGCATGTGGCTGGGCCAGCCTGGCCAGCGGTCAAGGTAGCTCACGGCCATCTCGTTGGCCGGCGTCATGGCGAAGTTCTCGAATCCGGTCGCCGAGCGATAGGCGAGCGGCAGGGCCGGCTGCTTCATGGCGTATCGACGGGCGGTGGCGATGGTGATGATGGCGGCGACAGCGGCGGCTCCGGCGGAGGCACCGACGTGCCGTACAGCGGACTGTCGAGATAGCGGTCAACCGCCCATCGCGCCACCACGGCAACCACCGCCGCCACCGGCACCGCAAGGAAGATGCCCACCACGCCCATCATCTCGCCGCCGGCGAACACCGCGAACAGCACCCACGCCGGATGCAGGCCGACGCGCTCGCCAATCAGGTTGGGGGTCAGCACCGAACCCTCGATCACCTGCACCACGATGAACACGCCATAGACCAGCCCGATCTGCATGTAGTCGCCGCCGAACTGACCGATGGCCACCAGCACCGCCAGTCCGGCGCCGAAAAAGGGGCCAGCGAAGGGGACGAAAGCCAGCATTCCAGCGATGAGCCCCAGGATCAGGCTGTAGTTCAGGCCGAGCAGGCTCCAGCCGATGGCATAGAGAGCAGCCAGGCACAGGCAGACCAGGAACTGACCGCGCACGAAGCCGGACAACGCGCCATCGGCCTGCCCCAGCAGCATCCTGATGGTCGGTTCATAGTGTCGCGGCAGCCACGAATCGACACGGGCGATCAGCTTGTCCCAGTCACGCAGCAGGTAGAACGCCACCACCGGCGAGATCAGCACCAGGGTCAGCAGGTTGAACAGCGCCAGCCCGCTGGCCAGCAGCACCCCCACCTGCTGTGCGCCCCACTGGGCGATCTGGCTGCCCGAGCGTTCCACCAGTTCCTGTGCCCTCGCCTGCCCGCCGGCCTGGTCGATCAGCTGCATGACGAACGGGCGCAGTTGATCGACATAGCCGGGCAGCGCCCGGGCGAAGCCGTTGATCTGGTCGCGCAGGATCGGCGTCATCGCGAAAAGAAGCGCTGCCGCCAGACCGAAGAACAGCACCAGCACCAGCGTTGTCGCCAGCCAGCGCGGCACGCGCCAGCGCTCCAGATAATCGGCGACCGGGTCGAGCAGATAGGCAATCGCGAGGCCGACGACGAACGGCAGCAGGATGCCGCGCACGGCGAAAATGAACCAGCACAGCAGGAAAAGCCCGGCGATCCACCACATCCATCGCGGCAGGTTCGACGTCATGGCATCAGGGCTCCTGCGGGACGGGTGCCGCCGTCGGCGACGTCGCGCCGCCCGGCGACGGCGCAGGCGTGCCCGCGGGGCGATCGGTGGCGATTTCCTCGGTGGCCTGCGGGCGCGGTTCCGGTGCGTCCCCCGGTCGCTTGGGCCGGATCAGCCAGCCGCCGTCGGCGAGACTGACCAGACGCAAGCCGACCTGATCGAGATCGAAGCGCAACCAGTCCAGTGAACGGCCATGAGCGACCTGCACCTGGCTCGTCCCCCCCAGGGACAGGCCGGTGAGCGTGACGCCGGTCACCGACGCGGCCTGGCGAAGCTTGCGCTCCAGCGTGCTCCAGGCACCAGCATCGGGGGTTTCCACCATCACCTGCAACCCGCCGAAACTCTGCACGCCGATGGTCGGCGCCACGTCCTGCGACGTGACGACCTCGACGAGCGCCATGTCCTTGCTCGGTTTCAGCTGACCGGCCCGCAGGGCCAGGTTGAGCGCCTGGTCAAGGCGGACCACCGCGTCGCGCAGCATGGTCGCCACGCCGCTGGCGTCGGCGACCCGCAGGCTGAAACGGGTCAGCGGCTTGTCGTCGAGGCCATGAAAGATGCTGAAGGTGCCGACCACCGGACCACCGGGATAACGCCGGTCGATACGGGCGTCGGCGACGAGAACATCCTCCGCGCCATAGCGGATCAGCGCCAGTCGCAGCAGATCGACGTTCTGCCGGGTGCCGCGCTGGGCGTTCAGGAACATGGCGTCGCCGCGCGTGCCGGTTGGCTGGACATAGTCGATCGCCGACTGCTGACCGCCGAAATTGCCCCATGCCCGCGCCCACGGGCTCGACGCCTCGTAGGTGTAGGCCGCGCCACCGTCGCGCATGACCGGAAGCAGCAGCAGCGCCTGCGAGCGATTGCGGCTCGACACCCCGTCGAACTTGCCCATGTAGCGGCGAACCGCGATCGGATCGAACACCACCGACAGGCGGGCGATGTAGCGCCGGCTGGTGAACCGCTCCGATTCAACGTCGATGCCGGCCACCAGTGTCGAGAGCGTGCTGTCGCCGACCGACGGCACCGCGCCCGCCTTGTCGGACAGCCGGCCCCAGAGCAGCTTCCAGGCCTTGCGCTGCGCCTCGATGAAGCCGACCTCGCGCGCGCGTGTCGCCGTCGGCGCCGCGACGTCGACACTGACCGCCGCCACGGTGAAGCTGTCCGACTCGATGGCCTCGGCGGCGCTGGCCGGCGGCGCGGGCGGGCTCGCCGTGTCAGTGGCGGCCGCCGCGACTCCGGGGGTCAGCAGGCCAAGGGTGATCAGCAAGAACAGGAGGCGGGCCATCGGGTGCTCGAAACCTCGTTGGAAAGCTGCTTCTTTTACAACTGGGGTCTCGCTTCTCAAGGCCAATCTGGTAACAGGACCTCCAATCCACGCGACCGCAAGACAATGTAAGGCACGCCATGGCCGAAAAGACCCCCTACACCTACGCCCAGGCGGGCGTTTCCATCGATGCCGGCAACGCGCTGGTGCGGGCGATCGCGCCGCTGGCGCGGGCGACCCGGCGCAGCGGCGCCGACGCCGACCTTGGCGGCTTCGGCGCCTTCTTCGACCCGCGCGCCGCCGGCTACACCGACCCGTTGCTGGTGGCGGCGACAGATGGTGTCGGCACCAAGATCAAGCTCGCCATCGAGGCCGGCGGCCATGACACCGTGGGCATCGATCTGGTCGCCATGTGCGTCAACGATCTGGTGGTCCAGGGCGCCGAACCGCTGTTCTTCCTCGACTATTTCGCCACCGGCAAGCTCGACACCGGCATTGCCGCCCGTGTCGTCGCCGGCATCGCCGAGGGTTGCCGCCAGGCCGGCGCGGCACTGATCGGTGGCGAGACCGCCGAGATGCCGGGCCTCTATGGCGACGGCGACTACGATCTGGCCGGCTTCACCGTCGGCGCGGTGGAGCGCGGCCAGCAGCTTACCGGCGACCAGGTGGCCGCCGGCGACGTCATCCTCGGCATCGCCTCCTCCGGCGTCCACTCCAACGGCTATTCGCTGGTGCGCCGACTGGTCGCCGATTTCGGGTTCGACCTCGCCGCCCCCGCCCCGTTCGATGCCAGCCGGCCGCTGGGCGAGGCGCTGCTGACGCCGACGCGCATCTATGTGAAGGCGCTGCTGCCGGAGGTCCGTTCGGGGCGCATCCATGCGCTGGCGCACATCACCGGCGGCGGCCTGACCGAGAATGTGCCGCGCGTGCTGCCCAAGGGCACCGTCGCCGTGTTCGATACCGCCGCCTGGCCGCTGCCACCGATCTTCGGCTGGCTGAAGGAGCTCGGCGCCATCGAGGGCGCGGAACTGGTGCGGACCTTCAACTGCGGCCTCGGCATGGTGGCGATCGTAAGCGCCGACCAGGCGGACACGGTGATCGCCAGCCTCACCGCCGCCGGCGAGCAGGTGGCGGTGGTCGGTCGCGTCGAGGCCGGCCCCGCCGACACCCGTGGCTGCCTGGTGCGCTCAAGCGCCGGCGCCTGGGGTTATGCCGACGGCTGGGAGGCCCGGCATGACGCGTAAACTGCGGCTGGCCGTGCTGATTTCAGGGCGCGGCAGCAACATGCAGGCACTGCTGGCGGCAACGCAGGCGCCCGGCTACCCGGCCGAGATCGTCGTTGTTGCCTCCAACAAGGCCAGTGCCGCCGGCCTGGAGACCGCGCGGGCGGCCGGCATCGCCACGGCGGTGGTGCCGCACACCGGCTTCCCCAGCCGCGAGGCCTTCGACATCGCCATGGACGCCGAGCTGCGCCGCCATGACGTCGATCTGGTGGTGCTGGCAGGCTTCATGCGGGTGCTGACGCCGGAGTTCATCAACCGCTGGCCGGACCGCATCGTCAACATCCACCCGTCGCTGCTGCCCGCCTTCCGGGGGCTGCACACCCACGAGCGGACCATCGAGGCCGGCTGCAAGATCGCCGGCTGCACGGTGCATATCGTCCGCCCCGAGCTGGACGACGGGCCAATCCTCGCCCAGGCCGCGGTGCCGGTGCTGGAGGGCGACACCGCCGACACGCTGGCGGCGCGCATCCTGGAGCAGGAGCACCGCCTTTACCCGTCCGTCATCCGCGCCATCGCCGAGGGCCGGGTCAGCATCGACGGGATGCTCGCCCGAATCAACGAGGCCGCGCCAACGGCGCAGCCCCTGCTCAACCCTGCCCCCTGAAGCCGGCGCCCTGCTGCCTGAGACCTGCTGCCTGAGGCGGGCATACCGACGTCCGCCCTCCTTCCCGCCGTCATGGCCGGGCGTGTCCCGGCCATCCCCGCGAACACGCCATAGCCGGTAAAGACGACAACGGCGCCACCGCAAGGGTGACGCCGTATCGGTAACGCGGCCGTGGATGGCCGGGACACGCCCGGCCATGACGCGCTGTTGCTTGAGCCGATGATCGCGGCTTGTCGGCTTAGCCGATGATCGCGGCTTGTCGGCTTAGCCGATGATCGCGGCTTGTCGGCTTAGCCGATGATCGCGGCTTGTCGGCTTAGCCGACGATCGCGGCCTGTCGGCTTAGCCGACGATCGCGGCCTGTCGGCTTAGCCGACGATCGCGGCCTGTCGGCTTAGCCGACGATCTCGGTCTGCGCGAAGAAATAGGCGATCTCGATCGCCGCGTTCTCCAGGCTGTCGGAACCGTGCACCGAATTGGCCTCGATGCTCTCGGCGAAGGTCTTGCGGATGGTGCCCTCGGCGGCCTGGGCCGGGTTGGTGGCGCCCATCACTTCGCGGTTCTTCAGCACCGCGTTCTCGCCTTCCAGCACCTGCAGCACCACCGGACCCGAGATCATGAACGACACCAGGTCGTTGAAGAACGGGCGCTCCTTGTGGACGGCGTAGAAGCCTTCCGCCTGGGCCTTGGTCAGCTGGGCGCGCTTCTGGGCGACGATGCGCAGGCCGGCGTCCTCCAGCATGGCGTTGATCTTGCCGGTCAGATTGCGACGGGTGGCGTCCGGCTTGATGATGGAGAAGGTGCGCTCGATGGCCATGGAAAACTCCAGTTGCTCTCTCGTGTGGGAAGTTGCGCGCGCTCTTATCGGTGCGGCGCACAAAAGGCAATGGGCGTCGGCAAACCCGCCCGCGAAAGACACCGCCCTGTCGGCGTCACGCTGAACTGGCCGGCGCCGGCCTCAGGCTGCCTGGCTCCAGCCGCCGCCATCCTGCTGCTGCCAGTATTTCAGGATATGGCCTTGCGCCTTGAGGTCGCGCCAGTGCGCGCGGGCCATCGCCACCTGATCGTCGTCCCTGCCGTCGAACAGGTAGAGCACGCGGTCGAAGCCTTCCAGCGCCGTGGGCGTCACATTGTCCAGCAGGACCAGCAGGGTCGCGCCGTTGGGGGCGGCGGCCTCTCCTTCGGCGATATAGATCGGCTGCAGTTCCGGATACTCGTTGCGCGCCGTGCCGTGGGGCAGGAAGGACTCCGGATCGTGCGTCCACAGATAGTCGTCGACCTCCTTCACCCGCGCGGCGGCGGCCACGCGCACCAGCGCGCGCAGCCCCTGCCCGTGCGCTTTCTCCATCAGGCGCGCCAGTGCCGCCAGCGGCGACTGGTGCGTCACATGATAGAAGCCGACATCGGCCATCTGCCCGGCTCCCGCGCGCCGACCGCTTACTTCTCGAAGTTGCTGGCGATGAACTGGTCGAGCAGGCGCACGCCATAGCCGGTGGCGCCCTTCTCGCCCAGCGGCGTGTCCTTGTCGGACCAGGCGGTGCCGGCGATGTCGAGATGCGCCCAGGCCACGCCCTCGCGCACGAAGCGCTTGAGGAACTGGGCGGCCGTGATCGAACCGCCCTCGCGCGGGCCGACGTTCTTCATGTCGGCGATCTGCGAGTTGATCAGCTTGTCGTAGGCGTCCCCCAGCGGGAAACGCCACAGCTTGTCGCCCGAGGCCTCGCCCGCCGCCAGCAGCTGGCCGGCCAGCGTCTCGTCGTTGGCGAACATGCCGGCATATTCGTGCCCCAGCGAGATCACCATGGCGCCGGTCAGCGTGGCGAGATCCACCATCACCTTCGGCTTGTAGCGCTCCTGGGCATACCACATGACGTCGCACAGCACGAGGCGACCCTCGGCGTCGGTGTTGATGACCTCGATGGTCTGGCCGGAATAGCTCTTCACCACGTCACCGGGCCGCTGGGCCGTCGCGGAGGGCATGTTCTCGACCATGCCGCACAGGCCGACCACCCGGCACTTGGCCTTGCGCCGGGCCAGCGCCTTCATGGTGCCGATGACGGCGCCAGCGCCGCCCATGTCCCACTTCATGCCTTCCATGCCGGCCGCCGGCTTGAGCGAGATGCCGCCGGTATCGAAGGTGACGCCCTTGCCGATCAGCACCACCGGCGCCGTCTTCGCCTTGCCGCCGGTGCCGTCGTAGTCGAGGATCACCAGCTGCGGTTCGTGCGCCGAGCCCTGCGACACGCCCAGCAGCGCGCCGAAGCCCAGCTTCTTCATCTCCTTCTCGCCCAGCACCTGCACGGTGATGCCGTGCTCGGCCAGCTCGCGCGCCTTGTCGGCGAACGACTTGGGGTAGACCACGTTGCCGGGCTCCGACACCAGATCGCGGGTCAGGAACACGCCCTCGGCAATCGCCTCGTAGCGGTTGAAGGCGCTGTCCGCCGCCCGCGCCTCGCCGGTCTGGATCACCAATTTGGTGAGGCTAGGCTTCTTGGCCGGCTGCTCCTTGGTACGATAGCGATCGAAGCGATAGGCCCGCAGCCGGGCGCCCAGCCCCATGCGCGCCGCCGCTTCCGCCTCCGACACCGTGGAATCGCCGAGGTCCGCCGCCAGCACGGTCAGCGTCGTCTCGCCCGAGGCGCCGACACGGGCCTGCAGCGCGCCGCCGATGCGCTCGAACTCGCCCGGCCCCGCCTTGGCCAGCGTGCCGGTGCCCACCACCAGCACCCGCGAGGCGTCCAGACCGGCCGGGGCCAGCACCTCGACGATCTCACCGACGCCGCCGTCGAAGCGGCTGGCCTTGAGCGCGCGCTGCACCTGCCCGTCGGTGGTCGCGTCAATCGCCGCCGCGGCGGCGGTGAGCACGCCCCCCTGACCTGCGAACACGGCGAGAGCGCCGCCCTTGACGGCGGATGGCTTGGCAAAACTGATCTTCATGGTGTGACTCTTTCCCTGACGTCGTCAGCCGCGCGTGGCGGCCCCATGGATCGTACATAGCGAGCCGGAGCCGCTCTGGCAAAGGCGCGACGGCGACGGCACGACCGCAGCGGCGGGACGGCAAACGCCCGCGCGCCAGTTGCACCGGGCGCGCCGCCATGCTTTACACGCAGCCGGTCCCTCGCCCCGACGATAAGGCTGTCATTCGTGCCCTCCCGCCTGCCGCTCATCGCCCTGCTCGCCTCAGCCTCGACGATGGCCGCGACGACAGTGGCCCGTGGCCAGGACGTGGCCGCCGACGCGGTCGCGGACGCCGCCGCGCCCGCAGCGGAGTCGCAGGTGCTGTTCGAGGCCGACCGGCTGACCTACGACGACGAGACCGGGATCGTCACCGCCGACGGCCTCGTCACCATGTCCCGCGATGGCTATGACCTGCGCGCCGACCAGGTGATCTACAACCGCCGTACCGGCTTTGTGGAGGCGCGCGGCAACGTCGAGATCACCGACCCGCAGGGCAACCGCGTCTATGGCGAGAAGATCGAGCTGACCGACACCCTGAAGGACGGCCTGGTCGACAATGTGCTGCTGATACTCAAGGACGGCTCGCGGCTGGGCGCACGCAACGGCAACCGTCAGGCCGAGAAAACCCGGCTCGACCGTGCCATCTACAGCCCCTGCGAACTGTGCCCGCCCGGCTCCACCGAGGAGCGGCCGTTGTGGCGGATCAAGGCGGTGCGGGTCACCTACGACCAGCAGGAAAAGCGGATCCGCTACAACGACGCGACGTTTGAATTCCTCAACGTGCCGATTCTCTACCTGCCCTATATCTCGCACGCCGCCCCGGACGTCGCCCGATCCTCCGGGCTACTGCTGCCCGACCTGTCACAGAGTCGCTCGCTTGGCATGTCCATCGGCACGCCGTTCTTCTGGAACATCGCGCCTGACCGTGATCTTACGGTCACGCCCACTTTCTACACCTCGGAACGCCCGACGCTGGCGCTCGATTACCGCCAGCATCTGCGCACGGGTCCGATCACGGTGGGCGGCATCGCCACCTACGCCGCCAAGCGCGACAACGAGAATGTCGAGACCGGCGGCAACGAAGTCCGCGGTTACCTGTCTGCCTCGGGAACGTTGCAGCACACCAGTCGCTGGCGCTCCACCTTCTCGGGACGAATCACCACCGACGACACCTTCCTGCGCCGCTATGACATCTCGGACGATGACGTGCTGCGCTCGAACTATCGTCTGGAGCACTTCGGCGACCGTGACTATTTCGCCATTCAGACCTGGGGCTTCCAGGGCCTTCAGCGCGACGACCGGCAGGGACTGACCCCGATCGTGCTCCCCTCGGTCGACTACGCCTGGCAGTCCAGACCCTCCCTGTTCGGTGGCCAGTGGTCGATCCGCGCCAACGGCCTGTCGCTGACCCGTACCGATGGCATGGACAGCTATCGCCTGTCGTCCACCGGCGGCTGGGAGGGGCGCTGGCTGACACCCGCCGGCCAGACGCTGCGCCTGGTCACCCAGACACGCGCCGACCTCTATTATGTCAGCGACACCGAATCCCCGGACGATATCGTCTATGCCGGCAACAGGGGCTGGCAGGGCCGCGTGCTGCCGCTGGCGGCGATCGAGACCGCATGGCCGCTGGCCGGCCCGGCGCTGGGCGGACAGCAGACTCTGGAGCCGGTGGTCCAGCTGATTGCCAGCCCCAATGGCGGCAACAACGGCATCCCCAATGAAGATAGCCGCGCCTTCGACCTGGAGGACAGCAACCTCTTCGACCTCAACCGCTTCTCCGGCTTCGACCGATGGGAAGGCGGCGTCCGGCTGGTCTATGGCGGCCGCTGGTCATGGTCACGCGGCAAGTGGGCGCTGTCGGCCGAGGGGGGCCAGAGCCTGCGCTTCAACAGCAACCGGGAGATATTCCCCAACGGTAGCGGCCTGTCCGGCAACTTCTCCGATTTCGTCGGCCGCACCACGGTGAGCTGGGGGGAATTGATTGATGTCACCCACCGCTTCCGCATCGACAAGACCAGCTTCGCGGCACGGCGCAACGAGATCGATGCCGTACTGGGCACCCGCCGCAACTATGTCACGGTGGGATACACCTACCTTAACCGCAACATCGACATCGAGGACCTGGAGGATCGCGAGGAACTGCGGGTCGGCGGGCGGGTCCAGCTCGGCCGCTACTGGGCGCTGATCGGCTCGACCATTCTCGACCTCACCAGCAAGGGCGAGAACCCGCTGACCACCAGCGACGGCTTTGAGCCGATCCGGCACCGTGTCGGCCTCGTCTATGAAGACGAATGTTTCAGCTTTTCAGTCACCTGGAAGAAGAACTTCACGGAAGATCGTGACTTTCGCAAAGGCTCCAGCGTGTTCCTGCGTTTCTCGCTGCGCAACCTCGGTGGCGGCAACTGACATGCCGGCCGCCAGAAACGCTCCATTGGCCGGCGGGACGGTTGCACCCGGCGCGCGGCTGACGTAAACCCCGACCATGGTAAAGCGCAGTGTAATGACATTGGGACTTGGGCTGGGTCTGGCAATTGCCCCCGCCCTGGCGCAATCCGTTGGCAACGCCCTCGACAGCGAGGGCATGCCCCAGAACATCACCGTGTTCGGCGCGCCCGCCGATCCCAACGTCCGCAAGGCGTCGGCCATCGTCAACGGCAGCGTCATCACCGACCTGGACGTGGATCACCGGCTGGCGCTGGTCATCACCGCGTCCGGCGGTCGCATCCCGGCGGATGAAGTGGCGCGCCTGCGTCTGCAGGTTCTGCGCAACCTCATCGACGAGCGGCTGCAGATCCTGGAAGCGAAGGAAAACGACATCGAGGTCGGCGAGGCCGATGTCGAGGCGGCATTTGCGCGCGTCGCCCAGAATTTCGGCCAACCCACCGAACAGTTCCTCCGCTTCCTGAAGACCAATGGCACCTCGGGGGAAACCCTGAAGGACCAGATTCGTGCCGAGTTCGCCTGGAACAGCCTGCTGCGGCGGCGGGTGGAGCCCTTCGTCTCGATCGGCGACGATGAAATCCAGGCGGTCATCGACCGGCTGGAGGCCGCCAAGGGCCAGGAAGAATATCGACTGAGCGAGATTTTCCTCGCCGCGACACCGGAAACCGAGGCGGAAACGCGCGCCAACGCCGAGCGTATCGTCACTCAGGTCCGCGCGGGGGCTTCCTTTGTCGCCTATGCGCGCCAGTTCTCGGAAGCCTCCACCGCCGCCGTCGGCGGCGACATGGGCTACATGATGCTGGGCCAGCTGCGGCGCGGCCTTGAGGATGTGGTGCCGGCCATGCGGATCGGCCAGGTCAGTGATCCGATCCGTGTCGCCGGCGGCTTCGTCATCATTTCCGTCACGGACAAGCGCAAGGTGCTGGGGCCTGACCCGCTCAATGCCGTGCTCACCGTCAAGCAGGTCGCCGTGCCTCTGGCGCCCGGCACCAGCCGCGAACAATTGATGGCGACGGTGCAGAAACTCACGACGGCTGTCGCCGCCGGCGGTGGTTGCGGCCGCGCCGACGCCATTGCCGCTTCCGTGGGCGGCCGTGTCGACGCGCCGGACCCGCAGCCGCTGCGGAGCTTCCCGCCCGGCCTGCACGAGCAGCTGGAACGGCTGCAGGTCGGCGAGGCAACCCAGCCGTTCGGCACCCAGACCGACGCCCGCATCATCATCCTGTGCGGCCGCGACGAAGGTCAGGAGAGCGCATTGCCGAGCTATGACGACGTCTACGCCCAGCTCAACGAGCAGCGGATCTCCATGATGGCGCGCCGCTATCTGCGCGACCTGCGCCGGGATGCCATTGTCGACTACCGCTGAACCGCCGCGGGCTGATCCGCCACTCATCGTCTCGATCGGCGACCCGGCCGGCGTCGGCCCCGAGACCATCGTGCAGGCCTGGGAACAGCGTCATGCCATCGGCCTGCCGCCGTTCGCCGTCGCCGGCGATGCCGCCGCCCTGCGCGCGGTGTGGGCGGGGCCGGTCGCCACCATCAGCGACCTCGACGATGCCGCGCGCCACTACCGTCACGCACTGCCCGTGCTCGACGTCGGCTCGATGGGCGACAGCCGCCCCGGCCGGCCCACCGCCGACGGCGCCCGGCTGGCCTTCGCCGCCCTCGAAGCCGGGGTCGACCTGACCGTCGGTGGCGGTGCCAGCGCCCTGGTGACCGGGCCGGTCAACAAGGCGGCGCTGGCGGCCATCGGCTATCGCTGGCCGGGGCAGACCGAGTTCGTCGCCGAACGCGCGGGCGTCAGCCCCGAGGACGCCGTGATGATGCTGGCGGGCCCCAGCGTGCGCACCGTGCCGGTGACCATACACGTGCCGCTGCGCGAGGTGCCGGCACGGCTCACCACCGCGCTCATCGTCCAGCGCGGCCGGGTCACGGCCGAAGCGCTGCGCCGCGATCTCGGCCTGCGCGACCCCCGGCTTGCCGTCACCGGCCTCAACCCGCATGCCGGCGAGCGTGGCCGGCTCGGGGATGAGGAGGAGACCGTCGTCCGCCCGGCGGTCGAACAGCTGCGCGCCATGGGCATCGACGCCACCGGCCCCCTGCCCGCCGACAGCCTGTTCGCGCCGCACATCCGCGGCCGCTACGACGCCATGGTGTGCATGTACCATGACCAGGCGCTGATCCCGATCAAGGCGCTGGACTTCGACAGCGGCGTCAACATGACGCTTGGCCTGCCGATCGTCCGCACCTCGCCGGATCATGGCACCGCCTTCGACATCGCCGGCCGGGGCGAGGCACGACCGGACGCCATGATCGCCGCCATCCGCATGGCCGCGCTCTGTGCCGCCCACCGCCGGCGCCCCTCATGACGGACGCATCGCTGCCGCCGCTGCGCGAGGTCATCGCCGCCCATGGCCTGTGGGCGAAGAAGGCGCTCGGCCAGAACTTCCTGCTCGATGCCAACCTGCTCGGACGCATCGCCCGCGTGCCCGGCCCGCTAGATGGCGCCACCGTCTATGAAGTCGGCCCCGGCCCCGGCGGGCTCACCCGCGCCATCCTGCAGGCCGGCGCCCGGCGAGTCATCGCCGTGGAAATGGACAGCCGCTGCTGGCCGGCGCTGGAGGAGCTTGGCGCCTGGTCGGGCAACCGGCTGGAGCTGATCCGGGGCGACGCGCTGAAAGTGGACGAGCCGACCCTGCTGGGCACGGGGCCCGTCCACATCATCGCCAACCTGCCCTACAATGTCGGCACCGCGCTGCTGGTGCGCTGGCTGACCACGCGCGACTGGCCGCCCTTCTGGGCGAGCCTGACCCTGATGTTCCAGCGCGAGGTGGCGCAGCGCATCATCGCCGCCCCCGGTTCCGAGGCCTATGGCCGGCTGTCGGTTCTCGCCCAGTGGCGGGCGTGCCCGCGCATCGCCTTCGACGTGCCGGCCAAGGCCTTCACGCCGCCGCCCAAGGTGACCTCCTCCGTCGTCCACATCACGCCGGCCGAACCGTTGGCCGACGTTCCCGTCGGCGCGCTGGAGGCGGTCACGGCGGCCGCCTTCGGCCAGCGGCGCAAGATGCTGCGGGCTTCCCTGAAAAGCCTTGGCGGTGATCCAGCCGCATTGCTGGACGACACCGGCATTGACGGCGAGCGTCGGGCTGAAACGCTGAGCATCGCCGAGTTCTGCACGCTGGCGCGCGCCTGGACGGCGTTGAGAAAAGCTGACGCGGGAAAAGGCTGAAGCGGCGATCAGCCGCCGCGACGGTTCGAGGACACCGGCACCATCGGCACGGTCGGCTTGCGCGCGGCGGTCCGCGACGCCGGCCTGGCGTTGTTGCGGGCAGAGGCGTTCTTGGCCTGGGCGGCCGCCACGGCAGCCTCCAGCCGGTCCTTCTGCACGCATCCCGACCGGCAGATGCGCCGCAGCCGGTCGAGCGACGCCTGCGCCTTGGCCAGCTGACCCTTGGCGATCATCGCCAGACCCTGCGCCTCCAGAGCGCCGAGATCGTTGGGATTGATGACCAGCGCCTTGCGATAGAAGCTCAGCGCCTTGCCGGTCAGACCCTGCTTTTCATAAGCCTTGCCGAGACCGACGAAGGCGGCGACGTTCTTGGGATCGGCCACCAGCGCCGTCTCGTAGAAGTCGACGGCGTTCGCCGGCTGCCCCTGCGACACCAGCATGTCGCCCTGGGCGGCCAGCCGGGAAGAGGTCGCGCTCACGTTCGTGCGCGCCACGGCCACGGGACTGGCGACCGTGATCGCCAGCAGGGCGGCCACGAAAGGGGCGGACAGAACGGGCATCACAGGGATCATCATAACGTCTTCATGAAGATGCCAGCAGGAAGGTCAAGGAAGCGTTAGCAGAGGCGTTCAAATTCCGCGACGAAAAACCCGTCGCAGCCCTGACGCGCCGGCGAAAGCGCCAGGCATTGCGACATCGGCGACACAGTGTCGATGCCGGCCGCCGAACCGCTCAGGCGCCCGCGCGCGTCAGCAAGGCGGAAGCCGGCGGCCCGGTCGCCAAAGGCCCGCACCTGCGCCTCCCCTTCCGCCGGCAGCAGCGAGCAGACGGCATAAACCAGCCGGCCGCCGGGGCGCACCAGCCGGGCGGCCCGGTCGAGGATCTCCGCCTGGAGGGCGGTGATGCCGGCCAGCGCCGACCCGGTCAGCCGCAGCCGGGCTTCGGGATTGCGCCGCCAGGTGCCGGTGCCGCTGCAGGGCGCGTCCACCACCACCAGATCCGCCACATCCGCGAGGTCCGCCAGCGGGTCGTCACGCAGGCAGCGAGTCTCGATAATGCCCGCCCCCGCCCGTGCCGCCCGTGGCGCCAGCCGCGCCAGCCGGGCGGCGTCGATGTCGCAGGCCACCAGCCGCCCCCGGTCGGCCATGCTGGCGGCGAGCCCCAGCGTCTTGCCGCCGGCGCCGGCGCAATAGTCGATCACCGTCTCGCCGGGCAGCGCGTCGGCCACCTGCAGCAGCAACTGGCTCGCCAGATCCTGGATTTCCACCAGTCCCGCCGCGAAGGCACGCGACTTCTCCACCGCCGCCCCGCCCGCCGCACGCAAGCCCCAGGGCGACAGCGCCAGCGGCTCGGTGGCGATGCCCTCGGCCGCCAGCGCCGCCTGCGCCGCCGCGCGCGAGCCCTTGAGCGTGTTGACCCTGAGGTCGAGCGGCGCGCGATCGCGCAACGCCGCCTGTTCAACCGGCCAGCCGTCGCCGAAACGCTCGATGAATGCCGCCTCCAGCCACTCGGGCAACCATGGCCCGGTGGTCATGCCCTCGTCATCGGCCAGCGCCGGCGGGGCGTAGCGGTCGGCGCCGAACAGCGCCAGCCGGTCAGGATCGTGGGCGCGCAGATGCGCCACCAGCGCCGCGCGGGCATCCGCCGCGTCCCACGCGCAATCGCGCAGCACGGCGTAAACCGTGTCGCGGATGGCGGCGCGGTCCTTCGAGCCGGCATAGCGGCGATCGCGGAAATAGCGGGCCAGCAGCGTGTCTGCCGCCGGCCCCTGCACCCGCACGGCATCGAGCACCGCCGTCAGCACCTCGATGGCGGCGGCGAGCCGCGCGGCCGGTGTCATGGCTCAGCGCGTCGGATAGTTGGGCGCCTCGCGGGTGATCAGCACGTCATGCACGTGGCTCTCGCGCAGGCCGGCGTTGGTGATGCGCACAAAGCGGGCCCGCTTCTGGAACTCCGCCACCGTCTTTGACCCGGTGTAGCCCATCGCCGCCTTCAGGCCGCCGACCAGCTGATGGATGACCTCGCGCGCCGGACCCTTGTAGGGCACCTGGCCCTCGATGCCTTCCGGCACCAGCTTCAGCGTGTCCTTGATGTCCTGCTGGAAATAGCGGTCGGCCGAGCCGCGCGCCATGGCGCCCACCGAGCCCATGCCGCGATAGGCCTTGTAGGAGCGGCCCTGGTAGAGGAACACCTCGCCGGGCGCTTCCTCGGTGCCCGCCAGCAGCGAGCCCACCATCACGGCGGCGGCGCCGGCGGCGATGGCCTTGGCGATGTCGCCGGAGGTGCGGATGCCGCCATCGGCGATCACCGGCACGCCCAGTTTGGCGGCGGCTTCCGCCGTTTCCATGACGGCGGTGAGCTGCGGCACGCCGACACCGGCGACGATGCGGGTGGTGCAGATTGAGCCCGGACCGATGCCGACCTTGATGCCGTCGGCACCGGCGTCGATCAGCGCCCGGGCAGCGTCGGCCGTCGCCACGTTGCCGGCCAGCACCTGGACGTTGTTGGACAGCTTCTTGATGCGGGCGACCGCCTCCGACACCCGCAGCGAGTGGCCGTGGGCGGTGTCGACGACGATCAGGTCGCACTCGGCGTCGATCAGCGCCTCGGTGCGCTCGAAGCCGAGATCGCCGACCGTCGAGGCGGCGGCGACGCGCAGGCGTCCCGAGGCGTCCTTGGTCGCCGAGGGATAGTTCACCGCCTTCTCGATGTCCTTGACGGTGATCAGCCCGACGCAACGGTAGCCGTCATCGACCACCAGCAGCTTCTCGATGCGGCGCTGGTGCAGCAGGCGGCGCGCCTCGTCCTGGCTGACACCGGCCTTGACGGTCGCGAGGTTCTCGCGGGTCATCAGTTCGGAGACCGGCTGGTCCGGGTTCTCGGCGAAGCGGACATCGCGGTTGGTGAGAATGCCGATCAGCTTGCCGGGCTGGCCCAGCGGCGACGGCTCGACCACCGGAATGCCGGAAATCCTGTGCCGCTTCATCAGGTCGAGCGCCTCGCGCAGGGTCTGGTCGGCCAGCATGGTCACCGGGTTCACCACCATGCCCGCCTCGAACCGCTTGACCTGGCGCACCGCCTGGGCCTGTTCCTCGATGGTGAGATTGCGATGCAACACGCCGATGCCGCCGGCCTGCGCCATCATCACCGCCATGTCGGCTTCGGTCACCGTGTCCATCGCCGAGGACAGGATGGGAATGTTGAGGCCGATCTCGCGGGTGATGCGGGTCGAGGTCTCCGCCTGGCTCGGTAGCACGTCGGACTCGCCCGGAATGAGCAGAACGTCGTCGAAAGTCAGGCCGAGCGGCAGGTCCATGGAAGTCTCTCGCATCCGAGTCGGGGGGAAAGTGGCGGGCTATATGCCATCCCCGTCCGGAAATATCCATGCCCGAGGCGGGAAATATCTACGCGTCGGCCTGAACGTCCGCTGGCGGCGCGGCGCGAAAGCCCTGGGCAATGACATACCACTCCGAGGAATCCTTGCGGCTGGCCGGCGGCTTGGCATGCTTGACCTGGCGGAAACGCTGCTTCAGCCGCGTCAGCAGCGTGCCGTCGGCGCCGCCGGCAAGCACCTTGGCGACGAAGGCGCCGCCCTCGGCCAGCACTTCCTCCGCCAGTTCCAGTCCGGCCTCGATCAGCCCCATGGTGCGCAGCGCGTCGGTCTGCTTGTGGCCAATGGTGTTGGCCGCCATGTCCGAAAGCACCAGATCGGCCTGGCCGCCCAGCGCCTCGCGGATGCGGTCCGCCGTCGTCTGGTCGCGGATGTCGCCCTGAAAGAAGATAACACCGGCGATCGGCTCCATCTCCAGGATGTCCACCGCGACCACTCGCGCCTTGGGCCGGCGCTCCAGCACCACCTGGCACCAGCCGCCGGGCGCCGCGCCGAGGTCGGCGACCCGCTCGACGCCCTTGAGCAGGCCGAAGCGCTCATC
Organism: Parapedomonas caeni; assembly: GCF_041060555.1. Lineage (NCBI taxonomy): Bacteria > Pseudomonadati > Pseudomonadota > Alphaproteobacteria > Sphingomonadales > Sphingosinicellaceae > Parapedomonas > Parapedomonas caeni. The sequence goes on along the minus strand of NZ_JBEUDS010000001.1, from coordinate 61,816 downwards.
CAGCTCCTTGAGCTTGAACGCCGCGCGCGACCGGTAGCCGGCGGCCTTGGCGGCCTTGACGTAAGGGTCGTTGAGCTGGCGCTCCAGCCAGCGCACCGACGAGGTGGAGCGGCCGCGCGCGGTCTTGACCCGCGAGCGACCGCCATGGGAACGGCCACCGGGAGAGCCGGGCGTACTCACAGCCGCAGTCCGTCGCGGCGCATCAGCACCCGCAGGATGCCCTCGCGGATGCCGCGATCGGCGACCCGCAGCTGATCAATGGGCCAGAAGTCGAGGATGGTCTCCAGAATGGCGCAGCCGGCCATCATCAGGTCGGCGCGTTCCTTGCCGATGCACGGCAGCTCGGCGCGCTGGTCCATGCTCATGGCCGCCAGATCGCTGGCGAGCGTGCGCATGGAACCCGAGGGCACCCAGCAGCCGTCCACCTGCCGCCGGTCATAGGTAGTCAATCCCAGGTGCAGGCTGGCCAGCGTCGTCACCGTGCCCGATGTGCCCAGCACGCTCAGCCGGCCGCTGTTCACCTTCTCCGACACCCGCGCCTGCATCTCGAAAGTGCTCAGGTAGGCGCCGACGCGCTCCTTCATCAGCGCGTACACACCGGGAGACGCCTGATCGGTATCAAAGGCTTCCGCGAGCGACACCACGCCCCAGGGCATCGAGGTCCAGGCGGCGATATCGATACTACCGTTGGCTTCCTGCCGCACCAGCACCAGCTCGGTGGAGCCGCCGCCGATATCGAACACCAGGCCATAGTCGGCATCCGCCGGCAGCAGCGTCTGGCAGCCAAGCACCGCCAGCCGGGCTTCTTCCTTGGTCGAGATGACATCCAGCGCCAGGCCGGTCTCCTCGTAGACCCGGGAGACGAACTGGCCGGCGTTGCTGGCGCGCCGACAGGCTTCCGTCGCCACATGCCGCATCAGGATGACATTACGACGCCGCAGCTTGTCGGCACAGACCTTCAATGCCGAGATGGCGCGGTTCTGGGCGGCGTCCGACAGCAGGCCCGTGGCGGCCAGGCCTTCACCCAGGCGGACGATTCGGGAAAAGGCGTCGACGACATGGAAGCCGCCACGAGCGGGCTTGGCCACCAGCAGCCGGCAGTTGTTGGTGCCCAGGTCGAGCGCGGCATACAGCCGCTCGGCCGCCTGGCCACGCGGGCCGACGCCATTGCGTCCTCCCGTGCCCGGCCCGGTCCTTCCGCGCTGATCCGACTCGACGGGACCAGCAGCGGAACGCTCCGCCACATCGTTCGGCATGATCGTCGCCTTGTTTTTATCGTTACGCTTGCCGTCTCCATCCGGGACGACGGCCACTTGCCACCAAGGTAACAACCCTGCCCCGCCCCGACAAGCGGTCGCCGATGCAGTTTTCCATGCGCGATACCATTGACAGACGGCGTTTGGTTGACCTATTGACCGCCGCCTGACGCGACGTTGCCCCGTCGTCTAACGGCAAGACAGCGGACTCTGACTCCGTTAATCGTGGTTCGAATCCATGCGGGGCAACCATCGCGGCCAGTCGCCCGCCGCACACGGCGGCGCGGCCTCGGCCCGCTCCCTACAGACCCGGTTCGAATGTCTTGGCGATGATCCGCCAGACGCCGTCGCGCTTGAGCAGATGGAAATAGTCGGTGAACGACAGTCCGGCGAGGTTGGTCTCCACCAGCGTCGCCGCCGCCGCGCGCCCCGCCACCGCCAGATGGGTGATCTCCCAGCCGTAGGCGGCGCGCTGGGCCTCCGTCGGTCGATAGTCGGCCATGAAGGCGTAGAACGGCTCCGGCCCGCCGACCATGGCGGCATCCCCCATATGGCCGCTCATCAGCGCCTCGGGCGCGAACACGCGCTTGAGCGCGGCGATGTCGCCGGCGCGGGTGGCCTCGGCGTAGGTGGCGACCACCGCGCGCACGGCGGCAAGGTCGGCGAGCAGGGCGGTGTCGGCAGTGGCGGGCACATCGGTCACGGAGAGCTCCTCAGGGGGGGGGATCACAATCAGGGAAGCGGCCGCACCGGCAGCGGCACGTTGCAGACGTCGATGGCGCCGGCCGGGCGCTTGTAGAAATCATCCCGCCGGTTGCGCCGGCTTTCCACCAGACGGGTGAAGATCGCGGTATCGGTGCGCAGCACCTCAAGCCGGGGCCGCTCGGCGGGCGGCAGGTCCGCCATCAGCCGGACGCGGGTGATCGGCACCAGCTGGCTGTCCTGCTCATAAAAGCCCAGCGGACCGGTGCCGCGCGGCAGGCTGGCGAGCCTGTCCATGCCCGCGACCACCCGGCCAACCACGGTGATGTTGCGATCAAGCTGGCGCGGCGCGTGGCCGATGACGGCATACAGCTCGCCGCCGCCGCCGGAGTCGGCGTCGAGGTCGCGCCCCACCCCGACGCTGCCGTAGCAATGCACCGCCCAGGCGACACCGGTGGCCGGATCGCGCGCCGCCGGCAGCGCATCGACGAAACCCGTCTGCGGCGCATAGGTGTCGCGGTCGGGCAGCGGCGTGAACGCGAGGCCCGCCGCCGGGCGCTCGAACTCGGCGGGCAGCGTCGCCCGGGCGGTGCGGATCGGCCGTGGCCGCGGCGGCGACTTCAGCGCGCCGGGGTCGCCCCACTGGACGACGAAACCATCCTGCACCCGGGTCACCGCCAGACCGTCGAAATAGCCCTCGCGCACCAGCGCCTTGATATTGGCGACATGGTTGGGGGCGAACGCCGGCGCCAGCTCGATCACCACCAGGCCGGCCGGCAGGGTCATCACCAGCGTGCGGTCCGGGTCGAGCGGCCGCCAGTCGGCCGCCGCGCTGGCCGCCAGCACCTCGGCCATGGTCTCGGCCCGCGCCGGACCCGGCATGGCCGACACCGCCAGCAGCATCAACAGCAACCCCGCCCGTCGCGTCCTCCCGTTCATGATCCCTCCTGCCCTGCCGCTGTCAGCGCCGCCTTGCCTGTTGCACCGCGCGCTCCAGCGCCTGCAGGAAGGCCGAGCGGTCCTGCTTGCTGAAACTCGGATTGTGACCGCTCACCGTGCCCATGGCGCGCAGATCGGCCATCAGGTCGCGCATCGACAGCGCCATGCCGATATTGGCCTTGGTGAACGGCTTGCCGGTCGGCCCCAGCACCGCCGCCCCCATGTCGAGACAGCGCGAGGCCAGGTGGATGTCGGCGGTGATGACGATGTCGCCATCGCCGGCTTCGGCGGCGATCCAGTCGTCGGCGGCGTCGAAGCTGCCGGAGACCACCACCGAATTGACCAGCGGATGCAGCGCCTGGCGCACCCCGCTGTTGGAGACCATGTGCACCCGCAGCTGGTGGCGCTCGGCCACCCGCAGCACCTCCGCCTTCACCGGGCAGGCATCGGCATCGACATAGAGAGCCGGACCGCTCATGACGGGCGCCCGCCGCCGTGGCCATCGCCTTGAGCATCGCTGGGCAGCAGCGCCACCCGCGCGCCGGCGAGGCGGCGATAGAGATTGCGTCGGCGCACCAGCGGCCACCAGTCGTAGAGGAAAATCTCCAGCGGTCGCCAGTTGGCGACCCAGCCGAGAATCAGCAGGCTCTCGACGACAATCTCGCGCAGCGCCGATGCCGCCATCGTCTGCGCCGCCAGATGCGCCAGCCCGACACAGGCGACCAGCGCGACGACACCGATGAGCAGGGCCGCGCGCCCCACCCGCAGCAGCTCGCGCAGCTCCTGCCCCACCACCTCGGCGCGATAGGTGAAGAAATGGGCAAACGCCGGCGTGATTGACGCCGCCAGCGGCCGCTCGATCTCGGCCGGCGGCACGTGGATGACAATGGCAAGCGGCGTGTCGCGCGGCAACTCCCGCGCCCAGCCGACGATAAAGTCCTCGGCGCGGTGGTCGAGATCCTTCTCGCGAAACGGCAGCGGGTCGAGCGTGTCGAACAACTGCTCCAGCGTGGCGACGCTGATCTCGATATTGGCGGCGGTCATGACCGACCATCGCCCAGCCCGCCACATGCCGTCAAGCAACCCGCCAACAGGCAACCCGCCATCGGGCGCCGGCCTGATGGTGGCCGCACCGGTTGATCACAGCGCGGCCACCCGGCGGAATCAGCTCTTGGCTCACGCCTTGGCGAAACAGAAGGCGCAGATCTTGTTGCCGTCGAGATCGCGGAAATAGGCACCGTGGAAGCCGGAGTCGCCACGCGGTCCCGGCGCGCCCTCGTCGGTGCCACCAGCGGCCAGCGCGGCATCATAGACCGCCTTCACCCCGTCCGGCGAGCCGGCCATCAGCGAAACCATCACGCCATTGCCCACCGTCGCCGGCTGACCGTCATAGGGCTTGCACACCGCCATCATCGGCGTGTTGGGCGCGCTCGCCCAGGTGATCAGACGGTCCATCTCCCAGGCCCGCTTGGCGCCCAGCGCACCCAGCACCTTGTCGTAGAAGGCCGCTGCCTTGTCGATGTTGTTGGTACCCACCGTGACATAACCGATCATGCGATAACTCCCTCTTGTCTGGTTGCACTGCACCGATGCCGATACAGGCCCGAGGCGCGGACAGTCGCCGCACGCCCACCATCCCGTCAAGCACCCGCGACAGGGGGGACGGACTGTTTCCCGCACGAGACCGACGGCGGCGCGCTGCCAGCGCCTGTTCTTTTGGCCATGCGCGAAAATGGCCGCGCGTTGCTACAGTGGCATGAACCCCTGAGGGGACGGGAGGCTGACCGATGGCGCTGCACCGCTTCGACCATGTGAACATCGCCACGCCGGCGGTGGACGCCACCGCCGACTGGTATGTCGAGGCCCTGGGCCTGCGCGTCGGCCCGCGCCCGGCGGTGGGCGTGCATGGCCACTGGCTTTATCTCGGCGACACCCCGGTCATTCACCTGATGGCGACCGACGATCCGCGCCACGCCGGCCCTACCGGCCCGATCGACCATGTGGCGTTCATCGCCCATGACGTCGAGGCGATGCGATCGTGGCTGACATCGCTTGGCATTCCCCACCGGCACAACCGGATCGGCGACTTCCAGCAACTGTTTCTCACCGACCCCAACGGGGTGGTCATCGAGCTGAACTTCCCCGGCTGAACCAGTCGGCCAGAACGCCGGCTCTAGCCCCGCCGCTTGCGCACCTTGCCGTAGCGGCTGGTGCGGGTGCCGGGCTTGCCGCCGCCGGAGTGGCCCTTGACCGGCGCTGTGTGCATCGCTTCCGGCAGGCCGAGTTCGGCGTTCTCCAGCCGGCGGATTTCGTCGCGCAGGCGGGCGGCTTCCTCGAACTCCAGATCGGCGGCGGCGGTTTTCATCCGCTCCTCCAGCTCGGCGATGTAGGCCTTGAGATTGTGGCCGACCAGATGCTCGGTCTCCTCGCTGTCGAGGTCGACCGTCACATAGTCGCCCTGGCTGGCGTCCTTCAGCACATCGGCGATCTGCTTCTTCACCGTGGTCGGCGTGATGCCGTGCGCCTCGTTGTAGGCCATCTGCTTGACGCGGCGACGCTCCGTCTCCTTCAGCGCGCGGTCCATCGAGCCGGTCATCTTGTCGGCATACAGGATCACCCGCCCGTCGGCGTTGCGCGCGGCGCGCCCGATGGTCTGCACCAGCGATGTCTCGGAGCGCAGGAAGCCCTCCTTGTCGGCGTCGAGAATGGCGACAAGGCCGCACTCGGGAATGTCGAGGCCCTCGCGCAGCAGGTTGATGCCCACCAGCACGTCGAACACGCCTAATCTCAGGTCGCGGATGATCTCGATGCGTTCCAGCGTCTCGACGTCGGCGTGCATGTAGCGCACCTTCAGCCCGGCCTCGTGGAGATATTCCGTCAGGTCCTCGGCCATGCGCTTGGTCAGCACCGTCACCAGCACCCGATAGCCCTGGCCGACGGTCGCCCTGGCCTCGGCGATCAGATCGTCGACCTGATGCTCGACCGGGCGGATCTCGCACGGCGGGTCGATCAGGCCGGTGGGGCGGATCACCTGCTCGACGAACACGCCGCCGGTCTGTTCCATTTCCCACGGCCCCGGCGTCGCCGAGACGAACAGGGTCTGCGGCCGCATGGCGTCCCACTCCTCGAACTTGAGCGGCCGGTTGTCGATGCACGACGGCAGGCGGAAGCCATATTCCGCCAGCGTCACCTTGCGCCGCTTGTCGCCGCGCTCCATGCCGCCGATCTGCGGCACGGTGACGTGGCTTTCATCGACGAACAGCAGGGCGTTGTCGGGCAGATATTCAAACAGCGTCGGCGGCGGCTCGCCGGGCAGCCGGCCGGTGAGGAAGCGGGAATAATTCTCGATGCCGGCGCAGGCGCCGGTGGCGGCGATCATTTCCAGATCAAAGGTGGTGCGCTGCTCCAGCCGCTGCGCCTCCAGCAGCATGTTGGCGGCTTTCAGCTCCTTCAGCCGCTCGGCCAGCTCCAGCTTGATGGCCTGGATCGCCTGCTGCATCGTCGGCCCCGGCGTCACATAGTGCGAGTTCGCATAGACCTTGATGGCGTCCAGGCTGGCGTTCTTGCGCCCGGTCAGCGGATCGAACTCGACGATCTCCTCCACCTCGTCGCCGAAGAAGCTGATGCGCCAGGCGGCGTCCTCATAGTGGGCGGGGAAAATCTCGACAGTGTCGCCGCGCACGCGGAAGGTGCCGCGGGTGAACGCCTGGTCGTTGCGCTTGTACTGCTGGGCCACCAGCTTGCGGATCAGCTCGCGGCTGTCGATGGTCTCGCCCTTGCGCACGGTCAGCGTCATCGCCGAATAGGTCTCGACCGAGCCGATACCGTAGAGGCAGGACACCGAGGCGACGATGATGACGTCGTCGCGTTCCAAGAGCGCCCGGGTGGCGGCGTGGCGCATCCGGTCGATCTGCTCGTTCACCGAACTCTCCTTCTCGATGTAGAGGTCGGTGCGCGGCACATAGGCTTCCGGCTGGTAGTAGTCGTAGTAGCTGACGAAATACTCCACCGCGTTGTCGGGGAAGAAGCCCTTGAACTCGCCGTAGAGCTGGGCGGCCAGCGTCTTGTTGTGGGCGATGATGATGGCCGGGCGCTGCGTCGCCTCGATCACCTTGGCCATGGTGAAGGTCTTGCCCGAGCCGGTGACGCCCAGCAGCACCTGGTCGCGCTCGCCGTTGCGCACCTGTTTCACCAGTTCGGCGATCGCCTGCGGCTGGTCGCCCGCCGGCTCATAGTCGGCCTTCATCACGAAGGGCTTGCCGCCTTCCGACTTCGGCGGCCGCACCACCTTGTGCGGCGTGAAGGCCAGCGGCATAGCGATGTCGGCCAGGGTGGTGCGGATGACGGGGCTGCTCATGCCGGCCACTATGGCGCGCCGCGCCCGCCGCGCCAAGTTGCCATTTTGTTCGGCGACCCGCGCCGCCTTGCGTCCCGCACGCCGTGCCGTGGCCCGGTCGCGGCGGGCAGCGCCCCGCCACCTTTACAACCCCGCGCGGCAGCGTCACGGTGACGACCGTTCAACACGATTATCCATAACGATATTCAAACCGGGGGCAGGATCGACACCATGAGTGACCAGGACATTCTCTATGCCGTCGCCGACCATGTGGCGACCATCACGCTGAACCGGCCGGAGCGGATGAACACCATTTCCGGGGCCATGCTCGACGCGCTGTCGGCGGCGCTGCTGGCCGCCAACGCCGACGACTCGGTGCGGGTGATCCTGCTCACCGGCTCGGGGCGCGCCTTCTGCGCCGGGCTGGACCTGTCGCGCGACCCCAACCAGACACTGGGCGGTGGCGCGGCGCTGCCGCCCAAGCTCGATCTGCGCAACACCCCGCCCACCGTGCTGTTCAACCTCGACAAGCCGACCATCGCCGTCGTCAACGGCGCGGCCGCCGGCTATGGCCTCGATCTGGCGCTGGGCTGCGACATCCGCGTCGCCGCACGCGACGCCAAGCTCGCCGCCTCCTACGTCAAGCGCGGCGTGCTGCCTGAATCCGGCGGCACCTGGTATCTGCCACGCCTGCTCGGCTGGGACCGGGCGGCCCAGCTGATCTTCACCGGCCGCACCCTCAGCGCCGAAGAGGCACTCGACCTGCGGCTGGTAACCGAGGTCCATGCCGATGCGGAGGCGGCGCTGGCCGCCGGCCAGGCGATGGCCGCCGAGATCGCCGCCAACGCGCCGCTCGCGGTGCAGGCGGCGCGGCGGATGATGCGCGCCGGTCTGGCCGAGCCGTTCGTCGAGCATGTCGACCATGTCTTCCTGCAACTGCTGCCGCTGCTGGCCAGCGCGGACATGCGGGAAGGCATGCAGGCGTTCATGGAAAAGCGCCCGCCTGTCTTCAAAGGCCGCTGACCCCACCAGCTTCATACCGCAAAAGGAACCCCCATGCTCACCCCCGCCCAGCGCGACGCCTACCTCGCCCGCCTTGGCCTGACAACGGCACCGGCCACCACGCCTGACGGCCTGGCCGACCTGCACGCGGCGCACATGATGGCGGTACCGTTCGAGAACTTCGACATCCACCTCGGCCAGGGCATCAGCCTCGACCCCGAAGCGGTCTACGACAAGGTGGTGGCGCGCCGGCGCGGCGGCTACTGCTTCGAACTCAACGGCCTGTTCCTGCGACTGCTGGCGGCGCTGGAGGTCGAGGCCCGGCCGCTGCTGGCCCGCGTCTGGCTGGCGCCGGGCGGCCCGCATCCGCGCACCCACAAGCTCTGCCTGGTGGAGCTGGGCGGCCGGCCGTGGATCTTCGACATCGGCTTCGGCGGCCCCGGCTTCCGGTTGCCGATGCCGCTGGAGACCGGGCGCGTCGACGATCAGCCCGACGGCCGCTTCCGCCTGCGCGAGGACGCCGACCATGGCTTCATGCTGGAGACGGGGCGCGACGACGGTTGGCTGGGGCTCTACAGCTTCACGCTGGAACGCTGCTGGCCGGCCGACTTCGAGCTGGGCAACCATTATACCGCCACCGCGCCGGACTCGCTGTTCACCCAGCGCCGGCTCGCGGCCCGCTTCACCGCCGACGGCCGTCTGACCCTGCTCGACCATCAGCTCACCACCCGCGCCGGCGGTATCGACACCACCGAGACGCTGGCGGATGACGCGACCTATCTGGACGTGTTGCGCACCCGGTTCGGCATCGATCTCGATGTGCCCTATCACACCCTCAAGGCGCCCTGCCCGGTCAGCGCCTGAGGTCTTTACAACTTCGGGTGTCCCGGGTGACAGTGACGTGATCACAACATGTCGCACACCAGGGGTCGGGGGCTCATCCATGCGTTGTTTTCTCACCACCAGCGCGCTGGCGCTGGCCACTGTCCTGTCCACCGGCTTTGGCCCGCCCGCGCGGGCGGGCGATCCCGCGCTCGCCACGGCGATCAGCCGGCACTATGACAGCCATCTGGGCGCGCTGTTCGTCCACTTCCACCAGAACCCCGAACTCTCCTACCGCGAGGTCAGGACCGCCGCCCGCATCGCCAGGGAGCTGAAGGCGCTGGGTGTCCAGGTCACCGAGGGTGTCGGCGGCACCGGCGTCGTCGGCGTCATCCGCAACGGCAGCGGCCCCACCGTGCTGCTGCGCGCCGACATGGACGGCCTGCCGGTGGTCGAGCAGTCCGGCCTGCCCTATGCGTCCACCGCCCGCCAGGTCGACATCAACGGCCTCGACATGCCGGTGATGCATGCCTGCGGCCACGATGTGCACATCACCGCGCTGGTGGGCACCGCCAAGCAGCTGATGGACCGGCGCGACCAGTGGGCGGGTACCGTCGTGCTGGTGGCCCAGCCGGCCGAGGAACGCATTGGCGGCGCCCGCAAGATGCTCGACGACGGGCTCTACGCCCGCTTTCCCAAGCCCGATTACGCGCTGGCGTTCCATGTCACCGCCGGGCTGCCGGCCGGCCAGCTGCTGGTGGAACCGGGCCTGATCGCCTCGTCGTCGGACAGTGTCGACATCACCGTCCATGGCATTGGCGCCCATGGCGCCTCGCCGCACATGGGTCGCGACCCCGTGGTGCTGGGCTCGCAGATCGTGGTGGCGCTGCAAACGCTGGTCAGCCGCGAGATTTCGCCGCTGGAGCCGGGCGTCGTGACTGTCGGCGCCTTTCATAGCGGCCTGAAGCACAACATCATTTCCGACCGCGCCGACCTGCAGATCACCGTACGCGCCGACTCGGAGAAGGTGCGCCAGACCCTGCTCGCCGGCATCAGGCGCATCGCCGAGAACGCCGGCCGCATGGCCGGCCTGCCGGAAGACAAGCTGCCCACCGTCACGGTGTCGACCGAATCGACGCCGGCGACCATCAACGACGACTCGCTGGCCCGCCGCATGCACCAGCGCTTCAGCGATCATTTCGGCGCCACCCGCCTTGCCCGCCAGCCGCGCCAGGGCATGGGGGCGGAGGACTTCGCCTATTTCGGCGCCGACCCGGCGGTCAAGTCACTGTATTTCTCGGTGGGCGGCACGCCCGAGGCCGAGATCACCGCCGCCGGCAAGGGCGGCCCGCCGGTGCCCTCGCACCATTCTCCGCTGTTCCGGATCGCGCCCCAGCCCTCGGTGACCACCGGGGTCGAGGCCATGACCGTGGCGACGCTGGAACTGCTGGCCAGGCCGTAACCGACCCGGCCCAGCCACGGGAAAACGCGCGGGCGGCACAGAATGTCGCTTTTCGCCAATGGACTGTCATGATTGTCGTCTATGGTCCGCGCACCGTTCAAGCGAGAGGGGGATGATCCATGATGGTACGCAATTTCCTCATCGCGCTGGTGCTTGGCCTGGGTAGCGGGCTGGTTGCCCTGCAGGCATTGGCGCACACCATATCTTGATCCGGAGCCTTGGTGTCCGGGCGGAACGATTCGCGCCTCCGCCCGCGGCACTGCTGGTCCGGGCGCGCCTTCCCCTCCTGACTCAAGTTGTCGACTGACATCAAAATTTAGCATTAACCTGCTTGAATTTCTCAATAATTCCAGTGCGGGCACTGGCGAACGTCCAACCCGGACAAGCCGCGATGCCGCCCGTCGGGCAATTTTCTGTCAAGCGCAAAATCTGTCTTGCGCATTACCAAATCTTGCGTTTGAGTTAAGGCCAACCCCAAGTGCTAGGGGGTCGTGGCCGTGGGGGCTGTGGATAACGAGGATATCGGGGATGGCCTGATTCAGGCCGGGACCCCTCGTCCCAAATCCCCTAACATGGTTACCTCGACACCGGCACGGCACGGGGCAACACATCGGCGCATCAGGCGTCGGTGTATCAGGCGGACGCGGGCGTCAGGAGGCAGTATCCATGGATTTTTCGAGCGGCAGCAGCAGTCAGACCGACGTCAGCGACAACGGCTCGACCAGTGTGGCGCCGTGGCGCTTTTCGGTCCAGATCGACCGCAGCCGCGACGACCTGCTGACAGACTTCGGCAAGGAGACGCTGAAGGACCGCTACCTGCTGCCGGGCGAATCCTATCAGGACCTGTTTGCCCGCGTCGCCACCGCCTATGCCGACAACGCCGAGCACGCCCAGCGTCTCTATGACTATATCTCGAAGCTGTGGTTCATGCCGGCGACGCCGGTGCTGTCGAACGGCGGCACCGGCCGCGGCCTGCCGATTTCCTGCTACCTGAACTCGGTCGACGACAGCCTGGACGGCATCGTCGCGACCTGGAACGAGAATGTCTGGCTCGCCTCGCGCGGCGGCGGCATCGGCACCTACTGGGGCAATGTGCGCGGCATCGGCGAGCCGGTCGGCCTCAACGGCAAGACCAGCGGCATCATCCCGTTCGTGCGGGTGATGGACAGCCTGACGCTGGCCATCTCGCAGGGTTCGCTGCGGCGCGGCTCGGCGGCGGTCTATCTCGACGTCAGCCACCCGGAAATCGAGGAGTTCCTTGAGGTCCGCAAGCCGTCGGGCGACTTCAACCGCAAGGCGCTCAACCTGCACCATGGCGTGCTGATCACCGACAAGTTCATGGAAGCGGTGCGCGACGGCACCAGCTTCGACCTCGTCAGCCCGAAGAACGGCGAGAAGCGCGGCGAGGTGGATGCCCGCGCGCTGTTCCAGAAGATCGTCGAGACCCGGCTGGCCACCGGCGAGCCTTACATCATCTACATCGACACGGTGAACCGGACGATGGCCGCCCACCAGCGGGAACTCGGCCTGAAGGTGACGACCTCGAACCTGTGCTCCGAAATCACGCTGGCCACCGGCCGCGACCACCTCGACAACCCCCGCACCGCGGTATGCTGCCTGTCGTCGCTCAACTTCGAGACCTGGGACGAATGGTCGAAGGACGAGCGCTTCATCGAGGACGTGATGCGCTGCCTCGACAACGTGCTGCAGGACTTCATTGACCGCGCGCCGGACTCGATGGCGCGCGCCAAATACGCCGCCAGCCGCGAGCGGTCGGTGGGTCTGGGCGTCATGGGCCTGCACAGCTTCCTGCAGGCGCGCGGCATCCCGTTCGAGAGCGCCATGGCCAAGTCGTGGAACCTCAAGATGTTCCGCCACATCAAGGAGCGCGTCGACGCCGCCTCGATGATGCTGGCGATGGAACGCGGCCCCTGCCCCGACGCCGCCGAGACCGGCGCCATGGAGCGCTTCTCGCACAAGCTGGCCATCGCGCCGACGGCCTCGATCTCGATCATCACCGGCGGCACCTCGGCCTGCATCGAGCCGGTGCCGGCCAACATCTACACCCACAAGACGCTGTCCGGCTCCTTCGTGGTGAAGAACCCCTATCTGGAAAAACTGCTGATCGAGAAGGCGAAGAACTCGGACGCGGTGTGGAACTCGATCCTTGAGAACGAAGGCTCGATCCAGCACCTCGATTTCCTGACGCCGGACGAGAAGGCGGTGTTCCGTACCGCCTTCGAGATCGACCAGCGCTGGCTGCTCGAACTGGCGGCCGACCGCACGCCCTATATCTGCCAGGCCACCAGCCTCAACCTGTTCCTGCCTGCCGACATCGAGAAATGGGACCTGCTGATGCTGCACTACCGGGCGTGGGAGATGGGCGTGAAGTCGCTCTACTACTGCCGCTCCAAGTCGATCCAGCGCGCCGCCTTCGCCGGTGGCGTGGAAGCCGACAATACCCTCGACCGTCCGGCGCTTGAGGTGGAGGTGAAGAACTACGACGAGTGCCTGGCCTGCCAGTAGGCCGGGCGCCCGACGCGCCACGGGGACTCCCCGGACGTGGCGAAAACTGATACAAAGAGAGAACAGACGAGTCGCCGGATTCCGGCCCTCGCGACCAGAACCCCAAGATCATAACCCCAGACCACAAGGGTGGGTGCCATGCCGCTGCAGCAAGCCTCCAAGAGCTACAAGCCGTTCGAATATCCCTGGGCCTTCGACTTCTGGAAGCGCCAGCAGCAGGTCCACTGGATGCCGGAAGAGGTGCCGCTGGGCGAGGACTGCCGCGACTGGGCGCAGAAGCTCACCGACCATGAGCGCAACCTGCTGACGCAGATCTTCCGCTTCTTCACCCAGGCCGACGTCGAGGTGCAGGACTGCTACCACGAGAAATACGGCCGGGTGTTCAAGCCGACCGAAATCAAGATGATGCTGGCCTCCTTCTCCAACATGGAGACCATCCACATCGCCGCCTACAGCCACCTGCTCGACACCATCGGCATGCCCGAGACCGAGTATGCGGCGTTCCTCAAATATGAGGAGATGAAGGCCAAGCACGACTATATGGGCAAGTTCGGCGTCGACAACGATGCCGACATCGCCCGCACGCTGGCCATGTTCGGCGGCTTCACCGAGGGCCTGCAGCTGTTCGCCAGCTTCGCCATGCTGATGAACTTCCCGCGCTTCAACAAGATGAAGGGCATGGGGCAGATCGTCAGTTGGTCGGTACGCGACGAAAGCCTGCACTGCGACGGCATCATCAAGCTGTTCCACACCTTCTGCGCCGAGACCGGCTGTCTCACCCAGGCGGTGAAGGACGACATCGCCGACTGCTGCCACACCGTGGTGCGGCTGGAGGACGCCTTCATCGACCTCGCCTTCGAGATGGGGCCGGTGCCGGGGATGACCCCGCGCGACATCAAGCGCTATGTCCGCTACATCGCCGACTGGCGGCTGAAGCAGCTAGGCATGAAGCCGATCTACATGATCGACGAACACCCGCTGCCGTGGCTGCAGCCGCTGTTGAACGGCGTCGAGCACGCCAACTTCTTCGAGACCCGCGCCACCGAATATTCCAAGGCGGCGACGCGCGGCAACTGGAACGAGGTGTGGGACGCCTTCGACAAGCGCCAGACCGCCAAGGCCCAGGTCGCCGTCGCGGCGGAGTAACCAGCGTCTGCGCGCGATGGCGAGGGCGTGGCGGTAACGCCCCCCTCGGGTCGGCGCGCACCCGCCGTCATTCCGTCATCCAGCCATCCCCCCCCCATCGGCGGGGCTTGCGTCCGCGCCGGCGCTCCGGGACGCTGAGGGCTTTACTGCCCTCTATCCTCGACGGAGCATTGCGATGGCTTTTCCACCCTTCAACCTGACGGGCAAGGTCGCCCTCATCACCGGCGGCAACTCGGGCATCGGCCTCGGCATGGCGACGGGCCTGGCCCAGGCCGGCGCCGACATCTGCATCTGGGGCACCAACCCCGCCAAGAACGAGGCCGCACTGGCGGCCCTCGCCGTACATGGCACCCGCGTGCATGGCCTGTTGTGCGATGTTGGCGACGAGGCGGCGGTGGAGCGCGCCTTCGCCGAATCCCTGGACGTGATGGGCCGGGTCGACGGCTGTTTCGCCAACGCCGCCACCGGTCATCGCGGCGTGCCGTTCGAGACGATCGAGACCGCCGACTGGCAGCACATCCTCAACGTCAACCTCAACGGCGCCTTCTATACCTTTCGCGCCGCCGCCCGCCACATGAAGGCCCGCGCCGCGGCCGGAGACCCCGGCGGCCGGCTGATCGGCACCGCCAGTCTGGCCGCGGTGTCCGGTCAGGCGCGCGGCGAGCACTACGCGGCAACCAAGGGCGCCATGGTGTCGATGATCAAGGCACTGGCGGTGGAATATGCCCGCCACGGCATCACCGCGCACGCGCTGCTGCCGGGCTGGATCGAAACACCGTTGACCGACGCGGCGCTGACCAACGACAAGTTCATCGCCGGCGTCATGCCGCGTATTCCCATGCGCCGCTGGGGCACCGGCGCCGATTTCGCCGGCATCGCCATCTACCTGATGAGCGACGCCAGCGCCTATCACACCGCCGACACCTTCATCATCGACGGTGGCTATTACGCCTTCTAGGCCGGTCCGGTCCTGGCCAGCCCCCGGGGAGGCGCCCGCGTCCCCGGCCGGCCGACCTTCCCTGGTGCTACCGCCGGACCGGCATCGCGCCCATGAAGTCGAGCTTGCCGATGGGCACGCCCTTCATGCGCAGGATGTCGTAGGCGGTGGTGACGTGGAAGTAGAAGTTGGGCTGCGAGAAACCGAGCAGGAAGTTCTCGGCGGTGAAGTCGAGGCGGAATTCGCCGATCTCGAAGCGCATGTCGCGGCCGACATATCCGTCGAGTTCCGCCGGGTCGAGCGCCGCCAACGCATCGCGACCGTCCTGCACCCGCTGCCTGAGCGCCGCGAAGGTCGCCGGCGGCGGCGTCATGTCGGGCGCGAACAGCCCCTGGCGCACACCCTCGATGGCGCCCAGCGAATGCACCACGGCCGACTTCACCTGATAGGCGAACGGCAGCATGTCATCGATCAGCCGGGCCTGGATCAGCTCGTCGGCCGGCACGCCCTTGTCGGCGGCGAAGGCCTCCGCCTTGTCGAGCAGGCCGGACAGCGCGCCCAGCATCTGGATGAACGACGGAACAATGGCGGTATGCAGGGAAATGCCCATGACGACTCTCATGATTGATCGATGACACACACTGGATAGCGCGTTCCCCGCCCGCCTCAAACCCCGGCCGGCACCACGCCGGGCGCGGCGTCCCCCGCATTCGCCATCCGGCATCACAGGGTGAGACGCCGCACGGGGCAAGGCCGCCAGCGCGGCCCACCGGGTCCGCGGCGCCGCGCGCGAACATGACGCCTTGGCGACAGGTGGTCGCGTCAGCGTGCAACACTGAGTTGTCGGGAATGCCGCCTGCGCGGGGTGCCGCCTTGCCCTAGACTGGCGTTCGGGCCGCCGTTGGCCCGGCTGGGTGGCGTCAGTCGCGGGAGGCAGGCTGTGACAACGGGAGCGGATGTGACATGGGGAGCAGATGTGCCTTGGCGGGCGCAAGCGCAGGACGGCCGGAGGCGCGCGGGTCTGCTGGCGCTGGCGCTGCTCGTCGCGCTCACCACCGCGCCATGCCCCGCCGCGGCGAATGCGTTGTCCGGAGACGCCGCCGCCTATCCCGACTGGCAGGTGGCGCTGGTGGCCCACCGCGGCCTGTCCGCCGGGCGACCGGAGAACACACTGGCGGCCTACCGCCAGGCGATCGCGCTGGGCGTCGACGCCATCGAGCTCGACCTGCGCGGCACCGCCGACGGCGAGGTGGTCGTGCTGCATGACGCCACCGTCGACCGCACCACCAACGGCACCGGCAACGTCAGCACCCTGACGCTGGCCCAGGTCAGGCAACTGGATGCCGGCGGCACGTTCAGCCCGCGGTTCGCCGGCGAACGCATCCCCACCTATGGCGAGGTGCTGAAGCTGGTGGCCGGCACCGGCGTCAAGCTGCTGCTGGACATCAAGCGCGGCGACACGCTGGACAAGGCCCGCATCGTCCGGCTGACCGAGGCCCACGGCGCCGAGCTGGACGTCATCGCCGGCGTACGCAGCCTCGACGACCTGCGGGAGTTGCGTCGGCTCAATCCCAACATCCGCACCCTGGCCTTCGTCTCCTCGCCGGCGGAGATCGAGGCCTTCGCGGCCGCCGGCGCCGACATCATCCGGCTGTGGTCCACCACCGCCACCGTGGTGCCCGCTCCCGGCAGTGGCGCCACCGCCGCCGCGCCGGAGACCATGGCGCCGTCGGCCTGGATCTACGACGAGCTGCAAACCCCCGCCTGCCAGGACAATCTGGCCCAGCGCCGGCGCGCCGTGCTCGCCGGGCTGCGCCGCGATGCCGGCTCGCGGTCCTGCCTGGTGCAGCGGGTGCATGATCTTGGCCTGCCGGTGTGGGTCTCCGCCATCGCCGACCCTTACGAGGATCTCGACCAACTCGTCCAGCTCGGGGTCAACGGCGTGCTCACCGACCATCCCGAAGTGATGGCGCGCCTGCGTCATGACATCAACGCGCTGAAGGGCACTCATCCGGTCAAGGCCGGCAGGCCCGGCAAACCCGCCGCACGCGGCCGCTGAGCAGCCACAGTAGCCGCTGGCGGGCTTTGGCACGATCAGAATGCCGTTGAACCGCGGCGGTACCGGCCATCGACCCGTCCATCTGAGGACGGGCGAGGATCAGCCACCAAGGCAGCGATGTACATTAATCAGTATATTGTCCCTAGAATTTCTAGAATTTCCGGGAATTTCCGGGAATTTCCGGGGACAGTAGAATTTCAGGGAACAATATATATTGCCGCCCACCTCCCCTTCCGCCCCTCAGGGCAGCAGCGACAGGCGCAGGTCGCGCTTGAGGATCTTGCCGCTGGCGTTGCGCGGCAGGCTGTCCTGGAAAATCACCTTCTTGGGCACCTTGAAGCCCGACAGATGCACGCTGCAATGGGCGATGATCTCCTCGACGCTGGCGTCCTTGCCGTCCCGCAGCACGATCACCGCCGAGACCGCCTCGATCCAGCGCGGATCGGGCAGGCCAACCACCGCCACCTCGCTGACCGCCGGGTGGAGGTAGAGCGCCTCCTCCACCTCGCGCGAGGCGACGTTCTCGCCGCCGGTCTTGATCATGTCCTTCTTGCGGTCGATCACCGTCAGGTAGCCCTCGTCGTCGAGCACGCCGAGGTCGCCGCTGTGGAACCAGCCGCCGGCGAAAGCCTCCGCCGTCTTCTCGGGATCGTTCCAGTAGCCGGTGAGCAGCTGCGGCGAGCGATGGACGATCTCGCCGATCTCGCCCGGCGCCACGTCGGCCATCGCCTCGTCGACGACGCGGGTTTCCACGTGCAGGGTCGGCCGGCCGGCCGAGCCCAGCTTGGCGGCGTGTTCCTCGGGGAACAGGATCGTCGCCACCGGCGCGATTTCCGTCTGGCCGTAGAGGTTCCACAGCCGCAGCCCCGGCAGCCGCTCGCGCAGCTCGCGCAGCACTTCCACCGGCATGATCGAGGCGCCGTAATAGCCCTTGGCGAGCCGGCCGAGGTCGTGCTGGTCGAACGCCGGCGACCGCAGCAGCGAAATCCACACCGTCGGCGGCGCGAAGAACGACGTCACCCGGTGGCGGGCCAGCAGGTCGATGATGTTTTCCGCCACCGGCCGGCCGGTGACGATGTTGGTGGCGCCCACCTGCAGCGCCGGGCCGATCATGCAATCAAGCTGGGCGCAGTGGAACAGCGGCATCGCGTGCAGCGCCACGGTGTCGGCGGTCCACTCGCAGTCGACGATGCAGCTGAGATATTCCCACAGCACGCTGTCGTGCGAGAGCATGGCGCCCTTGGGGCGGGATTCCGTACCGCTGGTATAGACGATCTGCAGCAGATCCTCGCCACCGCGCGTCTCCGGCGGCGGCGCGGCGTCACGCGGCAGTTCCTCCCACGACGGCACGCCCGCCGGCGGCCCGTCGAGTTCGCCCGGGATGCCGAACAGCGCCTCGACGGTCGGCGGCGCCGCGGCGCGGGCGACCTCGATGGTCGTCACGTCGGCGAACAGCAACCGGGCGCCGGAGTGGGTGAGAATATAGCCGACATCCTCGGCATTGAGCATGAAATTGATCGGCACCAGCACGGCGTCGGCCCGGGCGACGGCGAAGCGCAGCGCGACGAAAGCGTGGCTGTTGCGCGCCAGCAGCGCGATCCGGTCGCCGGGCTGGATGCCAAGATCGACGAGACCAGCGGCGAGACGATCGACGATACCGTCAAGCTCGGCATAGCTCCAGCAGGTGTCGCCACACAGGATCGCCGTGCGCTCCCCGTGCCGCCGCGCCGAGCGCCGCAGCATGGTCGACAGTGACTGGCGCCGTGCCGCCCTGATCGCCTGTTCCGTTCGCATCCGTCTCCCCTCACCCCGTCTTGTTCCACAAGGCAATCATGATCGCGCGACCCGTCTGGCCACCCCGGCCGCCCTGTGCCGGCCCGCATCATGC
Source organism: Parapedomonas caeni (assembly GCF_041060555.1). Lineage (NCBI taxonomy): Bacteria > Pseudomonadati > Pseudomonadota > Alphaproteobacteria > Sphingomonadales > Sphingosinicellaceae > Parapedomonas > Parapedomonas caeni. The sequence continues at coordinate 42,741 of NZ_JBEUDS010000001.1, read as the reverse complement.
GCGATGCGGGGGCGTGCCCCAAGACCCCGGCGCACCCCCCCCCTATCGACCCCTCTGTACCCCCCCCTAGTTCCAGCGGATCTTCAGGGCGACACCGTAGGTCGCCGGCTGGCCGACCGCCTGGGTGATGATGTCGTTGTAGGAAATCACGTTCTGGACGTGATATTTGTTGAAGATGTTGCGCCCCCACACCGAAACCGTGACCTTGTCACCGGGAAACTCATAGCCCAGCCGGGCATCGACCAGGGCATAGCCGTCGATCTTGAACGGGATGCGGGAACGCCAGCGATTGACGCCGTTGTCGGGGATCGCCAGCGTACTGCCGCCGACATAGGTATCGACGCTCGTGCGGTAATTGACCCCGGCGCCGACAAATAGCGTGCCGCCCGACTCCATCGGCAGGCGGTAGTCGATGTCACCCACCAGCGTCCATTTTGGTGCGAACGGCAGTCGGCTGCCGGCGAAGTCCACCGGATCGCCGAACACACTGATGCCCGAATAGCGGTCGACCTCGGTCTTGAGGTAGCTGGCCGAGCCGGTCAGCGTCAGCCCCTCGACCGGGCGCACGACGACGTCCGCCTCGACACCGAAGATGTGCGATTTCGGCAGGTTGTCGAGGCGCTGCAGCAAACCGAACAGGCCGGTGGCGACGGTGCCCTGCACCTGCTTGTCGCGGTAGTCCTGATAGAAAATCGCGCCGCTGAGCTGCACCATGTTGTCGGCCAGCCGGGTCTTGAATCCGGCCTCGTAGGCGGTCACCGATTCCTGTTTGGCCGGCAGCAGCTGGGACTGCAACGAGGCGGTGATCACCGGGAAGCTGCCCGCCTTGTAGCCGCGGGAAATATTGGCATAGAGCAGCGTGGTGGCCGAGGCCTTGAAGTCGACGCCGACCCGCCACGACACATTGTCTTCCTTCAGGTTGTTGCGGAAGACGTCGCCCGGCAGATTGTCGGCGTTGAGCGTGTAGCAGTCGCCGGGCAGCAGCGTCACGCTCTGCCCGCCAACCAGTTCGCCCAGCAGCATGAACAGCTCGGCGACATTCTGGTCCGCCACCGGATCGAGATTGCACATCGAGTTCTTGTTCGACGACTTGGTGTAGCGGGCGGCCGCCTTCAGCGTGATCTGCTCGGTGACGTCATATTCCCCATTGGCGAACGCCGCGTAGGAATTCATCCGGCCGCGGTTGTCGACGCCGCTGATGTGAATGTAGTTGGTGCCGGCGTTGCTCAGTGAATTGTGACCATAGGTGATGTCCTGATATTCCTCGACCTTGCTGTGGTTGTAATTTCCACCGACGGTCCAGCGGAACGTGGCGCCCGGCGTCGAGGCATTCGACAGTCGCAGCTCCTGGCTGAAATCGGAGATTTTGCCGTCGTCACGCGGGTTGTCGACAAGCTGATAGGCCGAGCCGTCGAGATCGAACGACATCTCCTGTTTCAGATGATTGTAGGTGGAGATCGAGGTCAGCGTGATCTCGTCCGATACATCATAATCAGCGCGCAGGAAGGCCTGGAAAAGCTTGCGATTGCCATCCGGCTCGGCCGCGTCGGTGGCCGACTGCAACTCGTTTTCCGACCGCCCGACAATGGACCAGTCAGCGGCGCGGATTTTCTTCGGCGACAGGGGGACGTTCAGCTCCTCGAACGTCGGCGCGGCCGGGGTCGAGGGCATCGAGGCGATGATCTGCAGCGCCTGAGGCTCGGAGCGGTCGACCGAGCCGTTGATATTGAGTTCGAAGCGGGTGCGCTCGTTGGGCGCCCACACGGTGACCAGGCGCGCGGCGACGTAGTTCTGCTCGCCATTCTTGTCATTGCGGCTGGTGCTGTATTGCCAGCCGTCGCGATGGGCGGCGTCCACGGCCAGGCGGACGCCCAGCGTATCGGTGACCGGACCGCTGAGATACGCAGTGCCACGAACCTCGTTGAAGCGGCCATATTCGAGGTTGAACCCCGCCTCCAGCGCCTCCGTCGGCTTGGCGGCGATATAGTTGATGGCGCCACCGGTGGAGTTCTGACCGAACAGGGTACCCTGCGGGCCTTTCAGCACCTCCACCCGCTCCAGATCGTACATGGAATGTCCCGCCAGCACCGGAAACGGCATCGGCGCCTGATCCATGGACACGCTGACCGCCGGATAGACGCCCAGCGCGTCGGCATTGTAGCCGATGCCGCGCAGGGTGAATACCGGCGTGCCGTGCGTCGACGGCGCCAGCGCCATGCCGGGGATCGTCTGGGCGAGTTCCTCCGCGTTGCCGATGTTGCGATTTTCGAGCATCTGGGTGTCGAACGCGCTGATGCTGGCGCCAACCTTGCTGATGCTCTCGCTGCGCTTGTTGGCAGTGACGATGATCTCGCCGATGACTGAATCCGCCGCGCCTTCGGCGTTCGCCCAGGCTGGCGCCGCAACGCCCGCCATCATCATGGCCGTCGATGTGGCCAGAGCGATCCTCGTAGTCGTGTTCATTTTTCTCTCCCCCAAGATCCGAAACATGATCGCGCGGACGGCCGTCAGCGCCCGCGAACTCCATTATCGCGGCCGGCATACGGGCACTTGCGATTTTTCAGGTGCAATATCCCCCCGTCCGCGACTCTGGTTATTTCCAGAGATTCAACGACGCCAAATATCTCCACGGCGCCTCCAGATGCTTTATTTTCCCGATACCGCCACAAACAACTTGAGCGATACCGGCATCTATGGCGCGAATGACTTGCCGTCTTCTATGAAAGATTCTCCCTTTTATTACATGACAATGCATGAAACAGCAGCGGCACGCCATGACGGAGCCCGCCAACTTCTTGACGCAAATTGCCATGGGGGGTTAAGCTGACGGCAACAAACGCATAAAATGCGCGAACGGGGGAGGCTATCAACACCATGCACTCCAATGCACTTTACGCGGCATTGCCTGACCTCAGCGCCCGCATCATGCGTCATGCGCTGGCGGCGGAACTCAACGTCAACTGGGATACTTTCTGCCGGGACAATCGCCTGAAGCCGGTGCGCCTCGACGACGGCGCCAGCGAACTGCTGGCCCAGGAGGAACTGCTGCTTCAACAGGGGTTCGCCGAGTCCACCACCAATCACCCCAATCTCTGGCTCGACGTCGGCCTGCGTTATCGCTCGATCAAATACGGCGCACTCGGACTGGCGATGATGACGGCGCGCACACTGGGCGAAGCCCTGGAAATCGCCTGTCGCTATCAGGAGCTGACATTTTCACTGATCAACTATCGCTACGCATCGGCGCCCAACGGCGCCTGCGCCCTGCTCAGCAACGACGACAAGCTGCCCAGTCATCTCGAAAAATTCACCCAGCATCGCGATCTCGGCGCCATCCGGACGCTGATCGCCGACCTGATGGCGGGCGAACAGGTGCTGGAGCGCATTACCGTGGCGGCGCCACCGCCGGCCAACTGGAACGAAATCCGCAAGAGTTTTCCCTGCCCGGTCGAATTCGATGCCGCCCGCACCCAGTGGATCTTCCTGCCTGGCATGGCGAGCAAGCCGCTGCCGCTGGCCGACGGCGAGCTGTCCGCGCTCTACAGCGCGCGCTGTGACGGTCTGCTCAGCCGCGCCCGCGCCGACACCCCGGTGACGCACCGGCTGACCGTGCTTCTCAATGCCGGGGGCGAACAGATGCCCGGCGCCGCCGAGGCCGCGCGCCAGTTGGCGCTGTCGGAGCGCACGCTGCATCGCCGCCTCGCCGAGGAAGGCACACGCTTTTCCACCATTGTCGACGAAGCGCGTTATCGCCGCACCCGCGCGCTGCTGGCGGACCGGCACATGAGCATCGAGGCCATCGCCTTTGCCGTCGGCTTCGCCGAGCCCTCCAGCTTCTCGCGCGCCTTCAAGCGCTGGGCCGGCATCGGCGCCTTCGAGTATCGCCGCCAGCTGCTGCAGTCGGGCAAGCTGCGCTAGACCGCGCGTACCGCCACAGACGACAACGACAAACCGCGCGCCGACCAGCACCGGCGCGCGGCTCCCGTTACTGCCCGTTGTGCTCAGGCGGCGTTGTAGCCAAGCACGGCCTTCACTTCCATGAACTCGTGGAAGGCATGCTCACCCCATTCCCGGCCATTGCCCGACTGCTTGTAGCCGCCAAACGGCGCCGCCAGATCGAGCGGCGCATAGTTGAGCGCCACCTGCCCGGCCCGGATGCGCGCGGCAACCGCGCGGCCGCGCTCCAGATCGCCGGACTGCACGTAACCCGCCAGACCGTAGGGCGTGTCGTTGGCGATCTCGATCGCCTGCTCCTCGTCATCATAGCCGATCATCACCAACACCGGGCCGAAAATCTCCTCCCGCGCGATGGTCATCTGGTTGTCGACATCGGCGAACACCGTCGGGCGCACATAATAGCCCTGGTTCAGCCCCTCCGGCTTGCCCGGGCCACCCGCCACCAGCGTCGCGCCCTCGGCGATGCCCTTCTCGATCAGCGCCTGAATGCGGTTCCACTGCACGTCGGACACCACCGGCCCCAGATGCACGTCCTCGGTCGGCGCGCCGACCTTCTGCGCCGCGATCGCCGCACGGGCAATGTCCCTGGCTTCCGCCATGCGGCGGGCCGGCAGCAACATGCGTGACGGCGCGTTGCAGCTCTGGCCGCTGTTGACCATCATCGCCTCGACGCCCTTGCGCACCGAAGCGGCGAAGTCGGCATCCTCAAGGATGATGTTGGCGGATTTGCCGCCCAGCTCCTGGTGCACCCGCTTCACCGTCGAGGCGGCGTTGCGCGCCACTTCCACCCCTGCCCGCGTCGAGCCGGTAAACGACACCATGTCGACATGGGGGTGCGACGACAGCGCCGCGCCGACGGTCGGTCCGTCGCCGTGCACCAGGTTGAACACACCCGCCGGCACGCCGGCCGCGTGCATCACCTCGGCGAAAATATGACCACTGAACGGCGCCACCTCGGAGGGCTTGAGCACCATGGTGCAGCCCACCGCCAGCGCCGGCGCCACCTTGCAGGCGATCTGGTTGAGCGGCCAGTTCCACGGCGTGATCATCGCCACGACGCCGATCGGCTCCTTGGTCAGCCGGGTGGTGCCCATCGCCACGTCAGGGTCGAAGTCGACCAGCAGCTGGCGCGCGGTCAGAAAGTGCGCCAGCGCGAACGGCACATGGGCGCCCACCGCCAGCGCGGTCGGCGCGCCCATTTCCTCCCGCACCGCGTCCGCCATGTCCTGCTGACGCGCCTGGAAGGCCGCGATCACCGCGTCCAGCAGGTCGAGCCGTTCCGCCTTGCTGCTGCGGCCGAAGCGGATGAAGGCCCGCCGCGCCGCCTCGACCGCCCGGTCGACATCGGCGGCCTGCCCGAGGCTGATCCGGCCGGCCACCTGTTCGGTCGCCGGATTGATGACGTCGAGCGGGCGCGGCTGAACCGGTGCCACCCAGGCGCCATTGATGTAGAAATCGAGATAGTTTCGCACGTTCAGGGCTCCTCTCACTTGTTCCTGTTGGCGCCGATCATGGCGGCGAAAATGCCCACCGCCTGGCGGATCACCGTGTCACCCGTCGGCAAGGCCTGACGCATCGTCGCCAGGCCATGAATCAGACCTTCCGCCTCCACGAAGTGCACCTCGCCGCCCCGCCCCACGATCCCGTCCGCCAGCGCGCGGCCCTGGTCGCGCAGCATGTCGAGGCCGGCGGTCAGGATCACCGCCGGCGGCACCCGTGCCGGCAGTGGATGCAGCACCGGCGACAGCGCCGGTCGCGCGCGCGACGCCGGGTCGGGCAGATAGTCGGCGATGAATCGGTCCATCAGCCGGCGGTCGAGCAGATAGCCTTCGGCGAACTGCCGGTAGGAGCCGGTCTCCGGGCTGGTGCAGTCCCCCACCGGGTAGATCAGCAGCTGGCCGAGCACGGGCGCGGTTGTCAGCTGCGTCGCCACATGGAAGGCGAGGTTGCCGCCGGCGCTGTCGCCGGCCACCGCGATGCCCGTCACCGGCGCCTCCAGCACCGCCGGGCCGGCGGCGACGAAGGTCGCGGCCGCCAGGCAATCCTCGTGGGCTGCCGGAAATGGATGCTCCGGCGCCAGCCGGTAGTCCACCGCCACCACGCGCAGGCCGGTGACACGCGCGATCAGGGCGCACAGGCCGTGGTGGGTTTCGAGATCGCCGATCACCCAGCCGCCGCCGTGCATGTAGACGATCACCGGTCCCGGTACCGGGGCGCCGGGGAAATAGGCGCGCAGGGCACAGCCGCCGCCGCTGAAATCGACGGTGCGGACGGCGGGGTCGGCGGGCGCGTCGAACAGCGTCCCCATCTGGCGGTAAGCCTCGCGGGCGACGTCCGCCGGCATGTCGGCCAGATGCGGCCCCGGCTGGGCCGCCAGCAAGGCCAGCAGGGCGGCGGTTTCAGGCAGAACCACGGGATCGCTCATCGGCCGGCCTTCTCTTGCTCTTGCAACAGCCGTGCCCGTTCGGCGACATAGGCGCGCAAATCCTCGGCCTCGGCGTTGGAGAGGTAGGGCGCGAAGCCGATCATGCCGCGGTCCTGCAGCGCGCCCTCCATGACGATGCCATGCCAGGCCTCGGCGCTGGTGAGCGCGGCCGAGCGGCGCAGGTCCGGCACCACGCCGCTGGAGATGGCGCCGGGGCCGTGACAGCTCCAGCATTCCCGTTCGAACACCGCCTGACCGCGCGCCACCTGGTCGGCCGGGAACCGTTCGGTGGGCGGGTTGGCCGGCCCCGCCTCGATCCGGTCGATGACCGGCAGCGGCGTCGCAGCGCCCAGGCGGAACACGAACAGCCGGCCATTGGGACGCGGGCCGGGATTGTCGTTGAACGGCGAGGTCAGCGCATAGGCGCCGCCATAGCCGCCGGCCACCGCGACATACTGGGCGCCGGCGACCTCGAACGTCACCGGGGCGGCCATGATCGGCATGCCGAGCTGGACCGTCCACAGCACCTTGCCGCTGTCGGCGGCGAAGGCACGTAGATGGCCCTTGGTGTCGCCCTGGAACACCAGATTGCCGGCGGTGGTGAGAATGCCGCCATTCCATGGCTCGGGGTAATCGAATCCCCATTTTTCCCGCTGGTTGACCGGGTCCCAGGCGATCAGGCGGCCGCTCAGCATGTCGCGCATCGCCTTCAGCGCCGCCGGATCGTCGGGCGGCGACGTGCCCTCGGTTTTCAGGCCGAGGTTCCAGCGCCCCGGCACCACCTTGAAACTGGCCGGGTCCTCATAGCCGAACACCGCGTGATTGGCGGGAATATAGGCCAGCCCGGTCTGCGGGCTGAACGCCATCGGCTGCCAGTTGTGCGCCCCCAGCGCGCCGGGCACGGCGGCGTAAGGGCCCTGGGTATAGCGGGCGGCGGGGTCCTCGACCGGGCGGCCGGTGGCGAGGTCATAGTGGCTGGCCCAGTTCACCTTGACGAAATTGCGCGCCGACAGCAGCTTGCCGCTGGTGCGGTCGATGACGAAGAAGAAACCGTTTTTCGGCGCCTGCATCAGCACCTTGCGCGGCTTGCCATCGAGGGTCAGCGTCGCCAGCGTGATGGTCTGGGTGTGGGTGTAATCCCAGCTGTCGCCCGGCGTGCCCTGATAGTGCCAGCGATAGGCGCCGCTGTCGGGGTCGAGCGCGACGATCGACGACAGGAACAGGTTGTCGCCCTTGCCGGCGCTGCGCACCTTGTGGTTCCACGGGCTGCCGTTGCCGACGCCGATATAGAGCTGGTCCAGCTCCTGGTCGTAGACGATGGAATCCCACACGGTGCCGCCGCCGCCGGTGCGCCAGTATTCGCCAAACCAGGTGCCGGCGGCCTTTTGTGCCAGCACCTTGTCGGAGGCCGCGTGGTCCGGCCCGTCGGCGGGATTGCCGGGCACGGTGTAGAAGCGCCACACCTGCCGGCCGGTCTGGGCGTCATAAGCGGTGACATAGCCGCGCGCGCCCAGTTCCGCGCCGCCGTTGCCGATCACCACCTTGCCCTTGACGATGCGCGGCGCGCCGGTGATCGTGTAGGTCCGGCGCTGGTCGACCGTCACCACCGACCACACCGGCTTGCCGGTCTTGATGTCCAGCGCGATCAGCCGGCCGTCGAAGGCGCCGAAATAGAGCTTGCCGTCGTAGAGCGCCGCGCCGCGATTGCCGACGTCGCAGCATCCCTTGGCGCCGTAGGCACCGGGGACTTCCGGGTCGTAGTGCCACAGCAGCTTGCCGCTCGCCGCCTCGAAGGCATAGACCTTCGACCAGGCGGTGGTGACATAGAGCACCCCGTCATGTTCCAGCGGCGTGCTTTCCTGGGCACGGTTGGTATCGAACTCGTAGGACCAGGCGAGCCCCAGCCCGCCGACGTTGCTGTCGTTGATCCGGGTCAGCCGGCTGAACCGCTGCTCGTCGAACGTGCCGCCGTAGGTCACCCAGTCGCCCGGGTTTTTCGTGGCGGCCAGCAGCTTGTCCCACGGCGATGGCCCGGTAGCGGATTCCGCGCCTCCCCGCGTCCACCCGGTGGCGCCAACGGCAATCACGACGGCGGCAAGCGCCGCCCAGCGCATGGTTCTGCTCACAGCTCTCTCCCCATGATGATTTTCCGGCACGGTCGCGCCACCAGGCCGGGCGCGCCTGTCCGGAGACACCCCGCCAGGGCATGGCGGCTACCGCTCAGCGATAGGTGAATTCCGGCCCGTCGAGATCGGCCGCCGGAATGTCCACGGCCTCCCGCCAATAGTCCTGGGTGTGGCGCCACTCGGGGCGATCACCCAGCCGCTTGGGCAGCTTGTCGATGTCGCGCATGAGATACCCGGGATTGAAATTGTCGTCCTCGATCCACGGCAGCAGCGCCTCGCCCGAGGCCCCCGCCGGCGGCGCCACCTCGACCTGATGGACGCCCTTTTCATCCATGTGGCGCAGCAGCCGGCAGACGAAATCGCCCAGCAGATCGACCCGCAACGTCCACGCCGCGCGAAAATAGCCGAACACCCAGACCAGATTGGGCACACCGGAGAACATCATGCCCCGATAGGTGGCGGTCTGCGACCAGTCGACCGGCCTGCCGTCCACCTTGAAGTCGATGCCGCCCATCACCAGCAGGTTGAACCCGGTGGCTGCCACCACCAGGTCGGCCTTGAGATCGGCGCCCGACTTGAGGTGGATGCCCTCCGGCGTGAACCGCTCGATCTGGTCGGTGACCGCCGAGACCTTGCCCTCCTTGATGCGCACGAACAGGTCGCCATCGGGGATGAACGCCAGTCGCTGCTGCCAGGGCCGGTATTTCGGCGTGAAATGCGGCTCGAACTGGAAATCCTCGCCGGCATACTGGCGCACCAGCTCCTTCAGTTCGGCGAACACCAGCTCCGGCTCCTCGCGCGAGCGGCGGTCGAGGGTCTTGAGGTTGTGCAGATAATCCAGCCGGGCGCAGCGGTGAATGGTTGCCTCGTCGACGCCGATCTCGCGTAGCCGGTCCGCCAGATCGCTGCGATTGGGGTAGCAGTAGAAATAGGTGGGCGAACGCTGCAGCATGGTCACATGCGCCGCCTTTTCCGCCATCGCCGGGATGACGGTGGCGGCGGTGGCGCCGGAGCCGATCACCACCACCTGCTTGCCGGCGTAATCGAGGTTTTCGTCCCATTTCTGGGCGTGGATCACCTGACCCCTGAAGTCGGCCATGCCCGGCCAGTCCGGCAGATAGGGATGGTCGTGATCATAATAGCCCTGGCACATCCACAGGAAGGTGCAGCGGTAGGTGGTGCCGGACGACCCGTCGGCCCGCGCGGTCTCGACGGTCCATTTGTGCTCCGTGCTGGACCACGAGCAGCCGGTGATGCGGGTACCGTAGCGGATGGCCCGGTCGAGGTCGTTCTCGTCGATCACGTCCTGGAGGTAGCGGCGGATTTCCTCGGCCGTCGCGATCGGCGGCCCGACCCACGGCTTGAAGCGGTAGCCGAAGGTGTAGAGGTCGGAGTCCGAGCGCACGCCCGGGTACTTGTGGGTGCGCCAGGTACCGCCGAAGCCCTCCTGCGCTTCCAGAATGACGAAGCTCTTGTCCGGGCACTGTTCCTTCAGATGGTAGGCACTGCCGATGCCGGAAATGCCCGCGCCGACGATGAGGACATCGAAGTCCGCGCAGGCGCCATCGGCGTCGCGGGTTCGTTCTGCAACGAGTTGGCTCACTTCCCCCTCCTCCAAGGTCGCGGCCTGTACGACGGGAATCACGGCCGCTGCTTTATGGTCCCGATCTTGGCCGGTCGCCGCGCGCGCCTCCACATCTTCACGCGCCAAGAATCTGGCCGTTCCGGCCAGCCCCCGACCCGTGGCCATGGCGGCCTTCGCCGGCGGAAACAGCGCGCGGCACATCGTGAACCTGAAGAAAAGCAAGGACCTGCGCGGCCATGAATGACGGGCGGCATGACGGGCGGCATGACGGGCGGCATGACCGCGCCAGCCGGCGCCTGCGGCCGCGTCACGCCGCCCCGAATTGGTGCTGGCGGCAGCGATGACGATGGATTACCGTACCACCGGCGCGTGTGACACGGTGAGTCTGCCGGCCGTAGCACAGGCAACCTTGTTGCCTGGAGCGCTATGTGGGGGGGTGGCAGTCCCCACCGCGCGCCACCTTTCCCGCCCCAGCCCCCGTGCCCTGGCGGTTACCGGGAGACGACGAGCACCGGCCAGCGCCGGACCGGCGTCTGTCGTCGCCTCAGTAATCCTCGCTGTGCAACAGCCGGAAGCGGCGGCAGGTGAAGGCCCAGACGCCGTCGCGCCGGGCATAGTCGTCCTCATAGCAACTGAAATAGCGCACGTTTCGGCCGTCAGCCGTCTGGCCGACCTCGAAGCAGTAGGAACGTCCGTGCGCGCTGCCGCCGTCAATGACGACCTGGCCCTGGCTCACCAGCATGAAGGCGCGCGGAAACATCGCCAGCGCGCCCTGCCAGGCCGCAACGATGGCCGCCCGCCCGACCGTCGGCGTGTCGTCGAACAGATACCACCGGGCATCCTCGTGCCAGGTGGACGCCCACAGCGTGGCGTCGCGCTGGTTGACGCCGTCGCCGAAGCGGGCCAGCACATCGTTGATGGCGACACGATCCGCCCATGCCTGCATGATCCGCCTCTCCCTTCGGGTCACGTTGAAAGCCGTCCGTCCGTCAACGACCGGCGCCAGGCGCGGCCGCTCCCCCAAGGGCCGCGCCTGGCGGGCGATCACGCGCTGATCGCCCCGGTGGTCGCTGGGGTTGGGTCGGCGCTCAGTAGCGCCAGGTCGCCTCCAGCATCACCTGCCGCCCGCGTGACGGCTGGCCGGCGATCTGGTTGGTCGCGCCCGTGCCCGGCTTCTCGAACAGATAGAGCGCATAAAGTTCGTTGGTCAGATTGCGCCCGATCAACGCCAGCTGCCAGCGGTCATCCTCGCTCTTCAGCCGCACCCCGGCATCGAGCTGCCAGAAGCTCTTCTGCCAGCCGTTGATGTTGCCGTTGTCGGTGGCATTGTACTTCGAGCTGTAACGGGCGTTGCCGTTGAAGCCGAGGCCCCAGTCGTCCGTCACCGGCACCGCATAGTCGAAGCCGAGGCTCACCGCCCACTCCGGCGCGCGCGGCTGGGCCTTGCCGCCGAGGTTCTGCCCCCTGGTGTCGTCGGCCGTGTTGGGCAGGCCGTCGGCGCCGTTGGCCAGAACGATGTTGCATCCTTGCGCCGCCGTCTGGGTGTTGAAGCAGCTGGTGACGAACTCGATGTAACGGGCACGGTTATAGGCGACCGAGGCGTAAAGGCTGAAATCGCGCATCGGGCTGAACCGCGCCTCCAGCTCCACGCCCTTGACCCGCGACGACGCCGCGTTCTCGATGGTGAAGGAACTGGTGGCCGGGTTGTAGGCGTTCACCTGCAGGTTGGAGTATTTGTAGGAATAGAGCGAGCTGGTCAGCACCAGCCGTCGGTCGAGCAGCTGGGCTTTGACGCCGCCCTCGAAGCCCTTCACCTTTTCCGAGTCGAAGCGGATGGCGTCCTCGCTGATCGTCGCTGGCAGCAGCACCGCGCTCAGGCCAAAACCGCCGGACTTGTAGCCGGTCTTGTAGGCGACATAGGTCGTCAGGTCGTCGGTCGGCCGCCAGGTCAGCGTCGCTTCCGGCGAGAAGTTGTCGTCCTTGAAATTGTCGACGAACAGCCGCGAGGTCGGGGCCAGCAGCGTGCCCGACAGCGGCGGATGGACATAGGTGTTGCGCAGGTCGGAGTCCTTGGTCTCGTGGGTGTAGCGCACGCCGCCGGCCAGCTCGATCTGATCCGTCACGTCCCAGATCATCTGGCTGAAGATCGAGTAGGTGTCGCCGTCGGTGTGACCGAGCTTTTCCCAGGTCTGGTATTTGCCGTTGGCGGGGTCCGCCCCCAGCGGCGCGATGCGCGAACTGTTGAAGAAATCGAGTTTCGTGCCCTGGTAATAGGCGCCCAGCATGAAATTCACCGGCGCGTCGAAGCTCGACAGCAGTCGCAGTTCCTGACTGAAGGCGCTGTATTTCTCGTTCTCCGCCGCCGCCAGCTGGAGGATCGACGTGGCGTCGTAATTATCGACGCTCCGCGACCGGGAGCGGAAATAGCCGGTCACGGAGGTCAACGTCAGATTGTCGAACGCATAGTTGGCGGTGAGCGCCGCCAGATACATGCGCGCCTTGCCATAGGGGTTGACCTTGGCGTAGGGCCAGTTCGCCACCGCCACCGCCGGGAAGGCACTGCGCGAGAAATTGCGATCGAACTTGCAGTCGCCATAGGGGTCGAGCACGCCCGAGGTGATGCCGCTGGTCAGACCGCCGCAGTTGAACGGCTGGGCGCCGGTCGAGGGACCATCGGTATCGTTGTCGCTGGCCGACAGCTTGAGGTTGGCGTCGAAATTGCTGCCGACCGGGCGATAGACGAAGGTCGCGCGGCCGATGATTTCCTTCTCGCCGGGGCGACGGCCGCCCGCCGTGGGTACGCCGGACTGGGCCGCGAACGGATAGGTCGCCTCGGTGAACCCCTGCGCCGTGTTGCGGAAATAGCCGTCGAGATTGCGGTAGCGCACCGCCAGACGCGCGCCGAAGGACTCCGACAGCGGGCCCGACACCGCCGCGTCGATGATCGCTTCATCACCGGCGAACTCGTAGCTGGACCGCACATAGCCCTCCAGTTCGTCGCCGGGATTGGCCGACTTCAGCGCCACCACGCCGGCCGGGCTGTTCTTGCCGAAGAACAGCGCCTGGGGACCTTTCAGCACCTCGATCTGCGCCATGTCGAACAGGCCCTGACGCAGGATGCGCGCCCGCCCGATCTGCACGCCGTCGACGCTGATCGACACCGCCTGGTCAAAGCCGGCCTGACCGTTGGAGGTGCCGACGCCGCGCAGGGTGATGATGCCGCCATTGCCGCTGCCGCCCTGGTCGACCGACAGCGAGGGCGCCAGCTTGCCGACATCGCGGATGTCGGTGGTGGCGAAGCGCTCCAGCTGCTCGGCGCTCATCGCCGACACCGCCACCGGCGCCGAGATCAGCGTCTCGTTGCGCTGGCGTGCCGTCACCACGATGTCGCCCAGCGTCGCCTCGGTGATGCCCGACGATGGACCGGCGGCCTGTTCTTCCGCCGCCATGGCCGTCGCCGCGGCTGTCGCCGTCAGGGCGATGATGGTCGTTGAGGTCAGCAGTCCGTGCTTGAGCGCACGGGCACGACTTGCCAGATTCATGATGATTCTCCCCCACAGAATGCGGTCTGTCCGCTGTTGTTTTGGGCCGGATACACGCAGGAACGATCACGCGCGGGTGACGACCGTCAACCGGCGAGCGTCCGACGATGCTGGCGACAGGAGCCAGTTGCCCTTCTCAGGCCTCGACAAAGGGCGAAAGCAGTTGGGTCACTCTGAGTTCGGGCGGGATACGCTCCACCCCGATACGGCGATCGAACTCCTCATGCATCCAGTAGATGCGCCGTTCCTGGTAACACAGCTTCATGCCGGTGAAGGCACCCGACTCCAGCGAGCGCTGGATGCCGGCGAGAAACTGGAAATCCTCGGTCTGGATCTTGTCGTAATTCTCGACGAAGGTCCGCCAGTATTCTGAGTTTTCCATGGTCTCCGTGTCATCACCGGCGCCGACGAAGATCAGCTCGCACGAACAGGCGTCGCGCCCTTCCGGCCAGAAAGTGATGAACGGAAAACCGGCGGAATCGAACGGACTGACGAAGTTGGGAAACACACCATAGGCGACGTTGTTGGCGCGGAACACCTCGGGTACCGTTGGAATATCGTAGGCATCGGCCTCGGTGCCCCAGGTGCCGCCCTCGCGGTTGAACCGCTTGGGCAGCGCCATGCGGGTATGGCCGCCGGCGAACAGGCCGATCGCGGTGCCCTTGGCGTCGAGCAGCATGGCGACGGTCTGCGGGTGGATCGCCTTGACGTGATAGGATTCCAGGAACGCGTCGAGCGCGGCCTTCCAGTTGCAGGCGATCTTGTAGCTCATCCGCCCCTTGACGCGCAGGCTGGCCATCGACAGCGTCGCCAGATCGTCGCGGATCGGCGCCAGTTCATCCGCCAGCGGCCGGGCGTCGGGGTCGAGGTTGACGAACACCCAGCCGTCCCACTGTTCGCAGCGCACCGGCAGCAGGCCGCGTGCGCTTTTGTCGAGGTCGCCGAAATCATGCTCCTCCGGCACCCGTACCAGCCGGCCCTGGAGATCGTAGCACCAGGCGTGATAGCGGCACACCAGCAGCTTCTGCCTGCCGTCGCCCTCCACGATCGGCGCGCCGCGATGCCGGCACGTGTTGTGGAAGGCGCGGATCTCGTTGTCGACACCGCGGGCGATGATGATCGAACAGCCCAGCCGCTCGAACAGTTTGTAGCTGCCCGGCGCCGGCACTTCCTCCGCGCGGATGGCGCACAGCCAGCTCTTCTTCCACAGATGCTCGATTTCCAGCTGATAGAAGGCCTCGCTGGTGTAGCGCCCGCCGGGAATTTCCGGCAACGCGGGAAAGCCCTCGGGATAATGGTCGCGCCGCAGTTCATTCTCGACCTGCGCGCTGATCCTGGCCGCCACTTGTGGTTTCATGGCCTTGTCTTCCCCTCCCCGTGAGCGGCTTGCCTGCATTTGGTTTTGCTTGGTGTTGGCAGCCGATAATTCGAACCATGCTGAGACCGTCACCGGCTGTCAAGACGTTGCATTGCCATGCAATTTGTAGGCACGCTTCAACTCATTGAAATATGGCCCCGATTTCGCCAGACCTGTGAATTTAGTCAGTATATACAGGGCATTAAAACACACGCCCGCAACAAGCCGACCTCCCGCCCCCGGCGTCGCGCACACTGTCAAAATAGTGATTTTTCGCCCAGACGCCCTTGCGCGCCCTTGCGCAAATCCTATTATTGCGCTCCAGCTGCTGAACCTGAATCGGGACCGCGAATAGTGCTGCGCGCCGGTTGATTTGCGGGGGCGCCAGTTTTCGACAGAAACGCTTTCAGCACGTGACGACAACAAAAAGAACTCGGGAGGCTTTTTCCTTGAAAATCACCTTCAAAGCCGCCGGCAGCGAGGACAGGACCATCGAGGTCCACGGCAGCCTGACACTGATGGAGGCCGCGGTGCGCCATGGCATCGACGAGATTCTCGCCGAATGCGGCGGCGCCTGCTCGTGCGCCACCTGCCATGTCTATGTGCCCGACGAATGGCTGGCCGTCACCGGCGAGGCCGGCGGCATGGAGCTGGAACTGCTGGAGTGCGTGGAAGCGCGCCGGCCCGGCTCGCGCCTGAGCTGCCAGATCAATCTCAGTCCGGCGATGGACGGCCTCACCGTTGAATTGCCGCCGGCCTGAACCGGCGATCACGCGCCCGCGCGACGTTCCCGCGCGACACCATGGCACAAAGGGGAGACACGCCATGACCGAAGCATTGCAACTGGAGCGGCCCGCCCATGTGCGGCCGGAACAATTCGTCGACTTCGACATCTACGCGCCGCCCGGCATCGAGCAGGACTTTCACGCCGGCTGGCAGAAACTGCATGAACCGGGCGTGCCCGACGTGGTGTGGACGCCGCGCAACGGCGGCCACTGGATCGTCACCCGCAATCATCTGCTGGATGAGGTGTTCGCCGACCACACGCGGTTTTCCAGCCGTGTCATTCTGCTGCCCAAGGCTTCAGGCGAGCAGCACAACCTGATTCCCACCACGCTCGATCCGCCGGTGCACCGGCCGTATCGCAACGTCCTCAACAGCAGCCTGGCACCGCGCGCCGTCAGCGCCATCGAGGAGGGCATCCGCGACATCGCCATCGATCTGATCGAGAAGGTGCGCCTGCAAGGCCACTGCAATTTCACCACCGCCTATTCGGAAGTGCTGCCGATCCGGGTGTTCATGACCATGTTCGGCCTGCCGCTGGAGGACTCGGCCAAGCTCAAGGCCTGGGCCGATGCCACCACCCGTGGCGACGGCTCCATCAGCATGGGTGACGCGCTGGAGCGCATCGGCGTCTACCTCAAGCCGTTCCTCGACGAGCGCAAGGGCAAGGACGGCACCGACATGCTCAGCCGCATCGTCAACGGCCGCATCGGCGACCGCCAGATGACCGACACCGAAGCGCTGCAGATGGCGGTACAGCTGCTGATCGCCGGTCTCGACACGGTGGTGAACTTCCTCGGTTTCACCTTCGTGTTCCTGGCGCAGAACCCCGAGCATCGCCGCATGCTGGTGGACAATCCGGCGCTGATTCCCGACGCGCTGGAGGAATTGCTGCGCCGTTACCCGCTGGTCACCATCGGCCGCGAGGTGGTGGAGGACATGGAGTATCACGGCGCCCAGCTGAAGAAGGGCGACATGGTGGCCACCGCCACGCCACTGGGCGGTCTCGACCCCAGCGTCAACCCGGACCCGATGCGCATCGACTTCAAGCGCGCCGGCGCCCAGCACGTCACCTTCGGCACCGGCCCGCACAAATGCCCCGGCGCCCATCTGGCGCGCACCGAGCTGCGGATCACGCTGGAGGAATGGCTGAAACGCATTCCCGAGTTCCGCCTCGCCGACGATACCCCGCTGCGCTATGCCGGCGGCATCGCCGCCAGCATCGTCGCCGTGCCGCTGGTGTGGGATCCCGCCAGCACCCGCGCCGCCTGAAACACATCGACCGCGATCCCCTTGGCGGCGCCAGGCCCGTCAAGGGGACGCACATCCACACCCCGCCCGACGGACGACCGCATGACCGAACAACGCAACGCCCCCAAACCGCGCGGCCGCCGCCTGGCCCTGGTGCGCGACGACACCCCGGGCGACGACGCGGCCTCGCCCTACAGCGGCCCCTATGCGCGGACCTTCGACCGTCGCCGGCAGGACATTCTCGCCACCGCCTGGGAGATGATCGCCGAGCGCGGCGACGACGACATCAATCTGGCGGAGCTGAGCAAACGCAGCGGTGTCGCGCTGCGCACCATCTACAATGCCTTCACCGACAAGGAAGGCGTCATCGCCCAGTGCCTGGCGACGCATTACCATACGCTGTTCGATGGTATCGAGATCGGCGTCAACGACAGCCGCAGCCTCCGGGAAGCGATCGAGATGATGGGCCGCGTGGCGGCGGACACCATCCGGGTGCGCGCCTTTTCCGGCTGCGCCGCCCGGCTGTATTTTTCCAGCCGCACCAGCCCGAAACTGACCGAGGGCCTGCGCCGGTTGCCGATCTCGACGCTGAAGGCCTGGATGCGCTCGGACGAGGCCGACCGGCGCACCATCCAGCATTTCGGCCGCGACGAGATCGAGCGCAGTTTCGCCAACGTCCAGTGGGGGCTGGTGAACGACTGGGCCACCGGCCAGATTGACGACCATGATTTCACCCGTGGCATGAAGAACCACATGGTGATGGTGGCGCTGGCCTTCGGCAACCGTGCCGGCCGGGCCGCCGCCAAGAGCTTCTGCGGCCTGCTGGACGACTAGACACAACCACAACACCGACAGGGGAGATCAACCATCATGTTCGACATGCAACGCGTGTTTCATACCGGCATCGTCGTCGACGACATCGCCCGCGCCCAGCGCGAGATCGGCGACTCGCTCAATCTGCAATGGACGCCGGTCAAGCGGTTCGCGCCGATGGCGTTCTGGACGCCCGACAAGGGCCTGCACGAGATCACCGTCGATGCGGTCTATTCCCGCCAGGGGCCGCATCATCTGGAAATCGTCCAGGGGCCGAAGGGCAGCTTCTACGACCCGGCGCTGGCGCCGGACGGCCGTCACATCGGCGTGTGGGTTGACGACCTGAAGGCCGAGACCGACCGGCTGCTCGGCCAGGGCTGGCGCATCTGCGCCGCCGGCGGCCGGCCGGAGGATGGCTACGGCATTCTCACCTATGTCGCGCCGCCGACCTCGGCCTTCGTCGTCGAGCTGGTCTGCCAGTCGCTGAAACCCACCATCGACGCCTGGCTGCAGGGGGCCTGAGGCCGCGCACGCCCGTGCCAGGGCCGGCCTGAACTTCAGTGGACAACCGGGCCGGCCGCCTGCACCAGCCAGTCGTGCAGCGCCCGCACCGACGGGCGCGCCATCGCCTTCTCGCTGCGCCGCAGATAGACGCCGCGCGGATAGCGGCAGGTGACGTCGAACAGCCGACGGATGCTGCCGCGCCGCAGGCTCTCGCCGGTCAGTTCCTCGCTGCCCAGCCCGACACCGAGCCCCTGGATCACCGCCTCGATGTAGGCGCCGGTATCCTCGATCATGATGGTGCCCTTGGAGGGAAAGCCGGTGAGGCCTGCGGCGCGAAACCACATCGGCCACGCATCGCGCGCCGCGCCGGATTCGATCAGCGGCACGCCATAGAGATCCGCCGGCGCGCGGATCGGCACCGCGTCCTGCAACTCGGCGCTGCAAATGGGGAAATAGGTCATCCCGAACAGACGCACCGCGCCGGCGCTGGCCTGGCCGTCGTTGATGGTGGCGATGGCGAGATCGGTCACCGTCATCGCGCTCAGTTGCAGCGGATCGAGGGCATAGACCTCGATGCTGACATCCGGCCAGCGCTCGCGGAAGCCGGCGAGCGTCGGGTTGAGCCACTGGCTGGTGATCATCGATGAACAGGCGACGCGGACGTAATTTTCCTGCGGGCCGTGCTGGATCGTCCGGGTGGCGTTGTGAATGGCCTCCAGCCCCGGCATCAGCAGCTGAAGATAGTCCTGCCCCGCCGCCGTCAGCCGCACCGAACGGGTATTGCGTTCGAACAGCACCACGCCGATCTGCTCCTCCAGCGACTGGATGCGCCGGCTGATCGCCGAGGTCGTCAGGTGCAGCTGCTCGGCGGCGTCACGGAAGCTTGATGCCCGCGCGGCTGAAATAAACGCTTCAATGCCCTTGAGCGACGGCAGCCTCTGCGATGCCATGGCGTGTCTCCCCCGGTGCGCCATCGGCTCTTGCCGGCCGATCGGTCCACCCCATCCTGCCACAGTCGGGGCGTGGCGCAATCCTTCTCGCGTGGGCGCGGTCACGCCCAAGAAAAGACCGGCACGCGGCGAACCACGTACCGGCCAAGGCTCCTTGGGAACTCGTAGTGCGTCAGCGCGGCAGATCAAGCCCGCGCTGGGCGATGACGGACCGCTGGATTTCATTGGTGCCGCCCCCCACCACCATCATGATCGACTTGCGCAGCAGCTGGTCGACCTGGCCATCCGCCGGCACATCCGCCGCGTCGTCCTCCAGCGTCGCCGCCAGGCCGAACAGGTCGATGGCGGTCTCGGTCAGCCTCTGCGCGAGCTCGCTGGCGAACACCTTGGCCATCGCCGATTCCACCAGCGGCGGCCGCGTCTCGCTGCTCAGCGCGATGGCGCGCGCCGACAGCAGGCGGGCGGCTTCCACCTCCGCCGCCAGGCCGCCGAGCCGATCCCGCGCCACCGCGTCGCCGGCCAGACCGTCACGCCGTGCCGCCGCCACCAGCCGCCGCAGCAGATCGCGCAGCTGGGTGGCGAAGGCGCCCATGATGATGCGCTCGGCCGCCAGCGCCGTCGCCAGCACCGCCCAGCCGCCATGCAGCGGCCCGAGCAACGCACTGGCCGGCAGCCGCACATCGTCGAGGAAAATCGAACAGAAGGGATGGCCATACATCGCCATCATCGGCTGCACGGTGATGCCCGGGGTATCCATCGGCAGGATGAACAGGCTGATGCCCTGATGCGGCGTCGCCGCCTGCGGGTCGGTGCGGGCGGCCAAAATCATGTGCGTGGCGCGGTGGCCGTCGGTGGTCCACAGTTTCTGGCCGTTGATGATGAAATCCGCGCCGTCCGCCACCGCCCGGGTGCGCAGGCTGGCGAGATCGGAGCCCGCCTCCGGCTCGCTGTAGCCCAGACACGCGCTCACCGTGCCGGCGCGGATGCCGGCCAGCAACGTGCCCTGCTGCATCGGGCTGCCATGGGCGATCAGCGCCGGGGCGAGCAGACGGCTCGATGCCACCACCGCGCCATCGGGCGCGCCCACCCGCGCCAGTTCCTCGGAGAACGCCAGCTGCTCCAGCGGTGAGGCCGCCTGCCCGCCGGCGGACGCCGGCCAGCCCAGCGCCGTCCAGCCCGCCGCGCCAAGCGTCGCCGCGAAGGCCGTATCCCAGTGCCGGTCGGCGAACGGCACGCCGCGGTTGCGGCGCCGGTCGGCCTCGGTCCAGTTGTCGTCCAGCCAGCGGCGCAGGCGTGCGCGCAGCTCGGCGGCGGTGTCGCCCGCCGCGTCGGCGGCCGCGAACGGATCGTCCGGGCCGTCCAGCAGCAGCGCCGCCAGATCGGCGCGCGCCGCCACCACGCCACCCAGAGAGGCGACGTCGGCATGGATGCGGCGGAACAGCCGGGCCGCCGGATGCTCCTCGGCAAAGCCGATGGCGCCGAAGCAGTGCTGGGTTTCCAGCGCCACCTGCCGCAGATGCTGGCCGCAGAAGGCGATTGCCGCGCGGGCGGTGAGCGCCCAGCGTGCCCCGCCGTCGGCCTGGATGGTCGCGTGCGCGTCCCCGGCGGCGGCCAGCAGCAGGGCCGCGCCGTCGAGCAGGATGTGGCTGGTGGCGAGCTTGTGCTGCACCGCCTGGAACCGCCCGATCGGCTGGCCGAACTGCCGGCGCAGGCGGACATGCTCCAGCACCAGATCGAGCCCGCGCCGGGCCGCCCCCAACGCGCGGGCCGCCTGGCACAGGCGGGCGATCCGCTGCAGCGCCTGCGCTTGCGCCCCCTCCAGCGGCCAGTGCGCCACCGGCGACGTGTCGAGGCTGACATCCGCCAGCACCGGCCGGCCGAGACCCGGCGTCGGCGTCACCACCACACCGGGCGCCGCGACGTTCACCGCGCACAGCCGGTCGTCCGGCGTCAGCACCAGCAGCGTGCGGGCGATGTCGAGATGCGCCACGAAGCGCAGGCGGCCACGCAGCACGCCGTCCGCCCACCGCACGGTGCCGGCGTTGCGGTCGCCATCGCCATTGCCGAAGCTGAACGCCAGCGGCGCGCCGGCAAGCGCCGGCGAGGCCGCGCCCAGCGCCAGGTTGGCCAGCACCGCCGGCAGCAGCGGCGCGGTGCAGCCGGCCGCCCCCAGTTCCTGCATCACCAGCAGGATCGCCGGCAGATCGGGCGCCGCCGGGTCGCTGCCCAGCGTGTCGGGGCCCAGCGTGTCGGGGCCCAGCGTGTTCAGCCCGTGCGCCACCAGCCGCTCCCACGTCGCCGCCTGCGCCGCCGGGTCGTCGCTGGCGGCAGCGGCCGCCGCATCGGGAGCCGCCAGCAGCCGGCGCACCGACTCCCGCAGCAGATCGTGCAGGTCGCCGGCGGCGTCGGTCGCGTCGCCCGCCACGGGGTTCAGCTGCGCCATTGCGGCGCCCGCTTCTCGACGAAGGCGGTCGCGCCCTCGATCATGTCCGGCCCGGCCAGCACGCGGGCGATCGCCGCGTCCTGGCGCTGGCGCAGCGCCGCTTCGTCGCCGTCGACGGCCGCGCGCGTCACCGCCAGCGACTCCCGCACCGACAGCGGCGAATTGGCGCTGATCAGCCCGGCCAGCCGCAGCGCCTCGTCGACCACCGCCTCGGTCGGCACCACGGCGTTGACCAGCCCGGCCTCATAGGCCCGCCGCGCACCGATCGGCGCGCCGGTGGTCACCAGCTCCAGCGCCAGTGCCCGCGGCAGCGCGCGCGCCACCCGGTAGACGCCGCCAGCGCCAGCGATCAGCCCCCGGCACACCTCCGGCAGGCCGAAACGGGCCGCCTCGCCCGCCACCACCATGTCGCAGGCCAGCGCGATCTCGAAGCCGCCGCCGAACGCCGCGCCCTGCACGGCGGCGATCCACGGCTTGGTCTTGCGCGCATAGACGAAGCCGGCGAAGCCGGTCTCCGGCCGGGCCAGCAGCTGCGCCCGACCGGCCGCCACCTCTTTCAGGTCGGCGCCGGCACAGAAGGTCGGCCCGGCGGCGGCGACGATGCCGACGCGCAGTTGCGGGTCCGCCTCGACCGTCGCCACATGCGCCTCGATCGCCGCCGCCATCGCGGCGTTGATGGCGTTGTGCGCCGCCGGCCGATTGAGCCGGATCAGCGCCACATGCGGCGCCGGCCGCTCCAGCGTCACCGGCGGCGCGTCATCGCTCTCAGTGTTCATCGGTTTCCTCCGCATCCTGCCAGACCACCAGGCCATCGAGCGCTTCCACCGTGGCGCCATCCACCCGCAGCGGGTTGATCTCCAGCGACGCCAGCCCCGGCCCGAGCCGGACCGCCGCCGCCGCGATGGCGACGATGACATCGGCCAGCCGGTCGAGATCCGCCGGCGGCGCACCGCGAAAGCCCCGCAGCAGGCGCGCGCCGCGCAGCCGCCCGAGCATGTCGGCAACGTCCGCGCGGGTCACCGGCAGCGGCGCCACCACCGCGTCGGCCAGGACCTCCACCAGCACGCCGCCCAGCCCGACGGTGAGCACCGGCCCCCAGGTGGCATCGGTGCTGACGCTGACCAGCAGCTCCAGCCCGCCCCGGCGCATCGGCGACAGGATGACGCCCTCGATGCGCGCCGCCGGCCGCGCCGTCCGCACCGCCCGCAGCAGCGCGTCGTAGGCCGCGCCCGCCTGGTCCGGCGGCACATCGAGCCGCACGCCGCCGACCTCGGTCTTGTGGGCGATGTCGGGCGACAGCACCTTGAGCACCAGCGGCGCGGTCTGGCCCGCCGCGAAGGCCTCCGCCGCCGCCCGGCTGGTCGCCACCGTCGCCGGGATCACCGGCACGCCGGCCGCCGCCAGATGGTCGAGCACCGCGCGCTCCGAGGCCAGCCGGTCGGTCGGGTGCGCCGGCGGCGCGGCCAGCAGCAGCGCCGGCGGCGCGGCACGGCTGCGCGCCGACCACCACATCGCCCGGCCGACGGCGTGCAGCATCGCCTCGATGCCGGTGATCACCGGCGGCAGACCGTTGTCGGCGATGGCCTCGCGCGAGAGATCGTTGAGCGCCTTCATGCAGGTCTGCACCAGCACCACCGGCGTTTCGGTGACCGCCACCGCCCGGCCGATCGCCGCCAGCGCGTCCGGCAGCCCCTGACCGGCACCGTTGGGCACCGTCATCCCCACCGCCACCAGCCCGACATCGGCCGCGCCCGCCACCAGCGGGATCACCCGCTCGAACAGGCCGGGGTCGCGCACGGCCGCCCCGGTGATGTCGAGCGGGTTGAGCCCGGCGGCAAAGCCCGGCAGCGCTTCGGCCAGCGCGGCGCGGGTCGGCCCGTCATAGGCCGGCAGCGTAACGCCGGCCGCCTCGGCGCCGTCGGCGACCAGCGTGCAGGCGCCGCCGGAGATCGACATGAACGCCAGCCCCGGCCGGGCCAGCGGGCCGGTCGCCGCCAGCAGCCCGGCGGTGGTGATCAACGCCTCGCCGGAAAACACCCGCACAATGCCCAGCCGTTCGCAGACGGCGGAAAACACCCGGTCATCGCCGATCAGCGAGCCGGTGTGCGCCATCGCCACCGCGCCGGCCAGTTCGCTGCGACCGATCTTCAGCATGACGATCGGCTTGGCGTGCGCCAGCGCGCGGGTGCAGGCGGCGACGAAGGCAGCCGGATCGCGGATGGTCTCGGCGAACACCGCGATCGCCCGCGTCCGTGGATCGTCGACGAGATAATCGATGACGTCCGACAGCGTGATGTCGCCCTGGTTGCCGGTGGCGGCAACGAAGCTGGTGGCGATATTCTGGCTGTGGGCGAACTCATAGAGTTCCGACGCCGTGGCGCCGCTCTGGCTGACAATGGCGATGGCCGGCAGCAGCGCCGGCGACAGCACCGGCAGCACGGCGGGGATCGCCGACACCGAGGCGCGCGCGGCGATGTTGTTGAAGCCCAGCGTGTTGGGCCCCCACAGCCGCATCCCCCGCGCGCGGGCGTGGGCCAGCAGCGCCGCCTGCGCGTCGATGCCCGCCCCGCCCACTTCGGCATAGCCCGACGACAGCACCACCGCGTTGCGGATGCCGGCGGCCGCCGCGTCGTCCAGCGCGGCCAGGACGCCGTCCTGCGGCACGCACAGGAAGGCGACATCCACCGGCCGGCCGATGGCCTGGCAGGAGGGGAAGCCCGGATAGCCGCCGACCGACGCCGCCGACCGGCTGACGCAATAGACCGCGCCCTCATAGCCATAGCCGTGCAGGCCGGAGAGCGTGAGTTGCGTCCACGGCGAGGTCGCCGAGGCGCCGACGATGGCGATGGCGCGCGGCGCGAACAGCCCGGCCAGCGGATGGTCGCCGCCGGCTGCGGCGCCAGTGTTTTCAGAAGCGGAAACCGTACCCATCGCCCCCGCCTACGCGCCCGCCAGATCGACCAGCCGGCCCACCGCGTCGGCGAAGTCCTGCTTGAACTCCTGCACCACCGTGGTCGCCGAGCGCACGCTGTCCACCAGCCCGACGCCCTGACCGACCCAGTAGCTCACCAGCTCGCGCGCCTTGGCGTTGCCGCTCTCGGCCGCCTTGTCGATGGCGCGGAAGGTCGGCAGGCTGATCATCGACATCATCGGCATCGGCAGCGCGCCGGGGCTGGCCGGCCCGTCCCACGCCTCGTGCCAGGCGGATTTCAGCTGCCGGCTCGGCTTGCCGGTGCGGCTGGGCGAGCGGATGGTATCGCGCGAGGTGGCGGCGATCATCTTGTCGCGGAAGGCCTCGCCGGTTTCCGCCTCCGAGGTCGCCAGCCACACCGATCCGGTCCATACCCCGGCCGCGCCCATGGCCATGCAGCCGGCCATCTGGCCGCCGGTCATGATGCCGCCGGCCGCCAGCACCGGCACCGGGCGGATCGGCGCGATGGCGCGGATCACCTCCGGCACCAGCACCAGGGTGGAGACCTCGCCGCAGTGGCCGCCGGCCTCGCCGCCCTGGGCGACGATGAGATCGACGCCGGCGTTGACCTGGCGGATGGCGTGTTCCCTGGCGCCCACCAGCGCACCCACCGGCACGCCGGCCTGGCGGGCCCGCGCGATCATCGACGATGGCGCGATGCCCAGCGCGTTGACGATCAGCCGGATCGGGTGACGAAACGCCACGTCCATCAACGCCTCGCCCACCTCCGGCAGGGTCGCCGGCAGATCGCGGGTCACCACGTCGTCGCGGCCGGCCTTGATCTGGTGGCGGGCCAGCAGGTCGACGGTGAAGTCGAGGTGGCCGGTGGGGATGCGCGCCAGCAGCGCGTCGATGCCGACATCGCTGCCCAGCGTCTGGTGCTCGGGGATCAGGATGTCGACGCCGTAGGGCTTGCCGTCGACATGCGCGTCGATCCACGCCAGTTCCTGTTCCAGCGTTTCCGGCGTGAAACTGCTGCCGCCCAGCACGCCGAAGCCGCCGGCGCGGCTGACCGCCGCCACCACGTCGCGGCAATGACTGAACGCGAACAGCGGAAACTCCGCCCCGACGAGACTCCTGATCGGCTCCATAACCCTCCCCTGTCGTTCCGTTCGGCCCGGCTTTTCGCCGATCCCGTTGTGATCCCGCGCGATGGGCGCGCACGCCCCGCGCTGCTCTTGTAAGACGCACGCCGCGCGCTGTTCTGATGCGCGCACATCCCGCGCGCTGTTTTGATGACCGCGCGCATCCCGCGCGCCCTGCGCGTTGGCGACCTGCGTTGTCGCCCTGCGTTGGCGACCGGGGAACAGCATGAGCGCGCCTGCCACGCCGGACAAACGGATTTTCCGCACGCGATTGTTGCCAAAACCGCAATCAACGGGCGGGGGGCGGAGGACTACTTATTGGAAAGCCGCTCCGGGCATTCGCCGGGAATGCGGCCTGAATGGTGCACTGTCCCCGGAAATCGCACTGGAAATCGAAATGAGCGTACTGTCCCCGAAAGTTTGGTTTCCTATCTCCACCATCGGCTTAATCCTCGATATGAGGGGTAGAAGCCGTTCTTAGGGCATATTCCCGGTAATTGAGGCACTTACCCTATCGACTTTGCGGTATGAATAATTCATACCGCATGATATGATGGACATTGGAGGTGCATCATGGCGACCATCGAGAAAAGAACCATCAGCCTGCCGAGCGATCAGGCGGCGTTTATCGACGCAAAGGTCGATGCGGGCGATTATGCCTCGGCGAGCGAAGTGGTCCGTGCCGGTATCCGCGCTCTGAAAGAACGAGATGAGGCGATCGGGCGCTGGCTCCAGCATCAGGTGGCTCCGAGTTTCGATGCCATGAAAGCCGATCCTTCGCGCGGCGTCAGCGTCGATGATGCGTTCGCCAGCGTGCGCGCCCGTCATGCGGAGCGGACGAAAGGCTAGACGTGAAGCGCCGCATTGTCATTCTATCGCCCGAAGCGCGGGCCGATCTTCTATCCCTGTATGAATGGATTGCCGACGCCGCATCACCCGACATCGCGCTTGGCTATATCGACCGGCTTGAGACCTATGTGCGCGGCTTCGATATCGCTTCCGAACGCGGGACGCTGCGTGACGATATTCGCCCCGGCCTTCGCACCGTGGGCTTTGAGCGGCGCGTGACCATCGCTTTCACGGTGACCGACGAGCAGGCGATCATTCTCGGCTTCTATTACGGCGGCCAGAACTGGCAGGGCCTTCTCTCGGAGCATTGATCCATGTTTGATCCCGAACCGTCGCCGCGCCCCGATCTTCGGGATTTCCGGGCGGGATTTCCGGGGACTGATTTCCGGGGACAGTGGGGGGATTTCCCGGGGACAGTATACCTGTTCTCTCGCGTTCCTCACGTCATGGCCGGGCGTGTCCCGGCCATCCACGCCGAGACTGCTCCGACCGGACAGGGCGACGCGGCCGGAAACCTGCTCCGCGGATCCCCGGGTCAAGCCCGGGGATGACGGCCAACACGCGATCCGGGGCTCATGGCGGACCGGGGGGATTTCCGCAATCAGGTCAGTATACCCGTGGCCGGTCAATGATCCGGCCGGTTGGCGCCCCAGTCGCCGCCGCGCCCGTCGATCAGCGGCGATGGCTTGGCCAGAACCCGCAGATCCCGGGGTTTGCTGAGGCGGACGGTGCGTCCGTCCACCTCGACTCCATAGGGCCCGAGGGTGGCGAAGGCGCGGGAGAGATTCTCCGGCGTCATCCCGAGCAATGACGCCAGCACGCGCTTTTCGTAGCGCAAGGTGACGTGTTCCCGCTCGCCCTGCGCCCGTTGCTGGGCCAGCAGATAATTGGCCAGGCGTTCGATGCTGCTGCGCAGCTTCAGGTTCTTGCTTTCCCGCACCAGGCCGCGGTAGCAGCCCGCCAGTTCATCGACAATGGCGCGGGAAAAGCCGCTGTCGGTGCGGAACAGCTTGCGCACGACCTCCGCCGGGATCAGCAGCAGGCGGGAAGCCTCCAGTGTGCGCCCCGACATCAGGTAGGGACTGTCACGGATAACCGCTGCCAGAATGAAGGTGTTCACCGGCACGACCACTGCCATGCTCGCCTCGCGGTCGTTCCAGCCGGCAAAAAGCTCGACGCTGCCATCAACCACGACGTGGAGGAAATCGGCGGGATCGCCCTCGGTGATCAGATCGACGCCCTGCGGAAAACGCTGCAGATAGGCAAGACCCGCCATCTCCTCGAACGAAGAGTCGTCCATCGACCGGAACAGCGGCAGATCGCGAATCAGCGGCATATCGTCGGAACGCATGGGCAGCCTCTCGTGTTATTCCATTTCCGCTGCCGCCAGTTTCCAGCACCACTTGATGAGAATCAAGTAGGCAAACCCTCATACGCAAGAACGTCACATACACTGGCGCGCCCTGCATGCCCCCGTCATCAACTGGCCGCTTGCATTTTTCCCGACAGCCAAATTCCTGATTCATCTCGATCTTCGCTGTCGTCAACATCGGTCATCTGCCGCTGACATGCAGGCCGGTGGAGGGCAACATGGATCATGTCGAGGGCGCCGGACCGGGCGAGCCATCCCGCATTCTCGGCGTTAGCACGCTCGCGTTCACGGTCTGCTTCGCCGTCTGGACGATCTTCGCCATCATCGGCATCGAACTGAAGGCTGAACTCGGCCTCAGCGACACGCAGTTCGGCCTGCTGGTCGGCACCCCGATCCTGACCGGCTCGCTGATCCGCGTCGTGCTGGGCATCTGGACCGACCAGTATGGCGGGCGACGCGTCTTCACCCTGGTGATGCTGGCCGCGGCGGCCGCCACCTGGGCGCTCACCCACGCCCAGAGCTATGGCCAGTTGCTGGTCGCGGCATTGGGCGTCGGCATCGCCGGCGGCTCGTTCGCGGTCGGCATCGCCTATGTCTCGCGCTGGTACCCCCCCCAGCAGCAGGGCACGGCGCTGGGCGTGTTCGGGGCCGGCAATGTCGGCGCCGCCGTCACCAAGTTCCTGGCGCCGTTCGTCATGGTGGCGTTCGGCTGGCAGCGGGTTGCGGAAATCTGGGCCGCGGCGCTGGTGGTGATGGCGATCATCTTCTGGCTGGCCACCCGCGACGACCCGCAGACGTTGCGGATGCGCGCGCAAGGTCGCAGGGCTCCGGGCACGCTGCTGCAGCTTGAACCGCTGAAGAACATCCAGGTCTGGCGGTTCGCGCTCTATTATTTCTTCGTCTTCGGCGCCTTCGTCGCGCTGGCCCTATGGCTGCCGCATTATCTGACCGACGTGTACAAGGTCGATATCCGCGCCGCCGGCATGCTGGGGGCGCTCTACTCGATTCCGGCCAGCCTGTTCAGGGCCTATGGCGGCCATCTGTCGGACCGCTACGGCGCCCGCTCGATCATGTACTTCACCTTCATCGTCTCCGGGCTCTGCCTGTTCCTGCTGGCCTATCCGCCGGCGACGTACAGCGTGCACACCCTCCGCGGTGATGTGCGCTTCTCGCTCGCCATGGGCCTGGTGCCGTTCCTGGTGCTGATGTTCACGCTCGGCTTCGCCATGTCGCTCGGCAAGGCGGCGGTGTACAAGCATATCCCGGTCTATTACCCCGACCATGTCGGCGCCGTCGGCGGTCTGGTCGGCATGATCGGCGGCCTGGGCGGCTTCCTGCTGCCGATCGCCTTCGGCGCCCTGCTGGACGCCACCGGCATCTGGACCAGCTGCTTCATGCTGCTGTTCCTGCTCGTCGCCACGGCGCTGGTCTGGATGCACGTGTCCATCCGCCAGATGGAACGGCGGGCGGCCGAACGCGGCATCGGCATCACCGCGCTGCCCGAGCTGCCGGAAATGCAGCCCGTGCACGGGCCGGCCCAGGCCGGCAGGCTGGGGCCGCGCGCGCTCGGCGACTGGCGGCCGGAAGATCCCGTCTTCTGGCGGACCGGCGGCCGCGCCATCGCCCGGCGCAACCTGATGATCTCGATCCCCGCGCTGCTGCTGGCCTTCGCGGTCTGGATGGTGTGGTCGGTGGTGGTCACCAAGCTGCCGCTGGTCGGCTTCGACTACACCACCGACCAGCTGTTCTGGCTGGCGGCTCTGCCCGGCCTGTCGGGGGCGACGCTGCGCATCTTCTATTCCTTCATGGTGCCGATCTTCGGCGGCCGGCTGTGGACCACCTTGTCGACGCTGTCCCTGCTGCTGCCCGCCGCCGGCATCGGCATGGCGGTGCAGAACCCGGACACGCCCTACATCGTCTTCCTCGGCCTCGCCCTGCTGTGCGGCTTCGGTGGCGGCAACTTCGCCTCGTCGATGGCCAACATCGGCTTTTTCTTCCCGCGCAGCGAAAAGGGCAACGCGCTGGCGCTCAACGCCGGCCTCGGCAATCTCGGCGTGTCGGTGGTCCAGTTCCTGGTGCCGCTGGTGATCACCGCCGGCGTGTTCGGCAGCCTGGGCGGCGAGCCGCTGACGGGCCTGGACAAGGGCGTTGAAACCCGGCTCTGGCTGCAGAACGCCGGCTTCGTCTGGATTCCCTTCATTATCGCGTCCAGCCTGCTGGCCTGGCTCGGCATGAACGACATCGCCTCGGCCAAGGCGTCGTTCGCGGAGCAGTCGGTGATCTTCACCCGACGCCACAACTGGCTGATGTGCTGGCTCTACACCGGCACCTTCGGTTCGTTCATCGGCTTTTCCGCCGCCCTGCCGCTGCTGATCAAGGCGACATTCCCCGAGGTCAACGCGCTGGCCTATGCCTGGGTGGGGCCGCTGGTCGGCGCCGCCAGCCGCGCCGCCACCGGCTGGATCGCCGACCGCTTCGGCGGCGCGCGCGTCACGCTGGTGGTATTCGCGGGCCTGATCGGCGGCGTGCTGGGTGTGCTCTATTTCCTGCATCTCGCCAACTTCGCCGGTTTCTTCGCCTGCTTCCTGGTGCTGTTCTTCCTCACCGGCGTCGGCAATGCCTCCACCTTCCAGATGATTCCCAACATCATGCGCAAGGAAATCGCGCGGCTGGAGCCGCACAAGGCGCCCGACGACCAGCGCCGGCAGGCGGAAAAGGAATCCGCCGCCATCACCGGCTTCACGTCCGCGATCGCCGCCTACGGCGCCTTCTTCATCCCCAAGAGCTACGGCACGGCGATCACGCTCACCGGCGCGCCGGACGCCGCCCTGTGGGGCTTCCTGATTTTCTACGCCAGCTGCGCGCTGTTGACCTGGGCGCTGTATGTGCGCCGCGGCAGCCTGCTGTGGGACATCGAAAGCAGGCCCGCCCGTCCCCCGTCGCCGCAACCGGCGCAGTAGCCGCGCCCCTCGCCCAGCGGACCATCCCCACGGAGCCCGAGCCATGAGCCACCTGCTTGACCGCCTCACCTTCTTCCGCCGGCTGCCGGAGACGTTCGCCGACGGCCACGGCGTCACCACGCGGGAGGACCGGCGCTGGGAAGACGGCTATCGCCAGCGCTGGCAGCACGACAAGGTGGTGCGCTCCACCCACGGCGCCAACTGCACCGGCTCGTGTTCGTGGAAGATCTACGTCAAGGGCGGCATCGTCACCTGGGAGACCCAGCAGACCGATTACCCGCGCACCCGCCCCGACCTGCCCAACCACGAACCGCGCGGCTGTTCGCGCGGCGCCAGCTACTCCTGGTATCTCTACAGCGGCAACCGGGTGAAATACCCGCTGATCCGGGGTCGCCTGCTCAAGGCCTGGCGCGCCGCCCGTGCCAATCTGACGCCCGTGGCGGCCTGGGCCTCGGTCGTCGAGACGCCGGCCGTGCGGGACTCCTATATTTCCATTCGCGGCCATGGCGGCTTCGTGCGCGCCGACTGGGACGAGATCACCGAGATCATCGCCGCCGCCAACGCCTATACCATCCGGCGCCACGGCCCCGACCGGGTGGTCGGCTTTTCGCCAATCCCCGCGATGTCGATGGTCTCCTACGCCGCCGGCTCCCGCTACCTGTCGCTGCTGGGCGGCGTCTGCATGAGCTTCTACGACTGGTACTGCGATCTGCCGCCGGCCAGCCCGCAGACCTGGGGCGAGCAGACCGACGTGCCGGAAAGCGCCGACTGGTACAACAGCGGCTTTCTGATCCTGTGGGGCTCCAACGTGCCGCAGACCCGCACCCCGGACGCACATTTCTACACCGAGGTCCGCTACAAGGGCGCGAAGTCGGTGGTCATCTGCCCCGACTATTCGGAAGCCTCGAAATTCGCCGACCTGTGGCTTCACCCCAAACAGGGCACCGACGCCGCCCTCGCCATGGCGTTTGGCCATGTGATCCTGCGGGAGTTCCATCTTGACCGGCAGCCCGATTATTTCCGCGACTATGTGCGCCAATACTCCGACATGCCGATGCTGGTCCGGCTGGCGCCCGACCGGAACGGGCGACTGGTGCCCGAACGCCTGCTGCGCGCCAGCGACTTCACCCACCAGCTGGGTGAAACCAACAACGCCGCCTGGAAGACCGTCGCCTATGACGAACGCAGCGGTGACCTCGTCGTGCCCAACGGGGCGATCGGCTTCCGCTGGGGGGAACAGGGCAAGTGGAATCTGGAGGAAAAATCCGGGCGCGGCGACGACACCGCGCTGCGCCTGTCGCTCATCGACATCCGCGACGATGTGGTGGAAGTAGGCTTCCCCTATTTCGGCAATCTGCAGCACGATCACTTCGCCGGCACCGACGACCCCGACGTGCTGATGCGCCGGGTGCCGGTGAAGCGGCTGGCGCTGGCGGACGGTGATGCGCTGGTGGCAAGCGTGTTCGATCTGCTGGTCGCCAACTACGGCCTTGATCGCGGCCTCGGCGGCGAGCACGTGGCCTGCGACTATGACGACATGGTGCCCTACACGCCGGCGTGGGCGGAACGGATCACCGGCGTCGCGCGGCAGCAGATCATCGCCACCGCCCGCGCCTTCGCCAGCAATGCCGAGCAGACCCGGGGCAAGTCCATGGTCATCCTGGGGGCCGGCCTCAATCACTGGTACCACATGGACATGAACTACCGCGGCATCATCAACATGTTGGTGATGTGCGGGTGCGTCGGCCAGTCCGGCGGCGGCTGGTCGCACTATGTCGGCCAGGAGAAACTGCGGCCACAGACCGGCTGGCTGCCGCTGGCGTTCGCGCTCGACTGGAGCCGGCCGCCGCGCCAGATGAATTCGACGTCGTTCTTCTACGCCCACACCGACCAGTGGCGGTACGAGACCCTGCGCATCGACGACATCCTGTCGCCCACCGCGCCCGCCGGCGACTGGGACGGCAGCCTGATCGACTATAATGTGCGTGCCGAGCGCATGGGCTGGCTGCCGTCGGCGCCGCAACTGCAGCGCAACCCGCTGGATGTCGGGCGCGAGGCCAGGGCCGCTGGCGGCGACCCGAAGGCCCATGTGGCGGCCCAGCTCGCCAACGGGGCGCTGCGCTTTGCCTGCACCGACCCCGACCATCCCGACAACTGGCCGCGCAACATGTTCGTCTGGCGCTCCAACCTGCTCGGCTCCAGCGGCAAGGGCCACGAATATTTCCTCAAGCACCTGCTTGGCACCGCCCACGGCGTGCAGGGCAAGGATCTGGGAGAAACCGGCCAGACGCGGCCGCGCGAGGTGGCCTGGCACGACGAGGCGCCACAGGGCAAGCTCGACCTGCTGGTGACGCTCGACTTCCGTATGTCGACCACCTGCGTCTATTCCGACATCGTGCTGCCCACCGCCACCTGGTACGAGAAGAACGACCTCAACACCTCCGACATGCACCCGTTCATCCACCCGCTGACGGCGGCGGTCGATCCGCTGTGGGAGTGCCGCAGCGACTGGGACATCTACAAGGCCATCGCCCGCAAATTCTCGCTGGTGGCACCCGAAGTGCTGGGCGTGGAAACCGACGTCGTGCTGTCGCCCATCCTTCACGACACGCCAGGCGAACTCGCC
Organism: Parapedomonas caeni; assembly: GCF_041060555.1. Lineage (NCBI taxonomy): Bacteria > Pseudomonadati > Pseudomonadota > Alphaproteobacteria > Sphingomonadales > Sphingosinicellaceae > Parapedomonas > Parapedomonas caeni. The sequence continues at coordinate 9,142 of NZ_JBEUDS010000001.1, read as the reverse complement.
CAGCCGCTCGACGTGGCCGACTGGGCACGCGGCGACGCGCCTCCCGAACCGGGTCGCTCGATGCCGCAGATTGCCGTGGTCGAGCGCGACTACCCCAATGTCTACAAGCGGTTCACCGCGCTGGGGCCACTGATGACCAGCCTCGGCAACGGCGGCAAGGGTATCGGCTGGAACACCGAGCACGAGGTCGAGTTCCTGAAGCGGCTCAACGGCGCCGTCAGCGAGCCCGGTGCCACCGAGGGGCTGCCCCGTATCGACAGTGACGTCGATGCCACCGAGGTCATCCTGGCGCTGGCGCCGGAGACCAACGGCGAGGTCGCGGTCAAGGCATGGCAGGCGCTGTCGCAGACAACCGGGCGCGACCATCGCCATCTTGCGCTGCCCAAGGAGGACGAGAAGATCCGCTTCCGCGATATCGTCGCCCAGCCGCGCAAGATCATCTCCTCACCCACCTGGTCGGGTCTGGAGTCCGAACATGTCTGCTACAATGCCGGTTACACCAACGTGCACGAGCGCATCCCCTGGCGAACGCTGACCGGCCGTCAGCAGCTCTATCAGGATCACCTGTGGATGCGGGCCTTCGGCGAGGGCTTCTGCGTGTACCGTCCGCCCATCGACACCCGTTCCATCTCGCCGGAGATCAAGGCGCGCGGCGGCGACGGACCGCAGGTCATCCTCAATTTCATCACCCCGCACCAGAAATGGGGCATTCATTCCACCTACACCGACAATCTGCTGATGCTGACCCTCAATCGCGGCGGCCCGGTGGTCTGGCTGAGCGAGGTCGACGCGGCAAGGGCCGGCATCGCCGACAACGACTGGGTGGAGGCCTACAACAGCAACGGCGCGCTGGTCGCCCGCGCGGTGGTGTCGCAGCGGATGCGGGAAGGCACGCTGTTCATGTACCACGCGCAGGAAAAGATCATCAACACGCCGGGGTCGCCAGTGACCGGCCAGCGCGGCGGCATCCACAACTCCGTCACCAGAACGACGCTGAAGCCCACCCACATGATCGGCGGCTATGCCCAGCAATCCTACGGCTTCAACTATTACGGCACCGTGGGGTCGAACCGCGACGAGTTCGTCATCGTCCGGCGACTGCCGTTCGTCGACTGGCTTGAAGGCGCGCCGGCGGCCGGCAATCGCGCGGCACCGGTCCGCTGAGGAGAGACGACCATGAAAATTCGCGCCCAGATCGGCATGGTGCTCAATCTCGACAAGTGCATCGGCTGCCACACCTGCTCCGTGACCTGCAAGAATGTCTGGACCAACCGGGAAGGCGTCGAATACGCCTGGTTCAACAATGTCGAGACCAAGCCCGGCATCGGCTATCCGCGCGACTGGGAGAACCAGGACCGCTGGAACGGCGGCTGGCGCCGCACCCGCGGTGGCGGCCTGGAGCCGCGCATGGGGTCGAAATGGCGGATTCTCGCCAAGATTTTCGCCAATCCCGACCTGCCGGAAATCGACGACTATTACGAACCCTTCACCTTCGACTACGAACACCTCCAGGCGTCGGCGGAATCCCGTGCCGCGCCCACCGCCCGGCCGCGCTCGCTGGTCACCGGTGATCGCATGGAAAAGATCAACTGGGGGCCGAACTGGGAGGAGATACTGGGCGGCGAGTTCGCCAAGCGATCGGCCGACTACAATTTCGCCGGCGTCGAGAAAGACATCTACGGCGCGTTTGAAAACACCTTCATGATGTACCTGCCACGCCTTTGCGAGCACTGCCTCAACCCCACCTGCGTCGCCGCCTGCCCATCGGGTGCGATCTACAAGCGGGAGGAGGACGGCATCGTCCTCATCGACCAGGACAAGTGCCGTGGCTGGCGGATGTGCGTGTCCGGCTGCCCGTACAAGAAAATCTACTACAACTGGTCGAGCGGCAAATCGGAGAAGTGCATCTTCTGCTATCCGCGCATCGAGGCCGGACAGCCGACGGTGTGTTCCGAGACCTGCGTCGGGCGCATCCGCTATCTCGGCGTGCTGCTCTATGACGCCGACCGCATCGCCGGAGCCGCGGCGACGCCAGACCCCGCCGATCTCCACCAGGCCCAGCTCGATGTGTTTCTCGATCCCCATGACGAGGCGGTGCGGGCGCAGGCGCGCGCCGACGGCGTGCCGGACGCGTGGCTGGAGGCCGCCCGCCGCTCGCCGGTGTGGAAGATGGCGATGGAGTGGAAGGTGGCGTTTCCGCTGCATCCGGAATACCGCACGCTGCCGATGGTCTGGTATGTGCCACCGCTGTCGCCGATCCAGTCGGCGGCCGAGGCCGGCCAGATCGCGCTCGCCGACGAGCTGCCCGACGTTCGCAGCCTGCGCATCCCCGTGCGCTATCTCGCCAACCTGCTGACCGCCGGCAACGAGCCGCCGGTCGTGCGGGCGCTTGAGCGCATGCTGGCCATGCGCGCCTATATGCGCACACGGACGCTGGCCGGCCGGATCGACCTGCCGCTGTGCGATCGCGTCGGTCTGACCCCCGCCCAGATCGACGAGATGTACCGCATCATGGCGATCGCCAACTACGAGGACCGCTTTGTCATTCCCACCGCCCACCGCGAGACCGGCGAGGATGCCTATGCGCTGCGCGGCGACTGCGGATTCAGTTTCGGCAACGGCTGTTCCGGTGGCGAGACCGCGCCGACGCTGTTCGGCAAGCCGCGCCGGGCGCGCACGCCGATGGAGGTGCGGTGATGCCACGTCCGGTCTACAAGGCGCTTGCGGCGCTGCTGTTTTACCCCACCGACGAGCTTCAGGCGGCGCTGCCGGCGATTGCCGCTTGCGTGCGCGAGGAGGCCGGCCTCGGCCGTCGCACCCGGCGGGCCCTGGACGCCCTTGTCGTGCGGCTGGCCGGCGACGATCTCTACACGTTGCAGGAAAATTACGTCCTGCTGTTCGATCGCAGCCGGTCGCTGTCCCTGCACCTGTTCGAGCATATTCACGGCGAGAGCCGCGATCGCGGCCAGGCAATGACCGACCTGCTGGCACTGTACGAACGCCACGGCCTGGCGATGACCGAACGCGAACTGCCCGACTATCTGCCGCTGTTCCTGGAGTTCCTGTCGTTGCTGCCCGGCGACGCCGCCGCCGAGCTGCTGGGGCAGACGGCCCATATCCTCGACGCGCTCGCCACCCGGCTGGCGCGACGAGACAGTCCCTACGCGGCGGTTTTCGAGGCGCTGTGCGCGCTGGCGGAGTCGCCGCCGGCCGGGGTCGAGCCGCTGGTGACGCCGCACGAGGACGACCCCGCCGATCTTGCCGCGCTCGATCGCGCCTGGGAGGACGCCGCCGTCACCTTCATGGGCGGCGCCGGCGCCCCCGGCCCGGCATGCCCGGCATCCGCCGATGTTCCACCCTTCCTGCCCCCACACCCGGTGACACGCGCCTGAGGAGGTCAACATGCTCGACACGCTGCTGTTCGGTGTCTACCCGTACATCGCGCTGAGCGTCATGGCGCTGGGTTGCATCATCCGCTTCGAGCGGGAGCAATATTCCTGGCGCAGCGGCTCCAGCCAGCTGTTGCGGCGACGCCAGCTGATCTGGGGCTCCAACCTCTTTCATGTCGGCATCCTGGTTATCTTCGTCGGCCATTTCTTCGGCCTGCTGACGCCGATCCAGGTGTTCGACGCGCTGGGCATCAGCCATGGCGCCAAGCAGCTGCTCGCCATCGTCGCCGGCGGGATCGCCGGTGTCGCCTGCTTCATCGGGATTTCGCTGCTCGCCCACCGGCGGCTGTTCGATCCGCGCATCCGGCGCACGTCGAGCGTCTCCGACATCGCCATCCTGCTGCTGCTGTGGGCGCAGCTGACCCTCGGGCTGGCGACGATCCCGATCTCGGCGACCCACCTCGACGGCCACGAGATGGTCCGTTTCATGACCTGGGCGCAGCACATCCTCACCCTGCGGCCCGACGCGGCGGTGCTGGTGGCCGATGCCCACCCCATCTTCAAGGCGCACCTGCTGCTGGGCCTGACCATCTTCCTGGTGTTTCCGTTCACGCGGCTGGTGCACATGCTGAGCGCGCCGGTGTGGTATCTGGGCCGTCGCGGCTATCAGGTGGTCCGCACCCGCAAGCCCGCCGGCACGATCGGGCGGCCCCATGCGACCCGTTAGCGTCAACGGCCGGGAGATCCCGCGCGCGGCCATCGCGCAGGAGGCCCAGTTTCACCCCGCCGCGTCGCTGATCGAGGCCCGGCGCCAGGCGGCGATGGCGCTGGTGATCCGGCAGCTGCTGCTCGATGAGGCGGCGCGGCTGGGCGTTGAGGCGGCGCCGGCGCGCGACGACGACGGCCGCGAGGAGACCCCGGAGGAGGCCCTGATCCGGCGGCTGATCGAGCAGCAGGTCGCGGTGCCCAGCGCCACCCCTGACGAATGCCGCCGCTACTACGAGGCCAACCAGGCGCGTTTCCGGTCGCCCGATCTGCATCTGGCGGCGCATATCCTGCTCGCCTGCGATCCGCGCGACGGCGCCGCCCGGGCGGTTGCCCGCACCGAGGCGGCGCGGTTGATCGGGCTGCTGCGAACGCAGCCGGAGCGCTTCGCCGACCTCGCCCGCGCCCACTCCGACTGCCCGTCGGCCGGGGTCGGCGGCGCGCTGGGGCAGATCGGCCCCGGCCAGACCGTGCCCGAGTTCGAGCGGGCGCTGGCAACACTGCCGGTGGGCGTGATCGCGCCATCGCCGGTGGAAACCCGCTATGGCGTCCACGTGGTCCGGCTCGACAGGCGGGTCGAGGGCGCCGTGCTGCCCTTCGATCTGGTGGCGGCGCCGATCGCCGCCTTCCTCGACGAGCGGGTGCGGCAGGTCGCCAGCCGGCATTATGTCCAGCGGCTGGCGGCGGCGGCCGTGATCGAGGGTGTTGCCCTGGCCGGGCCCGACTCGCCTCTTGTGCAGTAGGTCCGGTCATGCTCGGCGAGATTCTCGCGCATCTGGATCAACAGCCGGACCTGCTGCACGCGCTGTTGCGCGACGATACGCCGCTGATGACCCGACTGCACGCGGCCGGCGCCCGGCAAAACCATGACCCGATGGCGCTTGCCGCGCGCTATTGCGTCGGCTTCACCCAGGACGCGCCGCCGGACGACTGGCTCAAACTGATGGGCGTTCTCCAGCAAAGCAGCGATCCGACGCGCGACGCCCTGCGGTTCATGATCACGCGCGGCCTCGACCGGACTGACATGGACCGGACTGACTTGGACCAGGCGGCAATGTCGCCGGCCTGACCCCGTTCCCGCCCGCCGACGCAACAGGACTTTCGCCATGACCGCTTCCCTGTCTCCCGCCCGCCGTCCCGTCCAACATCGCCCCCGCCGCGCCGCCCGCGGGCAATCGCCCTTTCTCAGCGGCGGCTTCCGCCCGTTTTTCCTGGGCGCCGGCGTGTGGGCTTGTCTGGCCGTGCCGCTGTGGATCGCCGTCCTGTCGGGCGTGCTGGCGCTGCCGGAGACCATCGATCCGCTGGCCTGGCACCGTCATGAACTGGTGTTCGGCTACGGCGGCGCCGTCGTCGCCGGCTTCGTGTTCACGGCGGTTCCCAACTGGACCGGCCGCCTGCCGCTGGCCGGCGCGCCGCTGGCGGCGTTCGCGCTGTTGTGGCTGGCCGGCCGCGTCCTGCTGCTCACCGGCACGCCGCCGCAGCCCTGGATCGCGGCGGGCGTTGATGCCGCCTTCCTGATCCTGCTCGATCTGTTCGTCATCCGCGAGGTGGTGCCGGCGCGCAACTGGCGAAACCTGCCGATCTGCGTCCTGATCGGCGTCCTCGCGCTTGCCAATGGGCTCAGCCATCTCGAAATGTCGGGCATCGTCGCCGACCAGGGGCTGGGCTGGCGCGGCGGCGTCGCCGTGCTGGTGGGCCTCATCAGCCTGATCGGCGGGCGCATCGTGCCCAGCTTCACCACCAACTGGCTGCTGAAACAGGGCGACAGCCGGCCGGCCCGGCCTTTCGATCGCTATGACCGGCTGGTGCTGGCGGCGACGATGGCGGCGCTGGCCTGCTGGGCGTTCGACATCGCGGGCGCCGCCTCCGGCGGCCTCGCCGGCGCGGCCCTGACCGGCCCGACCCTCGCCAGCATGATGGTCGCCGGCCTGTTCGTGGCGGTCGGGCTCGCCCATCTGGCCCGGCTGGCGCGATGGCGCGGCTGGCGCACCGGCGGCGAGGCGCTGGTGCTCATCCTGCACCTGGGATACGCCTGGATACCGGCGGGCTTCATCCTGCTGGGCATCGCCAGCCTCGGCCACGGCGACCTGACCACCGCCGCCCTCCATGCCTGGACCGCCGGCGCCATCGGCACCATGACGCTGGCGGTGATGACCCGCGCCTCGCTGGGGCACAGCGGCCGGGCGCTGACCGCCGGACGGGCGGTGCGCGCCAGTTATGCCCTGGTGCTGGTCGCGGCGGCGCTGCGGGTGGCGGCGCCGTTGCTGCCGCTGCCCTACCTGACGGCGCTGCAGATCAGCGCCGCCGCCTGGTCGCTGGGCTTCGGCCTGTTCGTCGTCACCTACGCGCCGATTTTCCTGCGCCCGCGCGCCGGCGCCTGAGCCCCGCCGGGCAGCGGGCGGCGGTTCAGCCCAAGGGCTGCGACGGGAACTCGATATACCGTCTCTGGAATACCCTTACTGACATCCAAGACCCCGACAAAACATTAATCAGTATACTGTCTCCTGATATCGCGAAGGTGCACTATTCGGTGTCGACGGCGGAGGCCTCGACGCTGGACAGCAACACCGTGGACGCCGTGCTGGTGGCCCAGGCGCTGCACTGGTTCGATGTGCCGCGCTTCTACGACGAGGTGGCGCGCGTCTGCCGGCCGGGCAGCCTGTTCGTCGCGGTGATGTATGAGCTGGCCAGCATCGACGCCGCCATCGACGATGCCGTGCTGGCCTTCTACCAGGGCGACATCGGCCCCTACTGGCCAGGCGACCGCCGGCATATCGAGACCGGCTATGCCACCATCCCCCGCCGCTTCCCCGAAGTGCCCTTCCCCGCCCTCACCATGACCGCCGCCTGGACGCTGGACCAGTTCATGGGCTACCTCGCCACCTGGTCGGCGGTGCAGCGCTACCGCAACGCCACCGGCCGCGACCCGCTGCCGGCGCTGGCCGGGACGCTGGCGCCGCTGTGGGGCGCTGCGGCCGACACCGTCCGCACCGTCAGCTGGCCGTTGCGCACCATCACCGGCCGGGTGGGGTGAGCGCGGAGGGGGGCCTCAGCCGACCGCCCAGTCGCCAAATTCGTCGTCGGGCAGTGGCTCGTTGAAGCGCGCGTCCATGGCGATCCTGCCCCGCAGCGCCCCGAAGCAGCGACGGCCGCGCGGCACCACCGGCACCAGCCGCACCACCGGCACGTTTCCGCGAGCGATGACCACCTCGTCGCCGGCCAGCGCGTCAGCGATCAGCCCGGACAGGTTGGTCTTGGCGTCCGATACGGAGAACCGGGCCATGGGCAGCTTCTTAGCTCACCATATTGCGAGATACGAGGGCCGACGAGGGATGCCCTGAGGGCGGCTTGGCACCCGGCGATGGCGCGCCGATGGCAACCGGGGGTGGGCAAGAATCAATATACTATCCTCGGAAAACCCGTCCCCGGAAATTCCACTCAGGGCTGGATGAAAGTTCCATGGCAGGCCATCGCCGGAGAATTCTGAGTTCGCCGCCACCAATAATTCCGTCCTCAATATATCTACTCGCCATTAACATTTGCCGCTTCTGGTAGCGCATTCATTGTCCGATAAAGATGTGGATTTTGCGTACACTCCTCCCTAACTCGGTTCATCCAGTTATCATACCAGCACCAAGTCTGCCCGACCGCTACAGCACCATAGCCTTTATTATGATTCTTGGCATCCAGATTCTTCCAAAGCTTGGTGTGACTATGCATATTAAATAGATCCCAACCCTCGGCGTTCATCTGATGCACGATCTCGCCGGGCAGATATTTCTTCTTCTCGACCTCTTTAAGAGCGATGTTAAATTTCTGTTCCACTTCCGATCCGGGAGGCACGATTTCGACAGCCAAGTCAGCGCCCGAGGAGCGGTTGGCCGTGCGGCCGACCATGAAGACACGAAAAGCATAGCGCGGATCGGCCTGCTGTTCAGGCGTCAGATGGCTCTCGAACCCACTCAGCATGGCCTCGACATTACGTGGCAGGCCACCGCCCTTCTTCAATATCGCGCGCTGATCTGGACTGAGGGCTACGAATTGCAAAGCTATCGGCAGGCGGCGTTCAAGAGCGTACTGCAAACCGAATAGGCGTTTAATCGCGTCGTTGAAGTTGATACAGCAGGCTTGGAGCTTAGCACTGATAGTATCGTCAATTCGATTGGTCGATCGATGTTCGATCTCGTGCCTTAATTGGAGAAGAAAATTTAAATTATCCTTTTCGCCGTGCTCGATCGGGCACCGTCCACACTTCAAACACTGACTCAAGTCCCAGAATTTATCCGCACCATTGTGCGTAGTGATGACCACCCTTTGACCATTCTGATTTTTCGTGTGGCGATAGTCGATTCCCTCACGTTTGAACCAAGCATGTAGCAGATAGGTCCAGGCAATAACGGCCGTGACGATGAACAATTCGGCCCGGAAGGTCAGTCCGGCGCTGTTGAAAATATGAACCGCCGCGATCATGGCCTCGCGCGCTTTTATCAATAATTCGTCACCACATAGGGACAAACCGGTTTCAGCGTCGACTTCTGGCCACCATGATAAAAAGGCGTTAAGGTCATCCGCTGTAGCGGAACGAACGCCGGCGTGTTTTGCAGATGTGCGAATTTCGGCGATGGCACGGTGATTGATCGACCGGGTGGGACGCGTGAAATAGGCTAGAATATCTTGGTCATTCGGCCAGCGACCATCGGCGATCATCGCCTTTATCAGGGATATCTCCCAACGCTCTAGCCTGTTACCTCGTCTACGGACCGGCACTAGATATCTCCCAACAGACTGACAACATTTCGAAATGCCCTTGGGGCCCGCCTTCCCGCTGCACGATCACCGCTAATGCCATAACGGCCTCGCCGTTAGCGTCCGCGCTCGTGGTGTAATTTCCGGTGTAGGCGATGGTGTATTCCGGGGTGGGGCATGCCCCACCCCGGAATGCGGCGTCGCTGGTGGCCACCGGGTTCATCGTTATGGTGGAGTTTGCA